>ONSX01000120.1 GCA_900320615.1 uncultured Eubacteriales bacterium
ACTTAAGATGAGTGAGACTTTAAGCGCAGCAGGCAGCAGGATCAACGCTCTGCTTGATGCAAACAGCTTTGTCGAAATCGGCGGCCTTGTAACAGCACGTGCCACGGATTTCAACCTCTCTGCCAGAGAGACTCCGTCCGATGGTGTAATCACCGGATATGGCACGATTGACGGCAGCCTCGTCTACATCTACAGCCAGGACGTGAGCGTTCTGAACGGAACCGTCGGCGAGATGCACGCGAAGAAAATTGCGCGGGTGTATTCCCTTGCCGAGAAGACTGGCGCACCGGTGATTGGTCTGCTTGACTGCGGCGGACTCAGACTCGAGGAGTCTACAGACGCGCTCGACGCGCTCGGACAGATTATGAGAAATCAGGCTGCGGCGTCCGGACTGATCCCGCAGATCACAGTTGTCTGCGGCAATGCGGGCGGCGGACTTTCCGTTGTGACAGCCCTGTCTGACTTTACATTCGCGGTGGCTGATAAGGGCCGTGTATTTGTCAATTCTCCGGACGCAATTCCGGGCAACAATGCGGACAAGAAGGACACATCGGCACCGGAGTTCCAGTATGAGGCTGGAAATATTGACTTTGTCGGCAGCGAGGAAGAGGTCGCTTCTGCCGTCAGAAAGCTTGTCGGCCTGCTTCCGCTGAACAACCAGGACGAAGGTACGGCAGAGGACTGCGCCGATGACCTGAACCGCGTCTGCGCGGGCCTCGCAGGAACAATCGCGGATGCTGCGGAGACGCTGCGCGTCCTGAGCGACGGCGGCCAGTTCTTCGAGACAAAGGCTGGATATGCAACGGGCATGGTGACGGGCTTTATCAGACTGAACGGCTATACGGTCGGCGCTGTGGCAAACCGCGGAACAGAGAGTGCGCTTCGCGCAAGGGACGCAGAGAAGGCAGCATCTTTCATTGCGTTCTGTGATGCGTTCAACATCCCGGTTCTTACGCTTGCGAACGTGAGCGGCTTCCACGCATGCGAGTGCTCGGAGAGAAGAATCCCGCGGGAAGGCGCTTCTCTTGCGTACGCATATGCGTCTGCGACTGTCCCGAAGGTTACTGTTGTGACTGGAAAGGCAATCGGTTCCGCAGGCCTTCTGATGGGCTCAAAGAGCATCGGATCGGATATGGTCTATGCGTGGCCGGATGCTGAGATCGGCGCCATGGAGGCACCGATGGCCGCGAAGATCATCGCTGCAGGAAAAGGTGCCGATGAACTGAAGAAGACAGAAGAGGAGTACAGTGCACTTCAGCTGAACGCTTCCTCTGCTGCGAGACGCGGCTATGTTGACACAATCATCGCCGATGAGGACACAAGAAAATATGTGATCGGTGCATTTGAAATGCTTTACACGAAGAGGGAAGACCGCCCGGACAAGAAGCATGGTACGGTCTGAGAAAGGCGGCTTTCATGAAAAAACTTAAAAATCTGCTGCTCGTTCTCGTCTGCGTGACGCTCGCCGCGTTCGCGATGACCGGCTGCGAGAAGACATCCTCCCAGAAGGAAGATGAGGCGCAGTCCGAGATTGAGGCGCAGAACATCAGGGATATCACGAGTTTTACACAGAACTTCGCGAACCTCATGACGAAATACACGTATGAGGATTTCGAAACGGCTGAGGCGTCAGGCAATACGGTCGTCTCTGTCACATTTGACAATGACTGGGGCGTCCGCTGGAAGGAATTTGTCGATGAGTACGGCGAGGTTGCTTCCGCGAAGGTCCTTGACGCGACAAAGTCCGATGGTGTCTATTCCGATCAGATCATCCTCTCCAACAGCAAAAATGTTGATGAGGGCAACCAGATGATCCTCACCATCACATACAACGACCAGCTCACGGCGGTCTCCACAACAATCGGAGAGTATTCCGATGATTCCAGGGAGACGGTCGGATCGAAGATGAAGACAGCCGGCATCAATACGGCAACAGGCCTGATCGTCGTCTTCGTAATCCTTATTTTCCTGAGCCTTGTCATTTACTGTTTCCGTTTTGTCGGCAGCAGTGAGAAGCCTCAGAACAAGGACAAGACGGCAAAGCAGGAGGCAGCTCCGGCACCGGAACCTGCGGCAGCAGCACCGGCGGAGAGCACGGAATCGGAAGAACTTTCAGATCAGGAAGAGCTTGTCGCAGTTATCGCGGCAGCGATTGCGGCCGCAGAGGGCACTTCACCGGAGGGCTTCCGGGTACGCTCGATCAGACGGCTTCGCAGCAATAAATGGCGCTAATGCGCATCAGGAGGACAGGAAAATGAAAAATTATACAATTACGGTCAATGGCACCGCTTACAGTGTAACAGTTGAAGAAGGCACAGAGACAGCTCCGGCGGCAGCACCGGCTCCGGCAGCAGCACCGGCTCCGGCAGCGGCTCCGAAGGCAGCGGCCCCGGCTCCGAAGAAGGCAGCTGCAGCGGCTGGCAATGCGGGCAAGGTAGAGGTCACGGCATCCGTTCCGGGCAAGGTTCTCTCGATCTCCGCTCCGGCAGGAACAGCCGTCAAGGCAGGCGACGCAATCGTCGTTCTCGAGTCCATGAAGATGGAGATTCCGGTCGTCGCTCAGCAGGACGGAACAATTGCTACGATCAATGTGGCGGCGGGCGACCAGGTCGAGACAGGCGATGTCCTGGCTACGATGAACTGACTTTTCTGGAGGAATTTCAATGAGTATTCTTGACACTCTGTCAAATCTGGTTCAGCAGACCGGCTTCTCGAACCTGACGTGGGGTAACTACGTCATGATTGTTGTCGCTCTGGTGTTCCTGTATCTGGCGATCGCAAAAGATTATGAGCCTCTGCTTCTGGTTCCGATCGCGTTCGGCATGCTCCTGGTGAATATCTATCCGGACATCATGCTGAACCCGGCTGACAGTTCCAACGGCACAGGCGGTCTTCTGTATTACTTCTACACACTCGATAAATGGAGTATCCTTCCGTCCCTGATTTTCATGGGCGTCGGTGCTCTTACGGATTTCGGTCCGCTGATCGCAAACCCCATCTCATTCCTGATGGGCGCTGCGGCTCAGTTCGGTATCTACGTCGCGTATTTCCTCGCGATCCTCATGGGCTTCAACGGAAAGTCAGCGGCAGCCATTTCCATCATTGGCGGCGCTGACGGCCCGACATCCATTTTCCTTGCGACAAAGCTCGGACAGACAAGTCTGCTGGGACCGATCGCCGTTGCGGCATATTCTTATATGTCCCTCGTCCCGATCATCCAGCCGCCGGTCATGAAGCTTTTTACATCCGAAAAGGACAGAAAGATCCACATGAGCCAGCTGCGTCCGGTATCAAAACTCGAAAAGATTTTGTTCCCGATCGTGATCACGATCGTTGTCTGCATGATCCTTCCGACGACGGCTCCTCTGGTCGGTATGCTGATGCTCGGCAACCTGTTCCGTGAATCGGGCGTTGTCAAGCAGCTCACAGAGACAGCCTCGAACGCGCTGATGTACATCGTCGTCATCCTTCTCGGAACATCCGTAGGCGCGACGACGAGTGCCTCTGCGTTCCTGAATGTCAATACGCTGAAGATTGTCGTTCTCGGACTTGTCGCTTTCATCTTTGGTACAGCCGGAGGCGTATGGCTCGGCCAGCTGCTGAAGAATGTCACGCATGGCAAGATCAATCCGCTGATTGGATCAGCCGGTGTCTCGGCGGTTCCGATGGCGGCGCGCGTATCCCAGAAGGTCGGTGCCGAGGCGGATCCGACAAACTTCCTGCTCATGAACGCTATGGGACCGAACGTCGCAGGCGTTATCGGTACTGCAGTCGCCGCAGGTACATTCATGGCGATCTACGGCATCTGATTATAATAAAGGAGATAGACATGGCTAAACCTGTAAAGATTACAGAGACCGTTCTGCGTGATGCACATCAGTCTCTGATCGCAACCCGGATGACGACGGAAGAGATGCTTCCGATCGTCCCGAAAATGGATGAAATCGGATATCGCGCAGTAGAGTGCTGGATGAGGATCCGTGGGAGAGACTCCGCAAGTTCCGCGCGGGTTTCAAGAAGACGAAGCTGCAGATGCTCTTCCGTGGACAGAACATCCTCGGATACAAGCCGTATCCGGACGACGTCGTCGAGTACTTCGTTCAGAAATCTGTCGCAAACGGCATCGACATCATCCGTATTTTTGACTGCCTGAATGATATGCGCAACCTTGAGACTGCTGTCAAGGCAGCGAAGAAAGAGAACGGCAAGTGCGAGGCGCAGGTCGCTCTGTGCTACACACTCGGCGATGCGTACACGATGGATTATTGGATCAGCAAGGCAAAGGAGATCGAGAACCTCGGCGCGGACAGCATCTGCATCAAGGATATGGCGGGTCTCCTGCTTCCGGCCAGGGCGACAGAGCTCGTCACGGCACTCAAGAAGAATACGAAACTGCCGATCGAGCTGCACACGCACTACACCTCTGGTGTTGCGTCCATGACATACCTGAAGGCCATTGAGGCTGGCGTCGACATCATCGATACGGCAATGAGCCCGTTTGCGCTCGGCACATCACAGCCGGCTACAGAGGTTATGGTCGAGGCACTGAAGGGCACACCGTATGATACAGGACTCGACATCAACGCGCTCTGCGAGATCGCTGACTATTTCCGTCCGATCCGCGAGAAGTACCTCAAGGACGGCCTTATGAACCCGAAGAACCTCGGCGTCAACATCAAGACCCTTCAGTATCAGGTCCCGGGCGGAATGCTCTCTAACCTGACAAACCAGCTGAAGAAGATGAACGCAGAGGATAAGTTCTATCAGGTTCTCGAGGAGGTTCCGAGAGTCCGCAAGGACATGGGTGAGCCGCCGCTTGTCACGCCGTCCTCTCAGATCGTCGGCACACAGGCCGTCATGAACGTCCTG
>ONSX01000039.1 GCA_900320615.1 uncultured Eubacteriales bacterium
GCACTTATCACCAACGATTAGTCTGACTCCTGTAAGGCCCCGCTCTTTAAGCCAGATAAAGAAGTTATGCCAGCTTTCAAAATCTTCCTTCATGCCTTCCACAGCGCCGATGATCTCGCGATAGCCGTCTGTAGATACGCCGATAGCAACAAGGACGGACACGTTCTGCACTTCGCCGCCCCAGCTGCGTTTCAGGTAAATACCGTCAACATAAACGTATGCGTTATTTGTGTCGCTTTTTCCACGGAAAGAGGCGAGTAGTCGATCGCCGTCAGCCGGGCATCCGGATAGCGCCTGAGCAGTTCTCCGGCGTTACGCCCCGCACCGCATCCCAGCTCGATAATTTCCTCTGGTGTAACTTCAGATAAGTGATTCATGCCCCAGTCCGCCAGCTTCGCGTGACCGGAATTCATTGTGCTTAGCATGAATTTGCCCAGCAAACCTTCCGACTTGCGCGTTTGACAAAAAAGTCCTTCACCAATCTCATCGCCCAATACCTTCCTTTTGGATATGCTGTCGTATTTGCTTGTTCCTTGTTGTACAGTTGAGTTTATCGGTGCCTGATCATCTCAAGAATATCATAGTTCAATATAGCTAACAACGGATAAAATAGAATAACTTTGCAACCTAACTTTGCAAAAGAATTCGGATATAGCGCTAAAGAAGAACCAGCAGGGGCTACAAATAGTTACCTGGAGCAGGAATATGGCTCACAAGAGTGGCAAACGATTCTGTCCTGATATTCCGGAGAAAAGGCTTGACAAAGCTGATGTAATATTATATATTACATCAAAAGAATGTAAATTGCAGCTGGAAAGGAGCGTACGAGATGCTGAAGAACATAGAAAATGTAGAGAATATGTAAAGAATCTTTATCTGAGAGGAATTCGCGATGGTGAAGTGCAGGAGGTGCTTGACAACTGCATGGGTAACAATGGACATCTTCCATTCTGATACAAATGAACGGATTGTCGAGGACTGGAGGAATAAGGAGCCTGTACCTGGACGCCCGGAGCTGGTAAATTCCGGAAAATTTTAATAGATCATGGCGATGTAAGGTATACGAGGAGGAAAGCATATGAATGCTCAAAGCTGTCTTAATATTCTGCGGGGGATTAAGGATGTGGCCTTTGCCACAGTGAATGATGAGGGAAAACCGGAGGTCCGGATCATCGACGTGATGATCGTAGAGCAGGATAAGCTGTATTTCTGCACCGGCCGCGGAAAAGATTTTTACCGTCAGCTCCTGAAACACCCGGACGTTGCCGTCACCGGCCTCAATAAGGATTTTCAAATGGTCCGGCTGTCGGGTAAGGCAAAAAAACTTGCGGATCAGAGACATTGGATTGACCGCATTTTTGAGGAGAATCCGGTGATGAACGGCGTGTATCCGGGAGAAAGCCGCTATATTCTGGAACCGTTCTGTATCAGCAAAGGAGAACTGGAATTCTTTGATCTCGGAAAAAGCCCGATATATCGTGAAAGCTTTGTGTTTGGCAGGGCGGAAGCTTCGGACGAGGAGCCGCAGGATGCAGGAAAAGGAACAAAAAGCTGTTGCGCACCGCGTGAAAAGGGTTTCCTGATCACCGACGCCTGTATCGGCTGCGGAAAGTGTATGCGCGGCTGTCCACAGCAGTGCATTACGAAGGGAACACCATTCCTGATCCATCAGGAGAACTGCCTGCACTGCGGACTCTGCTTCGAGAACTGCCCGGTTCAGGCAATCGTGCACAGAGGAGAATAAGATGCTGAAGGATATTTGGATCTTACTAACCACAAGATGGGATTTTTTTGGAAAACTGCTCCTTGAGCATATCGAGATTTCGATCGCGGCAATTCTGATTGCCATCGTGTTCGGAGGACTTGTCGGGATTCTGATCAGTGAATATCAGAAGAGCGCAAAGCCGACACTTGGCGTCATTAACTTTCTCTATACCATACCCTCGATTTCGATGCTGGGTTTTCTGATCCCCTTTTCCGGAATCGGTAATGCGACGGCAGTGATCGCACTGACCATCTATGCGTTGCTCCCGATGGTGCGGAATACGTATACAGGCATGACCAACGTGGATCCTGCGATCCTGGAAGCGGCAAAAGGTATGGGCAGCACGAAGAAACAGATTCTGTTCCGTGTGCAGCTTCCGCTGGCGATGCCGGTGATCCTTTCCGGTATCCGGAACATGGTTACGATGACAATCGCTCTTGCAGGTATCGCGTCTTTCATCGGCGCCGGCGGTCTTGGCGTCGCGATCTACCGCGGCATTACAACGAATAATGCGGCAATGACGATTGCAGGAAGCCTTCTGATTGCCATTCTGGCCCTTGTAGTGGATTTTCTTCTTGGCTTTGCAGAGAAGAGACTGAACTTGCATGGAAAGAAGGCAAAAAAACAGAACCGGATCATGGCTGTGACAGCTGTCGCTTTGATTGCCTGCCTGATTGCAGGCATCGCGATTCCCCGCCGGAGCAATAAGGTGATTCATCTGGCTACGAAGCCGATGACCGAGCAGTACATTCTCGGAGAGATGCTGAAAATGGTAATTGAACAGGATACGGATCTGACTGTAGATCTGACGCAGGGTGTCGGCGGCGGCACATCCAACATTGAACCGGCTATGGAGAGCGGAGAATTTGATCTCTATCCGGAATACACCGGAACCGGCTGGAACATGGTCTTGAAGCGGGATAGCTTGTATTCGGAGGATCAGTTCGAGAAACTGCAGAAAGAATATCAGGACAAGCTGGGGCTTACCTGGGATGTGATGCTGGGCTTCAATGATACCTACGGCATTGCAGTCCGGAAAGAGATTGCGGATCAGTATGGACTTAAGACGTATTCTGACCTGCAGAAAGTCAACGGAAAGCTGGTTTTCGGCGCTGAGTATGATTTCTTTGAGCGGCAGGACGGCTATGACAAGCTCTGCAGCACCTACGGACTCACTTTCAAATCGACCAGCGACATGGACATGGGATTGAAATATCAGGCGATAAACAGCGGAAAGATCGATATCATGCCTGTGAATACGACAGACGGGCAACTTTCCCAGGCGAATGTGACAGTGCTTCATGACGACAAACAAATGTATCCGTCCTATCAATGCGGCATTGTCGTTCGCCAGGAGATTCTTGACAAGTATCCGGAGCTTCAAACAGCACTGCAGAAATTTGACAAAATTCTGACAGAAGCCGATATGCAGGAAATGAATTACGAAGTAGAAACGGAAAAGAAGGAGCCTGCGGACGTGGCGAGGGCCTTTCTGACTGAGAAGGGGCTGGTGAAATAAAAATGAATACAGCAATTGAGTTCCGGCATATCCGGAAATCGTACGGGGATACCGTCGTTATCCCGGATTTAAATCTTAAAATCGGTAAAGGCGAATTTATCACCATCGTCGGTTCCTCCGGATGTGGCAAAACAACGGCACTGAAAATGATCAATGGTCTGATTCAGCCGACGAGCGGCGACATTCTGGTCGATGGGGAAAATATCCGGAACAAGGATCTGATTGCGCTGCGCCGCGGGATCGGCTACGCAATTCAGGGAAGTGTTCTATTTCCCAATATGACGGTAGAGCAGAATATCTCTTATGTTCCGAGCCTTCTCAATAAGAAGGATAAAGAAAGGACAGCAAAGGCAGTGGACAAATGGATGCAGATCATCGGACTGGATCCATCTATGAAGGAGCGCTACCCCTCAGAGCTTTCCGGCGGACAGCAGCAGAGGGTCGGGATTGCCAGAGCACTTGCGGCATCTCCGGATATTCTGCTCATGGATGAGCCTTTTGGCGCGGTGGATGTGATTACCAGGGAACAGCTCCAGAAGGAGCTGAAGGAGATTCATAAGAAAACTGGAATCACGATTCTCTTTGTCACGCATGACATTGAAGAAGCCTTGAATCTCGGTACAAAGGTACTGGTGATGGATCACGGAGAAATCCAGCAGTTCGGGACGCCGAAGGAATTGCTCGAGAAACCGGCGACAGGTTTTGTGAAGAAGCTGGTCGAAAAACAGCGCAGGATGTGCTTCCTTCCGGAAGGAAAGCTGAAGGACTGCGAGTACTGCGGCGCGGCATGTGGAGAAGTCGCAGGCTGAGACGGCGGAAAAAAGTTTCCCTCATTTTTATTATAGGAGGAGCACCTGGTGTTTTATTTTAATCCAGATACGATCATGACAAATGGTCTGAAAATGAACTTTGGTCAAAAAATCTCCGTGCTGCAGGAACAGCTTACAAACGCGGATGCGGTTGTGATCGGAGCAGGAAGCGGTCTTTCGACCGCGGCAGGATATACCTACTCGGGAGAGCGATTCGAGAAATATTTTGCCGATTTTGAGAGAAAATATGGGTTTCGGGATATGTATTCCGGAGGCTTCTATCCGTATCAGACGATGGAAGAATTCTGGGGATACTGGTGCCGGAATATCTGGATCAACCGGTACGCGCCGATCCCGTCAGATCTCTACGGGCGACTGTTTGCACTGGTAAAGGATAAAGATTATTTTGTCCTGACGACCAATGTGGATCATTGCTTTCAGAGGAGCGGTTTCGATAAGAAGCGCCTTTTCTATACACAGGGTGATTATGGCTTGTTCCAGAGCAGTTCCCCTGGCAAAGAAGCGAAAAACAGGACCTACGATAACTACGAGGTCATCCGCAGGATGATTCTTGCGGAAGGATATCAGATCGAAAAGAATGGAGAACTGATTGTCCCGAAGGATACAAATGTCAGAATGACGGTGCCGTCTGATCTTGTTCCGGTATGTCCGGATGATGGACAGTTGATGACTACGAATCTTCGCTGCGACGACAGCTTTGTCGAGGATGAGGGCTGGCATCAGGCGGCGGAGCGGTATCAGGAATTCCTGCGCCGGCACGAACGGCTTCGCGTTCTGTATCTGGAACTCGGGGTCGGCATGAACACGCCCGTCATTATAAAATTTCCATTCTGGGAATACACAAAAAAGAATCCGAATGCCTTCTATGCGTGCATAAACCTGGGCGAAGCTGGCTGCAGCCGGGAGATCGTGAAGCGGAGTGTGTGCATTGATAAGGGAATCGGAGAAGTTTTGAATATGCTTGGAGTTTGAAGGCAATTTCATTGTCTGCTTGTATGATTCTGTGGCGTGATAAAATGATCTGAGGGCATAATTTTCAGCGACAATAAGGTCAGAGAACCCGCTTTTCAATCAAAGGTCAGAGACATACAGACATAATTTATTAATCTGACGAGGTCAGATTAACGGTTGCAGGAGGAAAATGATATGAATGATAATGAGCAGAAGGACAAACTTCATTTTCTAATTAAGTGTCTGGAAACAGAAATGCCGGAGTATGCGGGATATGCTCTTCCAGATGACCCAAAGCAGGCATTTGATCTCTATCGGGCGCTCTGCAATGTCCGTATGCCGTCCGGGGATACCGGGCATACATTACCGGATAATTTTTATACGGTGCAGTCGGAAATCTTAAAAGGCATCACCGGGGAAAAGGGAATCACAGAGGCAGCGGACCTGCCGCCGGCCGGGCTGGATCATCGTCTTTTTCTATGGCAGGGGGATATCACAACGCTTAAGGTCGATGCGATTGTGAATGCTGCCAATTCCCAGATGCTCGGGTGCTTCTCTCCGCTTCATGGCTGCATAGACAACATGATTCACACCATGGCAGGTGTGGAACTGCGGGAAAGGTGTTATCAGATCATGAAAGAGCAGGGACATGAGGAGCCCACTGGCGCGGCAAAGATCACGCCGGGCTATAATCTCCCCGCGCACTATGTGATTCATACGGTTGGACCGATTGTGTCCGGTTGGCTCACGGGGAAAGATAAGGAACTGCTGGCCTCCTGCTATCGGTCGGTTCTTTCCACAGCCTCCGGTCATCAGCTGGAATCTGTTGCGTTTTGCTGCATATCCACCGGTGTTTTCCATTTTCCGCAGGACAAGGCGGCAGAAATTGCCGTGAGTACGGTAAGAGGCCGGCTTGATGCACATCCGGAGTCCTCCGTGCACCGCGTCATTTTCAATGTGTTTAAGGAGAGCGATCGGGAAATTTACCGGGAGATTTTATATCCATCGGGTACAAATGCCCGGACGGGGCAATGCCAAAATTGATGTAATGTACGAAAGAGGGGTTTATACAGATGCAACGAATGTATGATAAAGGAAAGATGTTTTATACAGCTGTATCGAAATGTATGATCGAGGGAGAAATTTTATGCAGATATCAACGAAATTTACAATAGCAATTCACATCCTGGCGGCGGTGGAATATTTTGGCAAAGAGGAAAAGGTGACCAGTGATTTTCTTGCGTCAAGCATCGGGAGCAACCCGGTGATCATCCGGAATCTTATGTCGGATCTCAAAAATGCCGGGCTGATTGAAATCAAGAGAGGTCCGGGAGGCATTGCGATCACAAGGCCACTGGATCAGATTACATTTTATGATGTGTATGAAGCTGTGGAGAAGAACAAGGAAGATCTCTTCCACTTCCATGACAATACGAACCCTCTGTGCCCGGTCGGCAGAAATATCCACGCCGCGCTGTATGGCAAATTGCAGGATGTTCAGAAAGATTTTGAAGAGAGCCTGAAAAAGCATAAGCTCGGAGATGTGATCTCTGATCTCCACAGAAAAATTGAGATGGAGAAGACTGAATGATTAAACCGATAGTAAAAGATGTATTTTTTCTCGGACAGAAATCTGAGGCAGCAACGAGGCAGGATCTGTCCGTCGGACAGGATCTCATGGATACCCTGCAGGCCAACCAGGATCACTGCGTCGGCATGGCGGCCAATATGATTGGTGTAAAGAAAAGAATCATCATTGTCAACATGGGCATCATGAATGTTGTGATGTATAACCCTGTCATTGTGAGAAAAGACACGCCGTATGAGACGGAAGAAGGCTGTCTGTCCCTGCCTGGTGTCCGGAAAACCACGCGGTATCAGAATATCGAAGTCGAATACTATGACAGCAGCTGGAAGAGGCGCCGTCAGAGTTATTCCGGATGGACGGCACAGATCATCCAGCATGAGTGTGACCATCTCGCGGGGATTATTATATGAGTGCGCCGGAATCATGGAAAGCGGCTTATCATAAGCTGCTTGAGACAATCATCCATATGGCACGCATCTGATGCTCCCGTACAGCGCAGGCAGAATCGGGTCTTTCGATATCACAAGCCTCGCTGTTAGACTGTTCCGTTCCGGCAGAAAGAATGGTAAAGAATGCCAGAAAACCAGAAAGCAACTTGACTCTCTGTTAGCGGAAGAAATCAGAAAATGTATTCCGACGAAAGCCTCCGAAGGTTCCCTTGCGTCCCGTTTTCAGATTGCCAATATTTATGCTCGAAAATACGTGAACTATACGTGTGGAAACCTGAGGTGCGTGGAGACACGGAAGGAATTGAATGAGCATCCACTCACAGACATTCACTCATTAAAATACACAATGCCCTGCAGCCACACATCGCCGCGGAAACGCATGCCCTTCCTGGGAACGCCCCGCAGCCGCTTCGCGTTGACACAGACATCCAGGTACACATCACACACCTCGAGCTGCATCTGCCACACATTCTCACCCGTATACAGGTTCTTTACCCTTTCGCAGGAAACGATGTTGCCGATGACACTGTACTGATCACACTCCATGCCGTACGGAAGAAAACTCGTATCGACAATCGAGAGCACATCTTCATCCTCAAGACGCTTTGTGATCACCTGATAATCGTTCATATCCTCCGCTGTCAGGCTCTCGATTGCCGCCTCATCACCATTGCGCGCCGCAGAAATGAGCTTCAGATGATTGTTCTGCTGCTTCTGGTACTCCCTTTGATCTTCCTCCGTCTTATAAACAGGAAGAAGAATCGTCCCGTTCTTTGCGAGCGCGGACAATTTGACCGGCAGCTCTCCCGTCTGCGTAAACAGAGCCGCATCGGGATCCTGTGTCTCCCCAGCCCCAATGTCCGTAATCCTGCGGTACTGTCCCGCATTAATCAGATAAAAAATGACAGTCGCCCCTAGCCGGGGATCCTCACAACATCCCTCATAGGATTCAGATTCCGCGCGCTTCTCGAAGTCCACCTCCTGGTGCATACTGATCGTTGCGCCGCTGAAATACGGAAATGAATACTCCGGATGGAAATTTCCCGCGTCGTCAAACTCTCCGACGACAGTAATTCCCATATCCCGGCCGTATTCCTTTGAAAATTCGCCGCATATACGGCCGTGGCCGTTCCGAAACAAGGTCTTATGGTCAAAATGGAGCACCGTATCGCGGGTGATCCGCTCCATTTCGCGATTGCTGCCTATTCGCTGAAAGCCGACTGATTCCAGATATGTATGCATAAAAGCCTTTCATAAAGTCACGAAACAGGTTTCATTTCCTATGCTTCGGGACCAGAACTTCCTTGCCGCCCATATATGGCTGCAGAACCTTCGGAACCTTTACGGTGCCGTCTGCCTGCAGGTTATTTTCAAGAAATGCAATCAGCATTCTCGGCGGAGCGACAACTGTATTGTTAAGTGTATGTGCGAGGTACTTCTTTCCGTCTGCTCCCTTGACACGGATCTTCAGGCGTCTTGCCTGCGCATCGCCAAGGTTTGAGCAGGAACCAACTTCAAAGTACTTCTTCTGTCTCGGTGACCATGCCTCAACGTCGCAGGACTTCACCTTGAGGTCCGCGAGATCTCCGGAGCAGCACTCCAGTGTCCGGACCGGGATGTCCATCGAACGGAACAGGTCTACCGTGTTCTTCCAGAGCTTGTCATACCACATCTTGCTCTCTTCCGGCCTGCAGACGACGATCATCTCCTGCTTCTCGAACTGATGAATACGGTAAACGCCGCGCTCCTCAATGCCGTGAGCGCCCTTCTCCTTGCGGAAGCACGGAGAATACGACGTGAGCGTGAGCGGGAGCTGCTCCTCCGGAATGATCTGATCGATAAATCTTCCGATCATAGAATGCTCGGAAGTTCCGATCAGGTACAGGTCCTCGCCTTCGATCTTGTACATCATGGCATCCATCTCATCAAAACTCATGACGCCCTGAACGACATTGCCGTGGATCATATATGGCGGAATGACATATGTAAAGCCGCGGTCAATCATAAAATCACGAGCATATGCAAGAACAGCTGAGTGAAGTCTTGCAATATCGCCCAGAAGATAATAAAAACCATTTCCGGCCACGCGGCCTGCCGCGTCGAGGTCAATACCGTCAAAAGATTCCATGATATCCGTGTGATACGGGATCGGGAAATCCGGAACGACCGGATCGCCGAACTTCTGAATCTCCTGATTGCAGGAGTCATCCGGTCCGATCGGAACAGACGGATCAATCATCTGCGGGATCACCAGCATACGCTTTCTGATCTCCTCCTCGACGTTCTTCTGCTCTGCGGAAAGAGCCTGAATCTTCCCCTTATTTTCAGCGATGCTGTTCTTCACAGCCATCGCCTCATCCTTCTTGCCCTGCTTCATCAGAGCACCAATCTGCTTCGAAGCCTTGTTGACCTCAGCCTGCAGTGCCTGCTCCTCCTGCAGAATCTCTCTGTTACGTTTATCATAGGCGATGACCTCATCGACCATCGGAAGCTTCTTATCTTCAAATTTCTTCTTGATGTTCTCCTTGACAAGATCAGGATTTTCTCTCAGAAATTTAATATCAAGCATTACCTGTTATCTCCTTATTTCCTTCAAATTTTCACGGACATTTTCTTTTGCCTGCCACCGGACAGTCCGGCTTTTCCGCCGTTCTGATCTTTTCACTCGTGAACGAACCATATCTGTCCGATGTCTCCGTCTATTATACAGTCAGTTCCTCTTCAGTTCCATACCTCTTTGCGATTCGGAGCGCCTCAATTTCTTCATTGCTGAGCATGATATAGGACTCGCCCTTGACAATTTCCTTAATATAAAGGAAGCAGTTCTCCTTGCTGTGAACCGCATTCAGCACAAATCCAGAATCGCTGTCGTCCAGAAGCGCCAGAACAAAACTCAGCTTTCCTCCGACATCGTCAAATGCATCGTATTTGACAATCCCGTATTTGTGGACGCTCTTTCCAATCGTATCCCGGATTGCCTTGATCTGATCATCGACCGATCCGATATTCTTTGCATAGCGCTCGATCTTCGCAACTTTCTTGTCGAGTTCTCTCTCAATCGAAGTTCCGTCCTCGCCCTTCATGAACATTTTGTATTTGCTGCTCAGCCGCTTATATCTCATATTCATTCTCAATACGGCTACAGTCAGTATGACATCAATCAGCAGGAGAATTATAAGAAAAATACCTACCTCCGCGCTCATCGTTCCGTCCATCACAAATTCCTCCCTTACTGCGCCGAGCGGATCAGGTCGAAAATTCTTTCGAGCTCATCGTCCGAATAATATTCAATTTCGATCTTTCCTCTCTTACCATTATCTCTGATGTTGACTTTGGTTCCCAGAGCTGTCTTCAGCTTCTCTGAAATATCGTGGATAATTGCCTCTCTCGCTTCATCGATGGACTTTTCTTTCCTGGCCTTTTCACTCGTCAGTTCACGAACCAGTTTTTCTGTCTGACGGACAGAAAGTTTCTGAGCGACAATCTGATCCGCAATCTGCCTCTGCATCTCCGGATCAGATACTCCCAGGATCGCCCGCGCATGCCCCTCGGAAATACTGCCGTTTTCCACCATCTTCTGAATATCCTCACCGAGCTTCAGAAGCCGCATGGCATTCGTAACTGCCGACCGGCTCTTGGAGACGCGGCCCGCCACTTCCTCCTGACTCATTCTGAAGTCATGGACAAGGCGCTCATATGCCTTCGCCTCTTCAATCGGATTCAGATCCTCGCGCTGAATATTTTCAATCAGAGACACCTCAACCGCCTCCTGGCCGGAAAAGTTCTTCACAATGACAGGAACCTCCTTCAGTCCAGCCTTCTTTGCGGCTCTCCATCTGCGCTCCCCCGCGATGATCTCATAATAGCCATCCTTCTTCTGAACGAGAAGTGGCTGAATCACGCCAAACTGCCTGACAGAGTCTGCCAGTTCAGAGATCGCCGCGTCATCAAAATACTTTCTCGGCTGATCCCGGTTCGGCTCGACGAGCGAAATGCGCATGCTGATAACACCGCCATCCTTCTTCTCTGCAGAAGAAGATTCTTTTCCCTGCATTTCTGACATGCTGTCCGCGAATAAATCATCGCCGTTTTTTAGAACATTTGTTCTGCTTTTATCTGTATTTCTGCCGCCGGTCAGATCATCAGACAATACCACGTTATCCACAGACTTTCCACTATTGTGGATATTTGCAGAGTCATTCAGGCGCTGCTCTGTTTTTTCAACATCCGTCTGATCTACAGATCCATCCACGTGGATGAAATCTGTAGTTTCTCCCACGTTACTTGCGCTTCCAGCAGAATTCTTTTTTTCCAATGTATTCCCAGCTGAAGCTACTTTTGCTATAGAGGCTGTATTTTCATCTGCACCCAGCTTGTCAACCGATTCTGAATCAGCATCCGGGACAGAATCTGTCACCGGCTCAGTCTCAGCAGATATACTGGCATTTGCATCTTCAAAATCAACTATCGTTCTGGCATCCTCTGCTGATTCAGAGACGTCTGCTGTTTCAGAACCATCTGCTGTTTCAGAACCGTCTGCTGTTTCAGAACCGTCTGCTGTTTCAGAACCGTCTGCTGCTTCAGGGCCATCTGCTGCTTCAGAGCCGTCTGCTATTTCTGAACCGTCTGGCTTTTCCGAACTGTCTGATCCTTCAGATTCACTTTCAGGAGTGCTCTCTTCAGCCTCGAGGCACTCAATTTCTTCTCCGTCCTCCTCTGAATTATTATCCAGAATCGGATTACCATTCTCATCAACAAAGATATAATCATCCGAGCTTTCATTTATATCGACAGGATTCCCATCCTCATCGACATAGACGTATTCGACTTCCTCTGGACCATCAATTTCTTCATCAGTATTGGTAATATTTTCTATTTCCGAAACGGCCGATTCCTTTTTATCCTCGTCCATTTCGATTACAGGCACTTCCCTTTTACGTGACCGGGTTCCAGATGTCTTTCTTTTTCTCGCTGGTACCTTTTCACTTTCACTTTTCCCGCTGCTGTTCTTCTTTCCACTTCCACTCCTGTCCGGAATAAGTGAATCGAGGCCGCGGCCAAGACCGCCCCGTCTAGCCATTAACTCTTCCTCCTCTTTCTTGAAAATTCACGCGCCAGCTCCCGGTATCTCTGAGCCCCGGCTGAATGTGTATCGTATCGGATAATCGGAAGTCCATAGCTCGGTGATTCTGCAAGCCGGACATTCCGCGGTATGACTGTACGATACACATGTTCATTGATGTTATCCTTAACATTCTTCACGACATCATTTGACAAGTTAGTCCGTCCATCAAACATTGTGAACACAATCCCATTGATCGTAAGATTTTCATTCAAACGAGCTTTTACGAGATCAATCGTCTTAAGAAGCTGAGTAAGCCCTTCCAGTGCATAATATTCGCACTGAACCGGGATTAGCACACTGTCAGCTGCACAAAGCGCATTGAGAGTTAAAACCGACAGTGATGGTGGACAATCAATAAAAATGAAGTCAAACTGATCCTTGATTGTGTCGATCTGATTTTTAAGAAGGTACTCTTTATTCTCAACACCCATAAGCTCAACTTCAGCACCAGCCAGATCGACATTCGATGGGATAACGAAAAGTCTCCCGAAATCGGTTCTTACCATACACTCTTCGGCATTTGCATTGCCGATCAGAAGTTGATATACCGTATTGGTCTGCTCACCCCGATTAATTCCAAGGCCACTAGTGCTGTTTCCCTGAGGATCCATGTCAATGAGAAGTACCTTTTTTAATCTTTCCGCCAGGCAGGCAGAAAGATTGATGGCCGTCGTTGATTTGCCGACGCCACCCTTTTGATTTGCGATCGCAATTATTTTTCCCATGCTTTCTCCCTTACTTCATATGTAAAGTCATTATATCACGTCTATGACATATTTGTATCGAAAGTTCTCCCATGTACCGTCCTGCAATACTGTCATTTGTTATAGTCTACTCTTTATGCGGTTTTATGATCGTTTGCGGATATCGTGGAAATCTGACCCTGCGCTATTCCTGTGCCAGACGAGCTAATTATCCTGTGTTTCACGTGAAACATCCACGTAAAGCGCGCCGCGGCATAAGCCCCGCCCAACTAAACTGCTTATATCGTTTTCGTTTGCTTATGTCATTCTTTTCTCGCTTTTTTCCTGCTTATCCTGTAACAGCCTTGTGTTTCACGTGAAACGTGCCATATCGATGAACCACATCCGACCGATTTGCTTGTGCTGTTGGCTTGTGCCGTTCTTTCCGCGTCGTTTTCTTGCTCACCCTTCAAGAGTCTTGTGTTTCACGTGAAACATCCACATAAAGCGTGCCGCATCATAAGCCTCGCCCAGCCAATTCGCTTGTGTCGTTTTTGTTTGCTCATATCATTCTTTTCCCGCTGTTCTCCTGCTTATTCTGCAATAGTGATATGTTCCACGTAAAATGTGCCTGTCGATAGGCCGGATCTACCAGATCTAACCGTTTGCTTATGCTGTTGGCTTGTGCCGTTCTTTCCGCGTCGTTTTCTTGCTCATTCTTCAAGAGTCTTGTGTTTCACGTGAAACATCCACATAAAGCGTGCCGCGGCATAAACCTCGTCCAGCCAATTCGCTTGTGGCGTTTCCTCTTGCTTATACTGTTCTTTTCGTCTTTCCGCGTCATTCTTTTGTTCATCCTGCAATAGTTCTGTGTTGCACGTGAAACATCCACGTAAAGCGTGCCACATCATAAATCTCGCCCAGCCAATTCGCTTGTGTCGTTTTTGTTTGCTCATGTCATTCTTTTCTCGCTGTTTTCCTGCTTATCCTGTAACAGCCTTGTGTTTCACGTGAAACGTGCCATATCGATGAACCACATCCGACCGATTTGCTTATGCTGTTGGCTTGTGCCGTTCTTTCCGCGCCGTTCTTTTGCCCATCCTACAACGCTCCTATGTTTCACGTGAAACATCCACATAAAGCGTGCCGCATCATAAATCTCGCCCAGCCAAACTGCTTATATCGTTTTCGTTGCTTATGTCATTCTTTTCTTGCTGTTCCCCGCTTATCCTGTAACAACCTTGTGTTTCACGTGAAACGTGCCATATCGATGAACCACATCTGACTGATTCGCTTATGCTGTTGGCTTATACCGTTCTTCCCGCGTCGTTTTCTTGCTCACCCTTAAGAAGTCTTGTGTTTCACGTGAAACATTCCACCTGAAGCGTGCCACACTATAAGTCTCGCCCAACCAATTTGCCCATGCCGTTGCTTATATCATTCTTTCTACGCGGTTCTTTCACTTATCCTGTAATAGGTCTGTGTTTCACGTGAAACATTCCGCATGAAGCACGCTACACTATAATTCTCGCCCAACCAATTCGCCCATGCCGTTTGTTTATATCATTCTTTCTATGCGGTTCTTTCACTTATCCTGTAATAGGTCTGTGTTTCACGTGAAACATTCCACACGCCGATTGTAAAATGAAGTTAGACATCTGAATAAAATAAAGATCCATGGCAGGATCTTTGGTAGAATGTAAGTCACCACAACAAACTTTCTACAGGAGAATCGCCACCATGGACTGCTCTCATTATACCATAGAGTTCTTATTCAGATTCGTCTTGTTGCCGGCATTATGACTTTTTGAGCAGATCAGCATTCCTGGAGTATGTGCTGAAACGCTTTACAGAAGATGGCTGGTCTTTAGATGCCCGTGTTGGACGCGCTGTTCTCGATGGTGAATTTACCAGAGGACAGATCGTCTGCGCAAAAACACTTTACCGCTATGTTGATCTTGGCCTCTTTGGCATCAGGAACCATAACCTTCCCGAAAAGCTGAAGCGTAAGTCCACGAAGCATAGATCTCGGATCAATAAAAAAAAGCTAGGCCGCAGCACCCCGGAACGTCCAAGGGAGATCGAATCCCGTGAGAAATTCGGGCACTGGGAATGTGACCTCGTATTGGGCGCTAAGACCCGGGATAAGCAGGCCCTGCTCACTCTTGCTGAACGCAAAAGCCGTGAGTTCCCGATGCTTCCAATTGCAAATAAGACATCAGGGTGTGTCATGGAGGCAATCAAACAGCTTCAGGAGACTTACAGCGAACACTTCAGTGATGTGTTCAAAACAATCACGACCGATAATGGTTCAGAATTCGCCGACCTATCAGAGCTTGAGAAGATGGCTGATACGCTTGTCTACTATGCTCATTCCTACACGTCCTGCGATAAGGAAACCGTAGAGCGGCATAACGGCCTGATCAGAAGGTTCATACCAAAGGGTAAGCGGATTGATAACTTCACCGGTCAGCAGATCTCCGATGTGGAGACCTGGTGTAACTGCCTCCCAAGGAAGGTTCTGGGTTACAAGACCCCGGATGAAATCTTTGAGGAGGAAATCGACCGAATCTACCAGGCTACTGCCTAGCGGAGGGTGTCCAACTTGTTATTGCAATTCACGGAAGTATTCCACATAAAGCGCGCCACACATAATTCTCGTCCAGCCAATTTATCCATGCCGTCTGCTTATATCACTCTTTCTACGCGGTTCTTTCACTTATCCTGTAACAGTCCTGTGTTTCACGTGAAACATTCCACATAAAGCACGCCACACTATAAGTCTCGCCCAATCAATTTACCCATGCCGTTGCTTATATCATTCTTTCTACTCGGTTCTCCTCTCATTCTGTAGTAGCTGTGTATTTCACGCAAAATGTGCCTGTCGATAGACCTGATCCAGCCATTTGCTTATGCCGTTTTTTTGTCACATCCTCTCTCATTCTGTAACAACTGTGTATTTCACGTAAACGTGCATATCATAAATCTTATCCAATCAACTCACTTATATTCTGCTCAAGGAACATTTTCTGGTAAAGATGTGACAGCATGCTTTATGCGCTGTCGCTGCAATGGAATACAATTTGGCGCAGGTATCAGAACTTCCAGTTTCGTCCACAACTGAAACAGTAAATTCCCTGGCTTTTCTTAATTGAACAAATTCCGATACAAGGGTATAATATTCATATCATCACAAAGGAGGTGCCTTATGTCAAAAGACAAACTTTCCACCCGATTAATCAGGCGCACATTACTGCTTCTTGGTGGCATGTACCTATTTAATAAATTCGTTACTGTCAATTCCGCGAGAAAGAAAAAACTCACCTGCAGCTCCTCAGATTTCTATAACTGGAAAGATTTGAAAGTTTACTATAAAGTCAGAGGATCCGGTTCTCCTCTGCTTCTTCTGCATGATATTCATCCCGCAGCATCTGCGTATGAGTGGTCACTTGTGGAAGATCTTCTTGCCAGGAAGCACACCGTTTATGTTCTTGATTTCCCGGGATGCGGTCGTTCTGACAAGCCTCAAGATCTGTATACGAATTTCTTCTTTGTGGAGTTGATCAGAGATTTCATCAGGGATCACAAGATCGAGAAGGCGGATATCGTTGCCTCCAATCTCAGCAGTGCAGTTGCACTTATGACAGGGAAGTATGCTCCGGATTGTGTCGGCGATCTAATTCTAATCAATCCACCATCAGTCAGAGAGACTGCACAGGTTCCTGATTTTATCTCCAAGGCAAAGAAGGCGGTCTTTGAGCTTCCATTTTTCGGAGATTTCGTCTACAATCTTCTTTCCGCACGTTCAGAGATTGACTACGCATTTACTGAGCACTACTTCTACAATCCGTTCCATGACAATGAGGATCTTGTAGACACTTACTATGAAAGTGCGCATCTCAGCAAGGGAAATGGTCGTTTTCTAGCTGCAAGTCTGATTGGCAATTATGTAAACATCAACCTGGAACATGCCATCAAGAATTATGATGGAAGGATTTCCATCATCGAGGGATCCGATGTCAGAAATGGTGGAAGTAATGTGCACGAATGGATCACACTGACCCCGTCCATTAAGCGCGATTTCATCCCACACACCAGGGAACTTCCTCATCTCGAGGAACCAGAAAAAACAGTCGCTATGATTGAATCTATGCTTGAGAATTAAAAGACTCCCACGACGAAAGTCGTGGGAGTCTTTAGCTTTTTTCATCATCGATAGAATTTTGATACCTGCATATTTTCTTTCCAGATGAACGGTTTATGTCTGAACATTTTACGGGCTTTCCCGCTTACCTGACTACAATAATCAGACAATCGGCTTCTTGGATGGAGTACCCGCTTTTCTCGGATAGAGAGCCGGAACAGGTTTGACCTTTCTGATCTGAAGAATTGTCCGCTTCATATCATACTCATCAAAATCATCCCGCCGTTCAGTGCTTCCACCGAGAACACGAATGGCCTTCGCCGCCTCTTCAATTTCTTCATCTGACTCACCGGATTTATATGCCGCAAAGGTTCCGCCGACCTTTACAAAAGGCAGACAGTATTCACAGAGAGTAGCCAATCTGGCAACAGCACGTGATGTGCATAAATCAAATTGCTCGCGGTATTTTCTGTCACGTGCCATATCCTCAGCCCGAAAATGAACAGCCTTCGCATTCCTAATATCCAGAGCCGCAATGACCTCGTTGATAAAATCCGTCTTTTTACCAACGGAATCCACCATAATGATATCAATATGTGGATAAACGATCTTCAGAGGGAGTCCCGGAAAGCCCGCACCGGATCCGAGATCAAGAACTTTATCCACATTTTCCATGTTGAAACTGCGAATAAGTTCGAGAGAATCTACCAGATGCTTCCGAATAAAATCCTCGAAGTCTGTGATCCTTGTCAGATTCATAACCTTGTTTTTTTCCACCAGCATATCATAATACCGGCACAGCTGCCCGGCCTGCTGATCTGTTATCTCCAAAGAGCTGCCCAGTCCCTGCACACGTATGGCCCGTACAGACTCTTTGATTTGTGCTTCTCTATCTGTCATAGTATACCTGCCTGTATATATTTTTTATCAGTATGCTATATCGTATTGAATACTCTGCTTCAGCCGTGTATCCCCGGCATTCTCTTCGACTCTAAAGAAAATATGGAACCAGCTCCGCAATCCTTCCAGCCTGATTCAGAAAAGTGCAGAATGTTTTCTGTGAATTTAAAGCTTTCTTGTATAAAATTCATTCATTTTTAAAAAATATAATCAGAGGATGCGCTTCCGTTTTCTGTATGTCAGCTGCTTCAGATAGACAAGAAGCACAGAGATATCTGCCGGCGACACGCCCGCTATTCTCGAGGCCTGTCCGACATTTTCAGGGCGGAACTCCTTCAGCTTCTGTCTCGCCTCAAGGCGCAGACTCTTCACATCATCGTAGTTGATATCTTCCGGAATATTCCTCTTCTCAGCCTTTTCAAACTGCGCGACCTGCCGCTTCTGTCTGTCAATGTACCCCTCGTATTTAATCTCGATATTGACCTGTTCCTTCACGTCGTCCGGCAGATCCGGTCTCCCCGGATCTATATCTGCGAGCAGCTCATAGCTGAGTTCCGGTCTGCGGATCAGATCCGCGAGAGTCGCGCCCGATTCAAGCCTCGTGCTGCCGTGCGCCTCAAGAAATTCCTGAACTGTGTCTCCGGTGCCGATATTCTGATGCTTGACACGGTCAATTTCTCTTCTGATTGATTCAGCCTTTTTTCGCAGAGCCTCCATCTGCTCGTCACTGATCAGGCCGACCGCATGGCCGTATTTTCTGAGCCTCAGATCCGCATTGTCCTGTCTAAGCAGGAGTCTGTATTCAGCCCGGCTGGTCATCATCCGGTAAGGCTCATGGTTTTCCTTCGTGACGAGATCGTCAATCAGGACGCCGATATAGGATTCCGACCGCTTCAATACCAGTGGCTTTTTCCCCTTCACATACTGTGCCGCGTTGATCCCGGCGATGATTCCCTGCGCCGCCGCCTCCTCATATCCCGAGGAACCGTTAAACTGCCCGCCTGAGAACAATCCGTCGATATTCCGGAACTCAAGGCTGGAGCGAAGCTGTTTCGGAGCCAGACAGTCATACTCAATCGCATAGGCATTTCTTACAATCCGCGCGTGCTCGAGTCCCGGAACGGTCCTGTACATAGCAAACTGAACGTCCTCCGGCATGGAGCTGGACATTCCGTCGATGTACATCTCATTTGTATACTTCCCCTCCGGCTCGACAAATACCTGGTGGCGCGGCTTGTCCGCGAAACGAACAACCTTGTCCTCAATGGACGGGCAGTAGCGCGGACCGGTTGCGTGAATCACGCCGCTGTAGAGCGGGGAGCGATCGATATTGTCGCGAATAATTTTATGTGTCTCCTCATTTGTGTAGGTGAGCCAACAGGATTCCTGTTCAATCTGCACAGAGGCCGGATCTGTGGAAAATGAAAACGGAACAACCGTTTCATCTCCCTTCTGCTCTGTCATCTTCGAAAAATCGATGGAGCGCTTGTCAATTCTCGCGGGCGTACCTGTCTTGAAGCGGACAAGCTGCACGCCGTGCGCTCTGAGGGAGGCGGACAGGTGATTGGCCGCCATCAGGCCGTTCGGCCCCGTGTAATTGCTGACATCTCCGTAGATACAGCGAGATTTCAGGTAAACGCCCGTGCACAGAACAACAGCCTTCGCAAAATAAGCGGCTCCTGACACAGATCGGACGCCGATGATCCTGCTGTGATGCTTATCCACACTTCTCACAGAATTATCCACAACATTATTTTCTGAATTTTTCTGTCCAAGATCCGCTTTCAGTGCATTTTGCGCAGAATATTCGCATGTTGATTGCTCATCACGGCTCAATTCAGCATCTGTGTTCGATGGTTTATCCACCATATCCACAGGACATTTTGTGGATTCAGTGGATAAAACAGTGTCAAGCGCAATTTTTCGCTCTTTTCTGGTCAGTTTATCGACATCCTCTGTCGTGATCAGCTCTGCGACCTCCTGCTGGCGGATCGTCAGATGATCCTGGTTTTCAAGCACACGGCGCATGCTCATCGTATAGGCAGCCTTATCGGCCTGCGCGCGGAGTGAATGGACCGCAGGTCCTTTTGAACTGTTCAACATCTTGGACTGAATAAAAGTCCTGTCGATATTTTTTCCCATTTCGCCGCCCAGGGCGTCAAGTTCTCTGACGAGATGTCCCTTGGAACTTCCTCCGATATTCGGGTTGCATGGCATAAGCGCAATGGATTCCACGCTGACTGTGAACATAATTGTCTCAAGGCCCATTCTGGCGCAGGCAAGAGCAGCCTCACATCCGGCGTGGCCCGCGCCGACAATGACAACATCGTAATTTTCAGTAATTACCGGCATTTCTATTCCCCTCTCATTTTCCCATACAGAATTTCGAGAAAATGGTATTCGCAAGATCGTCGTCAATCTCTTCTCCAATCACATTGCCAAGCTCACGGTAAGCATCCATGAGATCAATAGAAAAGAAATCTTCCGGCATCCCGTTGTCTATGCTCTGCCCGACAAGATCCAGAGAGCGGATCGCGCGATCAACCGCCTCCTTATGTCTTGCATTTGTCAGCATAACTTCTTCATTCATGCGGATCCGGCCACCGAGGAACATGGAACGAATAATTCTTCCGAGCTCATCGATGCCCTCGCTGTTCTTTGCAGAAATATGGACGATATGAATCTCCTCCTGCTTCTCATCCGGATTCTTCATCTCCGTGCGGATCATATCCTCCGTGACAGCTTCCTCCTTCAGATCCGATTTGTTCAGAAGAACAATCGACCTGCGTCCGCGAATCATCCGCAGAATATCTCTGTCATTTTCATCGAGAGGACGCGAGCTGTCAATCACGGCAAGAATCAGATCGGCTTCCTCCGCGCTTTCAATCGCCCGATTCACACCAATTTTCTCGACGGCATTCTCCGTGTCGCGGATGCCTGCCGTATCCATCAGCCGAAGGCTCAGACCTCCGATTCTGACATTTTCCTCGAGGACGTCTCTGGTTGTCCCCTCGATGTCCGTGACAATCGCGCGATCCGTCCCCGACAGTGCATTGAGAAGCGATGATTTTCCGGCATTCGGCCGTCCGAGAATAACAGTCGCAATTCCTTCCCTGATGATTCTTCCTTCTGCAAATGAGTGGCTCATCTGCAGAAGACGCCGCCTGATCGGCTGAAGCTTCTCCCTGAGCTGCTCCGGATACCCCGTCAGATCATAATGCTCGGGATCATCGAGCGCCGCTTCGATATAAGCAAGCTCATCCATAATTTTTTCCCGGAGCTCTGTGATGGATCTGCGCACAGATCCGGCCAGTTGGCGCATGGAGCTTTTCAGAGCATCCTCACTTCTGGCTCCGATGACATCCATGACCGCCTCCGCCTCTGTCAGATCGATTCTTCCGCCCAGAAATGCACGCTTCGTGAATTCACCCGGCTCAGCCAGGCGGGCTCCGTTCTTCAGCGCCGTCTCAAGGATGCGCCTCATCACATACGGTCCTCCGTGGCAGTCGATCTCCGCTGTATCCTCAGTTGTATAGGTATGCGGTCCCGGAAGATAGAGGACCAGGCACTCGTCAATCCTCTCCCGCCCGTCATATATATAACCGTAATGAACGGTATTGTTCTTCCACGTATCGACAGATGACCGCCCTGTCCGGTCATGATCCTGCGGATTTTTTTTCTGTACTCCGGCTTCCAGCGGACTTCTGTAAATCCGCTTTAATACAGCAAAAGCTTCAGGCCCGGAAATCCTTATGATTCCGATGCCTGAAGCTGTCATACCGCTGGAAATTGCCGCTATTGTAGGTCTCAACGAATTTGCTGCTCTGAAGCGCCGAATGAATAATTCTTCTCTCGTACGGGTTCATCGGCTCAAGCGCGACCGGCTGCTGCGTCTTTCTGACTTTGTATGCAATATTGCGTGCCAGATTGTGCAGCGTTTCCGCCCGGCGTGATCTGTATCCTTCCGTATCGAGCTTGACACGAATATATTCATCTGTATTTTTGTTGACTACAAGGCTCGTGAGATACTGAAGGGAATCGAGTGTCTGTCCTCTCTTGCCAATCAGAAGTCCCATATCATCGCCGTCAAAAGCGCAGGAGAGCGCTCCCTCCTTCTGGTCGTAGGATGTGGTAATCGTCGCCTTCATCTGCATGGCAGCAAGGACATCCGTCAGGAAATCAACAGCCTTCTTGCTGATGGAAGCGACCTCTTCCTCGGAGAGTTCCCTCACCACACGCTCCGGCTTCGGCTGTGACGGTTCATGCGGAGTAGCAGTTGTGACGATCGGCAGACGGTTCTCGCGATACGGTCTGCCGCCACGGCCTTCGCGCCGGCTGTCACGGCGGTCATATCTCCGCCTCTCGTCGCCATGTCGCTCATTTTCACGGCGATCGAATTCCCTCTCCGGCTTCCGGCCTTCCGCCTTTTCTCGCGCAGCAGCCGCTGCCGCGCGCTTTTCAATCTCGTCCGCCGAAACAAATGTACCGCCAGCTTCCGTTTTTTCTTCCTTTGACCCTGTCGGTTTCCCTGTCTTCTCTACTTTCTTCTCCGCCGGTTTTTCCGGAACAGAAGCTGCAGGCTTTTTCTCTTCAACCGGAGCGCCACTGACAGGGACATCGTCCACTGTCTTTTCTTTCTCCGCGCGCACTCTGGCACGGATCACAGCCGGCCTGCCTCCGATCCCGAGAAATCCACTCGTCGGTTCCTGTACAACCTCATACTCGAGGCGGTCAGACGTTACGCCGAGCCTCAGGCAGGCCTGCGTAACGGCTTCATTGACCGTCTTTGCCGAATACTTCTCATACTCCATGGTACCTTCCTCCGTCACTTCTTGTACCTTCTGTAGACATCGTCGTCATTCCTGCCGCCATGCTTCTCATCAAAGGTCTTGACCATATTTGCCTTCGACGCAAGGGAACCCGGACGCGCCTCCTTCGTACTGTATGATTCCATCGAGCCCTCTTCCAGCTGCTTGCTCTTCATATTCTTTCTGCCAGACGGACGAACAGCCTGCGGCTCGGTTCTCTCAATCGATTTTGTTGAAATATGCGCTGCCTCCGCAATCTGCTGCGGCGGAAGACCCCTCTTCACGCGCTTTCTGTCAGCCTTTTCCTGAGCCTTGCGGATGATATCCTCCTCAGTCTCCTGATCGAGCTGTCTGTTGATGAAGACCTGCTGGATGCAGCGGACACCCGCGGACATAAACCAGTAAATACCGACACCAACAGGAAGAGTCAGACAGAAAAATGCAGACATCAGCGGCATGACCAGATTCATGGACTGCATGGAATTCTGCATCTGCGCTGCCGTGTCATTGCCCTCCGCCTTCTGCGGCTGCGGCATAAGCTTTGTGTTGAGCCACTGTGTCAGCCACGCAAGGAACGGAATCATAACAGCGGCGATCAGCATCAGAATCCACATGCCCTGTTTCTCTGTCACAGCAGTTTTGATGATCTGCCACGGAGAATCGGAAATATTAAGTCCGACAAAGTATGTCGCGCGGTGAACATAGGTATGAACGCTCCTTAAAGCTGCTTCATAGGATGTCCCACTCGCGGTCTTCATCAGCGCATCCCACTGAGATGTACTGAGACCATAGACAGCGTCAATGATATGCTTCGTGCTGCCTGTCGAATAGTTCTTTGTCAGCGTTGAATTTGCCGTGTCAGTGACGAACTTTGCAAAATCTGCCTTGAACGCAGAATTCGTGGCAATCACACTGATGTGATTGTAAATTGGTCGGATATATCCCGGGATCTTGTAAATAACCTGATAGAGTCCGAAGAGGATCGGCATCTGAATCAGAAGCTGAATGCAAGAACCCATCTGAGAGACACCGTACTTTGCGTACACGGCGTTGATCTCATCCATCTGCTTCTGCTGGGAAACCTGGTCCTTCTTTCCCTTGTAGCGTTTCTGGATCTTCTGAATTTCCGGCTGCATGATGTTGCTCAGTTTTGAGAAGCGCTGCTGCTTGATCTGCAGCGGCATCATGGCCATCAGAATAATGACTGTGAAGATAATAATGGAAAGACCGACATTCGGAATTCCCATCTGGCTGATAATCCAGAAGATTCCGGTCATGAGCCAGCCGAGTAACCAGGCGATCTGTCCGATAATCGGTGTGCTGCTGACTGTCATTTTTACTGCCAACTTGCTGATCCTCCTTCTGCTTAAACAGCGGGACTACCCGCCACAATAGTATGCATCTGAATATCTCCGGGCTTTACGGAACCGGATCATAACCTCCGCTCGAAAACGGATTACAGCGCAGGATACGCCACAGGGCAAGAAGACCGCCCTTGATCGCTCCGTATTTTTCAATCGCCTCAAGACCATACTGAGAGCAGGTCGGGATATACGGGCAGTGGTATCCTTTATAAGGGGAAATATATTTCTGATAAAATCGTATTGAAGCGATCGAATTTCCGTCGGACATGCTATCCCTCTTTGGGCTTATCGGGATGCATCTGCATCCAGAAGGTGCATTTTTGTAAGAAGGCGCAGATAGGATGCCTCAAGCTCATCGTATCCGGATGATGCCGCCGCTCCTCTTGCGATCAGGACAATATCATGTCCCGGTTTTATGCCATCTTCATTGAGCCGGGCAATTTCCTTCAGGCGGCGCTTGATCCTGTGACGGACCACACTGTTGCCGACTTTCTTGCTGACGGAAATTCCGAGCCTGTTTGCGGGAAGTTCATTCTCATTTCCCATTGCAGAGTCAAGGACATACATGACCAGCCTGCG
Source organism: uncultured Eubacteriales bacterium (assembly GCA_900320615.1). Lineage (GTDB taxonomy): Bacteria > Bacillota > Clostridia > Lachnospirales > Lachnospiraceae > Chordicoccus. The sequence continues at coordinate 24,706 of ONSX01000039.1, forward strand.
GTCTGCGCAGGAACGGCCCTCCCTGTATACTCTGCCGAAATCATCATTTTTCTTTATTCCAGTCATTCGTTTTTATCCGTAATAGAAGAAAAGACCACAGCACAGTAACTGTGGTCTTGCGTCATCTCATGCGGA
>ONSX01000015.1 GCA_900320615.1 uncultured Eubacteriales bacterium
TATCAACGGCCCGCTCGTCATCCTCGAAGGCGTACAGAACGCCGCTTACGATGAAATTGTTGAGTTCACGGTGGACGGCAAGGAGAAGAAGCTCGGCCGCATCATCGAGTGCTATGAGGACTACGCCGTTATTCAGGTCTTCGAGGGAACAACGGGTATGTCCCTGACGAATACACATACGAGACTGACGGGTCATCCGATGGAGATTACACTCTCCGAGGATATCCTGGGCCGTACCTTCGATGGTATCGGCCGTCCGATCGACGGCTTCGGTCCGATCGTCTCTGACACGAAGGTCAATGTCAACGGTCTTCCACTGAACCCGTGCCGACGCGAGTACCCGAGAAACTTTATTCAGACGGGTATTTCCGCCATCGATGGATTGACAACCCTGATTCGCGGCCAGAAACTGCCGATTTTCTCCGGCAACGGCCTTCCGCATGATCAGCTGGCGGCACAGATTGTGCAGCAGGCGAATATCGGAAAGGACGCGGAAGGACAGTTCGGTATCGTATTCGCTGCGATGGGCGTCAAGTATGATGTCGCGGAGTACTTCCGCAAGACATTTGAGGAGAGCGGCGTATCCAGTCACGTCACGATGTTCCTCAATCTGGCCAACGACCCGGTTGTCGAGCGTCTGATCACACCGAAGGTCGCGCTGACGGCCGCCGAGTACCTGGCATTTGAGAAGCACATGCATATCCTCGTCATTCTGACGGATATTACATCCTACTGTGAGGCTATGCGTGAGGTCTCCTCGTCAAAGGGCGAGATTCCGTCCAGAAAGGGCTATCCGGGTTACCTGTACTCTGATCTGGCTTCGCTGTATGAGCGCGCCGGAATTGTTGAGGGACAGGAAGGATCGGTTACACAGATCCCGATTCTGACAATGCCGAACGACGACATTACGCACCCGATCCCGGACCTTACGGGATACATCACAGAGGGCCAGATCGTTCTCGACAGGAACCTTCACGGTCAGGGCATCTACCCGCCGATCAGCGTTCTTCCGTCACTGTCCCGACTCATGAAGGACGGTATCGGCGAGGGCTATACGAGAGAGGATCATCAGGCGGTCGCAAACCAGCTGTTTTCATCCTATGCGAAAGTTACGGACGCAAGATCTCTTGCATCTGTCATCGGTGAGGATGAGCTGTCTGAGACGGATCGCCAGTACCTCACATTCGGCAAGGCTTTTGAGAAGGAATTCGTCGGACAGGGACCGCAGGAAAACCGCTCGATCATTGAGACGCTGGATCTCGGCTGGAAGCTGCTCGGCCTGCTGCCGAAGTCAGAGCTCGACCGTGTCGATACGAAGCTGCTTGACAAGTACTACAAGCCGGCAGACCCGAAGACTGTGGCTGCCGAATAAGAGAGGGCTTATGCACCGGCTTCGCAGGCAGCCGTGCCGGTCGCTCCCTGCGGCGGATCTGTCCGCCCCGGACTGACCGGGCAGGCTGCGTGACGTGTGCGCAGCAACAAGAGAGGAAAATGTATGGATCCGAATGAGGTGCCTACAAAAGGCAATTTAATACGGGCAAAGAATTCCATGGTGCTGGCCCGTCAGGGCTACGACCTCATGGATAAAAAGCGGAATATTCTGATGCGTGAGCTGATGGCGCTCACGGACCAGGCCAAGGAGATCCAGACACAGATTGACCAGACCTATAAGGCCGCGTATCTGGACCTTCAGGCCGCCAACGTTGAACTCGGTATTTCCAACGTTCAGATGATTGCGGCATCGATCCCGGTCGAAAATTCGGTCAAGATCCACACGCGCTCGATCATGGGCACGGAAATTCCGCTGGTCCGCTATGAAAAAGCAGCGGACTCGAAGCCGCCGTACGCGTTCTACCGGACACGCGACGCACTCGACCGCGCCAGAAATTCATTTGAGAAGGTGAAGGAAATGACGATCCGCCTGTCGCAGGTTGAGATTTCCGCATACCGTCTCGCGGCCGACATCCAGAGAACGCAGAAGCGCGCGAATGCGCTGCAGAACATTACGATCCCGCGCTACGAGGCGCTGGTCAAGTCAATTTCAAACGCACTTGAGGAGAAGGAACGCGAGGAATTTACGCGACTCAAGGTCATTAAGCGCCAGAAGGCGGCCAGGGCGGCAAAGGAAAAGAAGGCCTCCTGAGAAAAACAAGCAGAAAGGATTTTCATGAGACTCAGAAACATCCCGGAAGCAAAGGGCATTGTCGAAAACAGCAGTTACGTCATTCATGATCCCGCGTCGAAGAAGGGCGCGTGGCACGAAGACGGGCGGCCGCTCATGATCGAGATCGGCATGGGCAAGGGGCGCTTTATTATCGAGATGGCACTCCGTCACCCGGAGTGTGATTATCTCGGCATGGAGAGGTACGAGAGTGTCCTTTTTCGCGCGTGCGAGCGGATGGAGGGAATTCCGTACAGCACACCGCTCGACAAGCTTGAGCAGACGAATGAGGAAAATGAGCAGCCGCTCCCGGTTCCGCAGAATCTTCATTTTCTGCGGAATGACGCGCGTCTTCTGCCGGACATCTTCGCAGAAGGCGAGCTCGACCGCATCTACCTGAATTTCTCTGATCCGTGGCCGAAGGCCCGGCACGCGAAGCGCCGCCTGACGTCCCGTCAGTTTCTGGCCCGCTATGAGCAGGTGCTGAAGGACGGCGGCCGCATCGAGTTCAAGACAGACAACAACGGGCTCTTTGAGTTTTCGCTCGAGGAGATCGCGGCCTGCCCGAACTGGGAGCTCGCCGCGTCGACGAGGGATCTGCATCACGACGCGGCGATGAACGAGGGCAATATTATGACGGAGTACGAGAGAAAATTCTCGGCTCTCGGCAACAAGATTAATAAATTGATCGCGGTCTATCACAAGCCTTGATGGATTTGCTCCGCACATGAACCGAGGCTGCTAAAAAAATAAAAAAAGTGCTTGCGTTATTGGTTCGCGAATCGTATAATATAACTTGCGTTCGAAAGAGCGACAAGTTATATGCGCTTCTAGCTCAGCTGGTAGAGCACCTGACTCTTAATCAGGGTGTCCAGGGTTCGAGTCCCTGGAGGCGCACGATAGAAGCTTCGGCAGTTGCCGGAGCTTTTTTATTTGTCCTATGCCGTTTTGCCTATGGCCAATGACTCCCGGACATGCGGGAAGTCATTGGCCATTCGTTGGAAAGAATTTTTGCGAAAATCTGAATTTATGCTTGCAATTCATACGGATGGCTGATACAATATATTTTGCGTTCGCGAGAACGGATATGCGCTTCTAGCTCAGTTGGTAGAGCACCTGACTCTTAATCAGGGTGTCCAGGGTTCGAGTCCCTGGAGGCGCACGATAGAAGCTTCGGCAGTTGCCGGAGCTTTTTTTATATTTGTTCACATTATCCCCGGAAACATGATGAAATCCGGACGAAGAGCCTGCCCGCCGGGCGGATTCAGTAATTTTCCAGGGGGCGCTGCGCAGGTACATGTTCATTGTGAATTCCGGATCAGGGTGGAGAGCCGGGAATTGACAAATAGTCATGCATCGGCGAAAATTGAGCAAAATAGAATTCGAAAGGTCGAACTGCCATGAAAAACTATCGCTCTGTCCTGATAATGCTTGCATCTGCTTCCGTGATCGCAGCGCTGACCTGCGGCTGTGGAAGCTCCGGGTCATCCGGGGTTTCTTCTGTCACAGACAAGTATCAGACCGCCGAGGTCGTGGACAGCGATGTGCAGAGTGCCGCGAAGAAAGCGCTCGCTATCGCGAAGTCCTATCAGTCCGGCGATGTGAGTGCGAAGGACGCGAAGTCGGAGATCAGGGATATCATGGACTCGCTCAGCTCAGAGTCCTTTGCCTATGGGACGATGAACAGACAGATTCTTCTGTGCATGAACGACATGGTCATTAATCTTGGCACCGAGGCACTGAAGGAGATGGCTGCGGGAAGTGGTGACAGCGACGCATCGTCAGATACGTCCTCTGCCGGCAGTGCGCTCGCGGACAACATCACGGAGCTGGAGAAGGAGCTCGGGCTGTCGACCGCGTCCTGACACCTGCTTTTTCGGCATATCTCACAATGACAGACCGTTCAATTTGTGCTATGTTCTATTAGTTAGTTTCATAGAAATTATTCAGCAGCCGTAACGAGGAACGCGAAGCGCTCCGAGTCCGGCGCGCGGAAGAGGCACATTTTTCTGCACAAAGGGGAAAGGCAGGAGATCCATCATGAAAGATGAAAATGATATGAGAGACAGAGGAAAGAAGAGCCACGGAAAAAAGAAGAAGCGCTGGCTGGTCCCGACTGTCATTCTCGTTGTGTTTGCCCTGCTTCTGGGCGGGGCCTATGCAGTATTTTACAATTACTACAAGCTGAGCAATTATGTCGGAAAGTCTGATTCGATCACTGACAATCCGAACGCTGTTGTCGACAGCACGGGGCTCACGTCGGACCAGGAGGCGACCCTCGCCTCGGAGATCACGGACTCGACGGACGACATCGTCCTGCCGAATGACAGCAATGTCTACAACTTGCTTCTTGTCGGCGTCGACCGCCGCGACACATCGTGGTCAGGCAACTCCGACTCGATGATCCTGCTCTCGATCAACAAGAGCACAAAGACGATCCACATGGTCTCGTTCATGCGCGATCTCTACGCGAATATCGAGGGTCACGGCGTCCGCAAGCTGAATGCGGCCTGCGCGTACGGCGGTCTGCCGCTTCTCGTCAAGACAATCGAGAGCAACTACAAGGTCGATATCGACAATTACGCATGGGTCGACTTTGCGGATATGGTCAAGATTATCGATGCGATCGGCGGCGTCACGCTTGACATCAAGGATAATGAGGTTGCCCTTGTCAACGGCTACTCAAAGTCGATGTGCGACGCCGCGGGCGTTGATTACACGCAGCATCAGATTTCCGGCGCCGGAACAATCGCGTGCGACGGCTATGAGGCGGTCGCCTATGCCCGAATCCGTTACGTCGGCAAATCCGATTACCAGCGGACAGAGCGCCAGAGAACCGTTCTCACGAAGATGATGGAGAAAATGAAGGGCATGAACGCGGCGGAGCTGAATTCATTTGTCAGAGAGATTCTTCCGTATGTGACGCATGATATCAGCCAGACGACGCTCCTTGGCCTGATTACAGAGGTTCCGTCCCTGCTGAAGTATTCGGTTGTCAAGGACCGCATCCCATTCGACGGGCATTTCACGACGCAGGGTGAGATTCTTGTTCCGGATATGTCCTACACGATCCAGAAGCTTCAGGATGAGCTGTACAGGAATGGCAAGAGCGCGCTCTCAGAGGAGAACGGCAGCGAGAGCTGAGAAAAGCGAATCGGAGCTGCGACGGAGACGGAAGGAAAGGTGAGTTTTAAAATGAATAAAATGTGGACGGCATTTCTTGTAGCGGCTGTGACGGCGGTGACAGCCGCTGTGACGCCTGCCGCCGCAATGGCGGACACAGTCACATCAGTCGTGGCGCTGGGTGCTGACCTCTCGGACAGTCAGAAGAGCACGGTTCTTAATCTGCTCGAGGTTAAGTCGTCGGACCTCACGTCGGCCAATACGGTCACGGTCACGAATGCTGAGGAGCACCAGTATCTCGATGGGAAGATCGCGTCGGGCTATATCGGAACCCGCGCTCTCTCCTCCTGCAAGGTTACGGAGACGAAGAGCGGCAGCGGCATCAAGGTCACGACGCACAATATCAACTATGTCACCGGTAAAATGTATGAGAATGCGCTTGTCACAGCCGGCATGTCCGACGCGGACGTAATCGTCGCGGCACCGACATCGATTTCTGGCACGGCAGCGCTTGTTGGCGCGATGAAGGCATATGCCGTGATCAGCGGCGACACGGTGTCCGCAACTGAGATCGATACAGCAACCGATGAGCTGGTTACGACGAGCCAGATCGCATCAGACACCGGAGATTCAGACAAGACGACGCAGCTCGTAGCGGCGGTCAAACAGGTTGTCGCGGAGAAAAATTACACGAGTGAGTCAGATATCACCGGTGTCATCAGAGACGTCGCAAGCCAGCTCGGCATCACGCTGTCGGACGCGGATGTCCAGGCGCTGGCCGATGTTATGCAGAAGGTTGCGGCGCTCAACCTCGATCCGGACAAGCTGACTGAGCAGGTCAGGAGTGTCTATGAGGCGGCGGCCGCAAACGGACTTGATCTCAGCAAATACGGGATAACCAACGAAGATGTAAGCGGCTTCTTCTCGAAACTGTCTTCTGTTTTCCGCGCAATCATCGACTGGATCAGGGGTCTGACATCGTAATGGAATATATGCACAAAAAAATGAGGAATGAAAAATAAAAACAGTGCGTTTTAACAATATTTAACGCTGCGTTCACAATTTGTTCATATTATTTTGCTATATTCTTTTTCGACAAGTGATGAGTGGTTGTTAAAAACGCTTGGCCGTGAGATAACCTCACAATAATCTTTCATAATAATCGCCCCGGTAGTTCGCAGCTGCCGGGGCACTCCTCTTTTTACGGGCTTTTTTCCGGGGAACGGGACTTGCGCGGACGCGCCCGTCACTCTTCTTTTACGGCAGTTCGGCAACTTGCTGTTTCCTTCGCTGTGTGGCACATCCTCTCATTTAATGGTATAATTTTTGCATCATGCAATGCACGGAATGCCTGTTCTTCCGTCAGGCGGGACAGGCAGATGAAACGATTGAAAGGTGTGCGGATTTATGAAGAAGGGAAAGATAGCGGGACATTCGGACAGCACTATTAAGCGGGTGCCCGGCAGAATGCCGGAGGAGCTCCGGACTGAGGGTCCGGTGATTCTGGCTGCCGCAGTGACTGCAGCACTGCTTGCGGCTCTGCTCACACTGGTACTGGTGAAGCCCGAATATGTGTCCAAGGCGGGCATTTATGTATCGACGGAAGTTGCCGCGGACACGGCACAGGCGGCAGAGAGCGGGACGGCTGCCGACCGGACTGCATCAGCGACTACAAAGACGAGCGAATCAGCTTCTGATGCAAAACTCGTAAATAACTGTCTTGAAATTACGAGGGGAAGCGATGTCCTGCAAGTTGCGCTGGCCTCAGTCACGGATGCCGGCATCCCCTATCATACATTTGTAAAGCATGTGACCGCGACGGCGGCAAAGAACGCACAGGTGATTTATGTGCGGGTGTCTGCGGATGATCCGTACAACGCGATGGATCTCTGCGAGGCGGTGGCTGAGGAGGCTGCGCGGCAGTACAGCTCGGTCGCGAGAGCAGGAACCGTCAAAATCGTCTCGGGCGCGGATCTTCCGACGTCCGGTTCGGGCGTGCACGCGGTCCGGAACGGGATTCTTGCCGGGCTCGCCGTGATTCTTGCCGGGTTTGCTGCGGTGTTCATTTTCTGCCTGACGGACAGAAAACTTCGCACAGACAGGGAGATTCAGGAGATTCTGGGGCTCGATACGTTCTGCATGATTCCGAAGAACCCGGATGAACTGCGCTCGCGTGTTCCGGAGGATCTGGATGAGCCGGAAGAAGGCAGTGAGGGAGGTGCGGAATGAAGCGGATCAAAATCAGACTTCCTGAAATGCGATGGGAGATCGACTCGGAATATGACGCGATGGCAGAACGGCTGATCGGGACAGAGACAGCGAGGGTCATCTGCGTGTCGAGCTGTGCGAAGGAGGCGAGCCGCGGGGCTGTCTCCCTGCTTCTTGCAAGGAAGCTCGCGCAGAAGGGCTGCCGCGTGGTTCTCATGGACATGGATCTTCAGAAGACCATGCCGCTTTCGCGCATTCAGGTGAAAAATGAAGGCAGCACGGGTTTTACCAGATGGCTCGCCAGAGGCTGCGCATTTTCGGAGATCCTTCTCCAGACGAATATTGATGGTCTCTTTATGGTACTCGCGGGGGCTCCGACCAACGACGGGACGAAACTCCTCAGGGAGAACCGTGTCGGGCAGCTTCTTGAATCTCTGAAAAAGTCATTCGATTACATTCTGATGGATATTCCTCCGATCACGGAGTCTGTCGACAGCACGCTGGTCGCGGAGCTGTGTGACGGCGCTCTTCTGATCGTCGAGGCGGGAAAGACGGACGCGGACTTTGCGCAGAAGACGGCGGGCCGGTTCGAGTCGGCCGGCTGTCCGGTTCTCGGCGTCGTCCTGAATAATGCGGACGTCTGGCGCAACCGCCGGTATTTCTCGAAGTACGGGCCGTCAGAGAAGAAGGAGCCGAAGGCTGCGTACGCCGTCAGCGGGACGGACGACGAACATGCAGGTGATCCTGAGCTGGAGAAGCAGAAGCGGATCCGGGCTGCGTACGCCGTCAGCGGGACGGATGATGAGCATGCAGGCGATGTGCGTGTACAGGACACGGAGGAGCGGACATGAGAAGAAAAATCTGTATTATACTGACGGCTGTGTCCGGAGTCCTCGCGGTCGTGATTCTGATTCTTGCTCTTTCAGCAGACAGAAAGGGACCGCTGATTACATTTCCGGATGATGGCTCGTCCTATGCGGACGGGGAGGCCGATTCAGCTCTGCTTGAGTCGGTGACGGCTATCGATAAGCGCGACGGTGATGTTACGGGCACACTGAGAATCGTATCTGTCCGCAAGTCTGACGACGGGGCAAGTGCGTCTCTTGTGTACGCGGCGAAGGATGATGCGGGAAATGTGACGACGAAGACGCGGGTCATGCCGTTGGCCGGGGCTGCAGAAAATGCAGGAACCGCCGCGCCGGAGACACAGTCCCAGGGCGCTGCGGCGGAGTCGGCCGCCAGTGAGGCAGCGCAGTCGGAAGCGGAGACGGCCTCCGCGTCTTCTGCTGCGACGGATGAAGATGCGGCGACGCCGACTCTGGAGCCGGAGACGCAGGCTGAGCAGGCGGACGAGGCGGTTCGCAATACACTCGCTGCGGATGCGCCGCGCCTCTACCTCAAGGTTCACTATGTGACGATCCCTGTCGGCGGGAAGTTCTCGTACATGTCCTACATTTCCCAGCTTACAGACGACAAGGACAGCAGTGCGACGCTCTCGCAGCGGATTAATGTCGGCGGAGCCGCGCACAGTGGCAGGCTCGACACGAGTACGCCGGGAAATTACGACGTGGAATACAGCTGTGATGACAGCGACGGGCACAAGAGCAATGTCGCCATCCTGCATGTGACGGTTCAGTGAACCATGCTGCGGTGATATTCCGCGTTGATCTCTGCGATCTCCTTCTCCCCATTGATATAGGGGAGATAGAGCTCGTCGACGCTACCTCCGCCGATGTTGTCGCAGCCGTTGCAGAAACTGCATGCTCCGCCGCAGGCGTTTAAGGCCTGCTCGACGATGCGGATGCGCTCTTCTCTGGTTGTGTCTTTGATCAGAAGTGATTTCATGATGTGCCTCCTTTCGGGCATAGCGCCTGTCTCTATTGTATACCAGAGGCAGGGGGTTTGTACAAGGGCCGCTACTGCCTGTTCTCCGCTGACAAGGTTCCGCTGCAGAGCGGCGATAGCCGGTGCGGGCAGCAGAAAATGTCAAAACGAGAAAGAAAATCAGGTTGAATTTCGTGTATTTGACAATTAGAAATCCGGCGGACAAACCGATATAATGATATAGTATATAAGTAAAGTGACTGCTCGGGCAGTCCGGTGTTGGAAGACATAACTCCATGCCGGGCTGCCTTTTTTGTGCCATGCGCACAGCAGCAGGATATGCAGGAGGCAGGAATGGAAAAAGTGGCAGTAAACAAAATGGGTACGGAAAAGATATCGAAGGTCATGCTTTCGATGGGCATTCCGATTATTGTTTCGATGGTGCTGCAGGCCATGTACAATATCGTCGATTCCATGTTCGTCGCGAACATGGCGGATGAGCCGGGGATTGCGCACACCGGTGAGTACGCGGTTAACGCGCTCACGCTCGCATTCCCGGTTCAGATGCTGATTGTCGCGTTCGGAATCGGAACAGGTGTCGGCGTAGGCGCGATGCTCTCGCGTATGCTCGGTCTCAAGGATACAGAGGAGGCGGCGCGGGTTGCCGGCAATGGTGTGTTTCTCGGAATCGTGCTGTCGGCGGTGTTCTTCATTTTCGGACTGACAGGTATTGACGTCTACCTGAAGAGCCAGACGTCGGATCCGATCGTGCTCGGCATGGGACGCACGTATCTCCGGATCTGCACGCTGCTGTGTTTCGGCAACCTGCTCTACGGCATCTATGAGAAGCTTCTGCAGTCGACGGGCAAGACGATTCTGTCGACGACCGCGCAGATCGCGGGAGCGCTCACGAACATCGTCTTCGATCCGATCATGATCTACGGTCTGCTTGGATGCCCGAGAATGGGCATCGCGGGCGCGGCCTGGGCGACAGTCATGGGGCAGATGGTCTCGCTCGGACTTGCCATGTTATTTCAGTATACCCGGAACAGGGAGATAAAGAGCGGTCTCTGCTATCTGAAGCCGGACGGGCGAACAATCCGCGGCATCTACAGCATCGGCGTCAGCGCGATTATCATGCAGGCCCTGATGAGTTTTATGACATATGGCGTCAATATCATTTTCGGTGCGGTCTCGGCGTCGGCTGTCACGGCTTACGGCATCTTCTACAAGATCCAGCAGTTTATTTTCTTCGCGGGCTTCGGCCTGCGGGATGCGATCACGCCGATTATTTCCTACAACTACGGCATGGGTTCGCAGAAGCGAGTGAAGGCGGGCATCAAGTGCGGTTTGATTGACACGACGGTTGTCATGCTCATCGGTCTTGTGCTCATGCAGCTCTTCGCCCATCCGCTCGCGCAGATTTTCGGACTGACGCAGGAGACGGAGACACTCTGTGTCAGGGCCATGCACATTATCAGCCTCGGATTCGTGTTCGCGGGCATCAATATCGCATTGCAGGGCGTCTTCCAGGCGCTTCAGTCCGGCAACAGCTCGCTCATTGTCTCGATCCTGCGGCTCCTCGCGATCCCGCTTCCGCTGGCTTATGCGTTTACTCGCATGGCAAATGCGGAGCAGTTCATTTTCTGGGCATTCCCGGCAGGTGAATTCGTTGCGGCTGCTGTCGCGGTGATTCTTCTCAAGCAGTGCTACCAGAAGCGCATGGTCCCGATGGCGAACTGGAAGCGGACGCGTGAAGAAGCGGCAGGTTCCTCCTTTTGATGAACTCCGCCGGGACTGATGGCGCTGACCGCCGGCAAAGTCCGATGGCGAACCGCAAGAGGCATAGAAATTTCACATATGGGGGAGTGTGCGCCTTGTTGACGAAGGCCGCGCGAGTGAGTATTATACCTTGTAAACGAACCGGACAGGCAACGGCCTGCCTTGCGTTCTCTGACATAAGGAGGTATATACCATGGCGGATTTTGATACAAGACAATATAAGCTCGCCCGCGTCCGTCAGTTTGACGGAGCGCCGCTCACAAGAACGCAGTACAATCTGGTGATCGGCGGCATGCTCGTCTTCGGCGCGCTGGTCAATGTCGCAGAGGCGACGCTGCTTCGCGGATCGATTCTTCAGATTCCGGCGCTCGCGGTGCTCCTCATTTATCTGGTCGGAAGTTTCGGCGGCATGGCGCTTGTCTATCGGAACAGGAGCGTCGGCGCGGGAATCGCGGGATTCACGGTTCTTGCCGCGTCGATGGGGCTTCTGCTCACGTATTTCGTGTCGTTTTATGACACAGGCTCGATCGCGCTCGCCTTCATCTGCACGGCCTGCACGACAGGTATCATGATGGCGCTCGCGGCTCTTGCGCCGCAGGTGTTCCTGAGAATGGGACGGGTTCTTGGCATCTCGCTTCTTGTCTCCATCTTCGCAAGTCTGATCGTCGCATTTCTTGCGCCCGCGCTGTGGACGGCCTTTGACTGGCTCATGGTCCTTTTATTCTGCGGCTACATCGGTTTTGACTGGGCGAGGGCACAGCGCTATCCGTCGAATGCGGTCAACGCTGTGCAGTGCGCGGCGGACATCTATGTTGATATCGTGAATCTGTTTATTCGGATTCTTGACATCATCGGCATAAGCCGCAACTGACTGTTTTGTGACACGGCATTGCGTCACATGCGGAAGGAAGATGCACAGTATGGCTGAGAGAAATGCAGAGCTCCACACGGTGGAGCTGACCGGCTTCCCGCAGGTTGTGACGGATTCGGGAATCGCGTACGGCGGCGACCAGAACTGGTTCAAACGGCCGAAATGGGCACGGCTTGCGGGATGCGCGGCTGTCGCCGGCGCAAACCTCGCGGCATACTACGGAGTCGGAGTGGAACCGGATATTATCTACAGTAAGAAGAAGTATGTGGAGCTTCAGACGCTGATGTACAGGCATTACATGCACCCCGGCTATATGGGCTTTCCGCACGTGACCGTGTTTCGCGACCGTTTTGTGCAGTATGTGAAGGACAACGGGGCGTGGGCCTGCGGAGAGATCCGGACCGAGAAGGACTGGGCACACGCGGGAGATGCATTTGCGTATATCCGCCGGGCGATCGATGCGGACACGCCGGTCGCGCTTCTCATTCTCGGTCACACCCGGGAGGAGGAACTCGGCGATGACACCTGGCACTGGATGACGCTGACGGGATACGACGAGGATGGAAGCCGGGTTCTCATTTCCAATCACGGGAGGCGGCAGTGGCTTGACGTCCCGATGGTTTTTAAGCCCGATGCGAAAAATGAGGTGCGCCTCGCAAAATTCACGGTAAAAAAATAAATCGCGGCGCATGAAAAGTCCCCATCTGCAATTTATGCAGATGGGGATTTTTTCTGACTGATTACTTGTACTTGTAGAAGCCCTCGCCCGCGTTGACACCGGTCTTGCCCTCGTCGAGGTATTTCTTCAGCATCGCACAGATCCGCCCCATCGTGGAGTTCGGGTCCTTCGACTGCGGATTCATGCTGCAGATATCGTACGCGGTCTTGAGGCCGACGACATCGAGGATGTGGAACGGGCCGACAGGTGAGCCGGTCGCGAGCTTCCATGTGAGGTCAATCGTCGCGGGCTCAGCGACACCGTTGGCATAGAGCGCCTCGGCCGCCGTGAGGAACGGGACGAGCATTGTGTTCAGGATATATCCCGGCTGCTCTTTCTTCAGGCAGAGCGGAACCATGCCGATTTCTTTCGCGAACTTCACAACCTCGTCATAGACCTTGGGGTCAGTTCCGTCGTGGCCCATCACCTCGGCCGTGTTGCCGTTCCAGATTTCATTTGCAAAATGAAGCGCCATGTATTTTTCCGGGCGGCCTGTATAGTCGCGGAACTGGCTCGGGACCATGGTGGAGGAATTCGTAACGACGACCGTCTTCTCCGGGAGCAGATCCTTCATTTTCGTGTAGACATCGATCTTTGCTTTCGGATCTTCCGTCATGGACTCGATGACAAGGTCCGCGTCAGCGACTGCCTTTCCCATGTCGAGCTCGATCTTTATGCTGTCATATGCCCTCTCGACCTGCTTCTTCAGCTCGTCAATCTTTTCGGGCGTGAGATCCTTCACGCCGTCGACAAGACCGTGCGAGTACCGCTGTGTGTCTGTGCCGCAGAGAGCCTTGTGCGCTTCCAGCGTGTTCAGGTAAATGCCTTTCAGACGGTCAAGTTTCGGCTGCGTGCGGCCGATAGACCCTTCGCTGCGGAGCCAGAATGTCACGTTCTTACCCTTGTATGCCGCCTGAAAACCGATCTGTGTGCCGAGGACGCCGCCGCCGGCAACGACTACATTTTGAAAGCTCATAGATAACCCTCCTTTAAACATGTGTTGGCGCAGGATATCCTGCGATTTACACAGATCATACCATATAAATTGCCTTTGATGTAGAAACTTTTCACAAATTTTAGATACGAAAAAGCGGAGAGTCGATGCATCACGTTGAAATTCTGCCGCCGCTGTCTTTCCGCCTTCCCGCCTCCATCCGCGCGATGAGATCACCGCCGTTTTCCCGGAGCCAGCGCCTTGGCTTTCGGTAGTCCGGGAGCACAGCCTCCACATCGGCCCAGAATCGCGGCGAGTGGTTCATTTCCAGGCGATGGCAGAGTTCATGGACGACGATATAATCGCGGACCGGTTCCGGGCAGAGCATGAGGAGGCAGTTGAAGTTTAGATTCCCTTTCGCGGAGCAGCTGCCCCAGCGCGTCCGCTGGTTCCGGATTGTGACGCGGCCGGCTGTGACGCCGACAAGAGGCGCAAAATGGCGGATGCGCGCGGGGATGTCCGCGCACGCTTTCTCACCGAGCTTCCGGATGTCATCCGGAGTGAGCGCGGGCAGGAGCCGGCGGGCGTCCTCTCTTGCCTTCATGCGCATCAGGTGCTGATCGATCCAGTCCTCGCGGCTCATGACGAAGCTGCGGATCTGCGCAGAAGACGCAAAGTACGGTGCCCGCACAAGAAGCGTCCGGTCGGGGCGGATCTCCAGCGCGATGCTGCGGCGATTTGAACGTATCACTGAGTATGTATGCATTTTCCATATGTCTGGCAGGACAGCCAGACCCTTTCCTGAATCGTTACCTATATCTTATCCGCGGAGAAGGCGCAGCGTTTACTCCGTCCCGGATTGCTGCACTTTCCTGTCGATCACAGTCTCGGAGAACGGCCCGGCCAGCGACCAGATCGTGTCTGTATCGAGATTATCAAGCGGCTCGAGGTAGATGCCGCTCTGCTTCAGGAAGGTGGTCGTGTGCGTGAATTCTGCGTAGACCGGGCAGTTGATCGCGGAGGACGACTCGTGGGCGCTGTTCCCGGTGATGAGACTGACCTTGCCGACCGGAATCCGGCTCTTGGCAAATGACCAGCTGAATTGCTTCAGGTCTTCCTCATAAGCCTTCTTGAACGCGTCGTAGTATGTCTCTGCCGGCAGATCGTCTGAGATATTCTTCCCGTCCGTGTACTCGATGCGGATCCGGTCCAGCTTCTTCATGGTCGCGCTGTCATGATAGATCGGGAAATATCCTTCGCGGAACGCCTCCGTCCCGAAGACATCGTCCATCACGGCGGCATTGGCCGTGTCCGGAAGAAACACGGAGCGCGTCACAAGGCGGCCGTCTCTCATGCGGAAGCCGATGACGAAATGGTACGAAATGTCGGTGTCAGGCACGGTCAGGACGATATTGCCCGATTCGTTCAGGGCATTTGCCTTCGTCCAGCTGTAGCCGGTCTGGAGAAGACGGTTCACCGCCTCGATGTTCGTGAGGTGCATGTATGTCTCCTCATAGCGGCCGTTGTACGACGCGTCCGAGCCGTCTTCCAGGTAGCGGTCGGTGATATAGCCATTGTCATAGACGACAAAGGCGTCCACTGTGTTCTCCGCGCGCGGCAGCCAGCTGTCATACCCGAAAGCATCGTACCGGAAAATGAGAAACACACAGATGGCGAGCAGTGCCGCGGCGGCCGATCCCGCCGGGTGCGCGGTCAGCTGCCGGAAATTGAAGGCATAGATAACCTCCAGGATGCAGCCGGTGACAAATGCGGCAAGCGCAGCGATCACGCAGCAGACCGGCACCGATGAAGTCGATGTGTACACGATCGGAACTGCGATCATGGCTACGGCAAATGAGACCGCGATCTTCAGGATGATCCGGACGGGTCGGTACAGGACAGCGCGGCCGGCCATCTCGTGCTGTCTAATCCGAAATGCGCACCACGCCAGGATCATCGCGAAGGCCCCGAACAGAATGCCAAAGAAAAGCGAGCGCGGGCCTGTCCGCAGGGCAAACCAGATGGTTTGCGAACTCTCTGCCCGCTGTTTGTAGGAAGCGTCATCCACGTATGTCCGGAAAAATGTGAGACAGAAGTCGTGAAAGAGGTAGCGCATGAGCGGTTCATAGAGCAATATGGAGCCGTCCAGAAACAGCGCGACGATGATATTCCCGGTCAGCATGACGGCGAGCACCGATATGGCGTAGCTGTCCGCAAACAGCACAACTGAACGCAGAAGCTGCAGCAGGCAGGACCTGAAGATACAGCCGGTCATTGCACCCATACCGGTCATAATGAGCATGCCGACAGCAGCAGTCGCTGTGTAGGAGATCAGAAACATGAACAGACTGCTTAGTGAAATTTTTACAAAGCGCTCCTTCCGTGAGACTGGCTGGCTCTCGTAGAAGTCGAGCTGCTGCCGCGAGTCCACCCACGAGAAGCCCTGCATCGCGAGCAGAATGCCGCAGATAATCGTGACGACCCAGTTCCAGCTCCTTGTCCCGAGGACAAGGAGCGCCGTATCGTGCAGGTTCCGGATGTGCTGTGCCTGCTCGGATGCCGTCGTATATTCGGTCATGGCGCCGGAAAGAAGGAGCACGGCCTCTATGATATGGAAGATCGCATACAGAAGCAGCGTGAGCGCAAGGACCCATGAGCGCCGGCCCGTCAGCTCCTTCTGGCGGGACAGGAAGGAGCCCGCCGTATGCCGGGCGCTTCTTCCGGGCTGCCTGCGCTTTGGAGACGGTATGTGCGCGTGCCGGCTGCTCCCCGGCTGGTCGTGCTTTGGGGATGAGAAAAAGCCCGGGCGCTTCTTACCCGAGGATGAGTTTTCTTGCGTCATAGCCTGCCACCTCCGTTTCACAGATGAATATTTCCTCCAGCGTGAGGGGAAGAATCTCGAAGAAAATGGGGTTCACGCTCTTGAAATGCTGAATGATCTCGCTGTGCCCTCCGCGCACGATCAGCGTGATCAGCCGCCCGCGGTCCTCCCGGTGAACGATGCGGAGACCAGCGAGGGCGAACTTCATTTCCCGCTCGCTCCGGAAGACGCACTGAATCTTCTGGATGCCGAGCTTCATGTCCGCGAGGTCCTCAGAAAGGAGAAGACCGCCGCGGTGCAAAAGACCGATGTGGTCGCAGATGTCCTCGAGCTCGCGGAGATTGTGCGACGCGATGATAGGCGTGAGCCCGCGCCCGGTCATTTCCTGGGCGAAGAGGCTCTTCGTGCCCTGGCGCATGACGGGATCGAGGCCGTCAAATGTTTCGTCACAGAGCAGGTAGTCTGTACCGGCCGCGACTCCGCAGATGACTGCGAGCTGCTTCTTCATACCCTTCGAGTAGTGCGAGATAGGCCGCTTCGGGTCGAGCCCGAAGTCGTCCAGCAGTGCGCGGAAGCGGTCTGCATCAAAATGCGGATAGACAGTGCGCAGGTAATGGAGCATATCCTCCGCGCTGCTGTTTGGGAAGAAGTATGGCTCATCGGAAATGAAATACAGCTTCGATTTCGCGGCGGGGTTGTCGAAGACGGGCAGGTTGTCGATGGTAATGCTCCCGCTGTCCGGCTGGAGAATGCCGGCCGTCATGCGCAGCAGCGTGCTCTTGCCGGCCCCGTTGGTGCCGATAAGGCCGAAGACCTGCTCTTTCGGTATGGTGAGGGAAATGTCCGCGACGGCGGTATCATCGCCGAAGGACTTTCGGACTGTGTCAATCGTAATCATTGCGGTTTTTCTCCTGATACTGTATATCGGAACCGGGTCATGTTCTTCAGCCGGTTCATATCGGATGCCTGTGCCAGCCCGTACAATCGAAGATTCTGACACGCAGCGGATGTATCTTCTGTCTGTTTTTAGTTATTATGACCGGAGCTCTCCGAGAAGTTCACCTGCCGGGATACCACTGTCCTCAGATTCTTTCAGTAGCGCGCGGAGACGGTCCAGTAGCTCCTTCTTCTTCAGATCCCGCAGATGAGGATTGGGACTTACGAAGTTGCCTTTGCCCTTGACGGAGTAGAGAAAGCCCTGCCGCTCAAGCTCCGAGTAGGCGCGCTGAACCGTGTTCGGGTTCGTCGAGAGGTCCATCGCGAGCTGGCGCACGGATGGCATTTTCTCATCGGGCTCGAGAACACCCTTCAGAATCAGTATTTTATATTTTTCGGAGATCTGCTCATAGATTGGACGACTGTCCTGATAATCGATTAAATCCATGGAAAGCAACCTCATGAATAAATAACAACTGTATGATTCAGATTAATACACTGAAGAGGCGATGTCAACCTCGCCGGCCGGACTACAGGACGCGTGGGCGGGATGGGGCTTATGCACTGCGGCGGAGGAAATCACAGGGCATGGCGAGGGAAGCGCTGCCTGCGCAGAATACGTGCAGATCTGAATCTATCTTGGTGACAAGTCAGATGGCGAGGAAAGCGCTGCCGCGCAGAATACGTGGGCGGGATGGGCTTTATGCGCTACGCAGGGACGCATAAATCGGGTATAGTAAGGAAATAGGAGGAATCGGTTATGGAAATCAGACATGCGCTTGTCTATTGTGAGGATCATATATTCAGGAAAGGCGATATTGAGATCTGTGGGGAGCGGATCAGCCGTGTCCGGACGGAAGAAAGAAAACATGAAGATGCGCCAGTTCTTGATGCAGACGGTCTCTACGCGATTCCCGGCCTCGTCGATGTGCATTTTCATGGGGCTTGCGGATATGACTTCTGTGATGGAAATGAGGAGAGCATCGACAGAATTGCACAGTACGAGGCGGAACACGGGGTGCTCGCGATCTGCCCGGCGACGATGACATTTTCGGAAGAGAAACTCCTGAAGGTTATGCATACTGCGGCCGCGCACAGAAATGGCAGCGGCGCGGATCTCGTCGGCATCCACATGGAAGGGCCATTTGTGAGTCCCCGAAAGCTCGGCGCGCAGAACCCCGCGTTCGCGCATGAGCCGGACATCGCGATGGTGCGGCGCCTTGCGGAGGCTGCAGACGGACTCCTGAAGATCGTGGATATCGCGCCGGAGCTTCCCGGCGCGGAAACTTTCATCCGTGAGCTCTCGAAGGATATCGTCATCTCCGTCTCGCACACCTGCGCCGATTATGAGACGGCGCGGATGGCCTTCCGGAGCGGCGCTTCGCATCTCACGCACACATTTAATGCGATGCCGGGACTTTGGCACCGGGCACCGGGCCCGATTCCGGCGGCCCTCGAGGCGGGCGCTGACGCGGAGCTGATTGCCGACGGAGTTCATATCCATCCGGCGATGGTCAGGCTTGCCTTTCGCCTGTTCGGGGAGGAGAGAGTGGTTCTTATTTCCGACAGCATGGAGGCGGCAGGCCTGCCGGACGGCACGTACAGTCTCGGCGGGCAGGCCGTTCAAAAGTGCGGGCGCAGGGCAGGCCTCGCGTCTGATCCGGGCACGATTGCCGGGAGCGTGACGAATCTCTTTGACTGCATGAGGACGGCCGTGCTCGATATGAAGATTCCGCTTGAGACGGCTATCCGCGCCGCGACGGAAAATCCGGCCAGGTCGATCGGAGTTGAGATGGACTACGGGTCCATTGCGCCGGGGCGGTATGCCAATATCGTCCTCATGGATCGGGAGATGAATATCCGGGGGATTGTGCGGAGGGGAGCGCTCAGTCCTTCTCCGAATCCGGCGCCTCGGAATCTGCAAAGAATTATGCTATAACACATAAATTTTTGATATCGAATTCCCTCCCTTTTGTGTATGCTTCTGTGTAAAGATGTGATTCTGCAAAGAGAGAGCGCACATTTTTCGCGGAGAGAGGCCTGGAAAATGAATACAAATCTGCGGGAGGACAATAAGATTGTCCGCATCATTGAATATATTTCAGAGCTGTTCATTTTGAATATGCTGACGCTTCTGTGCTGCCTTCCGGTCATCACGGCTGGTTCGTCTGTCACAGCTATGCATACCGTTCTCCAGAAAATGGTTCGGCATGAGGGTGGATATATCGTGAAGCCGTTTTTTTCCGCTTTTCGTGAAAACTTCAGACAGGCGACGCTGATCTGGCTGATCTTCCTGGCCATTCTTCTTCCGGCGGGCATCGAGATACTTGCGTACATGTATGATCCGTCTGTGCTTCCGCGGGCGCTGGTGATCATCGCCGCGTCTGTTGCGATTTTCATGCTGATGTTTCTCGTGTACGTTTTTCCTCTGCAGGCGCGTTTTAAGAATGACATCTCCGGCACGCTGAAGCTTGCTATGACGCTCGCGGCGGCGCGCTTTCCGCGGACACTGCTGATGACGCTCCTTTGCGCAGTGCCGGCCGCACTGGCCATGTTCGGCGGACTGATGATTCTGCCGTTCGTATTTCTCTATGGATTTTCGCTTCCAGGGTTTCTGTGCGCGAAAATCTATGATCCTGTGTTCCGTGAACTCGAGTGAGCCCGGGACCGGGAAGTAAGGACGTGTGAAAACGGAGCTATTATACTGGCACGCGATTTTTGCACAGGAGAAACTTTCAGTGCGCATCGATCTGAGAGCTTTTTAGCAACATCACTATACATACATAACATACATATATGGAGGATTGCTGGTATGAATTACTATGTATCGGCCTCTGCATTTCGCAGCGGCTGCGGCACGAAGGAAAGCCCGTTCAAGACGATCCAGGAGGCTGCAAATATTGCGATGCCCGGCGACGAAGTCATCGTAGCTCCGGGGATATATCGTGAGTATGTAAATCCGAAGCATGCAGGCACGGAAAGGGCACGCATTACGTATCGCTCTGAGCAAATGAAAGGCGCCGTGATCACAGGCGCGGAGCCGGTGAAGAACTGGGAAAAGTATCAGGGCGACGTGTATGTCAGCCGGATTCCAAATGGAATCTTCGGGGATTACAACCCGTACACAGTACCGGTCAGCGGCGACTGGTATTTCGCCCCGGACCCGGTTCATACAGGTGAAGTCTATCTGAACGGAAAGGCGATGTACGAAGTCCTTGACCTTGAGAAAGTGCTTCATCCGATCGTATACAGACGTTCCTGGGATCCGGATGCGACGCTGAAGACCTGGTACACAAAGCAGCAGGACGGGGCGACTCTCATTTTCGCAAATTTCGGAGGGAAGAATCCGAATGAAGAAAATGTAGAAATCAATGTCAGAAGGAATGTCTTCTATCCGTCCGAGGAGGGCGTCGGTTATATCACGGTTTCCGGCTTTGTTATCCGTCAGGCTGCGACACAGTGGGCCCCGCCGACCGCTTATCAGGACGGTATGATCGGCCCGCACTGGTCCAGGGGCTGGATTATCGAGGATTGCGAAATTTCAGATTCCCGCTGCAGCGGCATTACGCTCGGCAAGTATCTGCAGCCGAATAATGATAATAAGTGGACAACGAAGTATACGAAGGACGGCACGCAGACAGAGCGTGACAACATCATGCAGGCGCAGAATGAGGGTTGGACGAAGGAGCGGATTGGCTCGCATATCATTCGCCGCAACAATATCCATGACTGCGGACAGACCGGCATCGTCGGGCATCTTGGCGGCGTGTTCTCGATTATCGAGGACAATGAGATCCATCACATCAACAACAAGCAGGATCTGGCCGGCGCTGAGATCGGCGGTATCAAGATGCACGCGGCGATCGATGTGCAGATCAGACGGAACCACATTCACCACTGCACGAGAGGTCTGTGGCTTGACTGGCAGGCACAGGGCACACGCGTCACGCAGAACCTGTTCCATGACAATACGCCGCCGGCCGGAACGGATATCACACCGCTTCTCGGGCTCGGCGAGGATATCTTTATTGAGGTTTCACATGGGCCGACGCTTGTTGACAACAACCTGCTGCTCTCGAAGTGCTCCTCGCGCATCAGCACAGAGGGAATTGCATTTGTCCATAACCTGATTGCGGGATCGTTCACATGGGTCGGTGACGGCGTCATGAACAACTCCGTCAGACTGCCGTCGCCGCGCTACACACCGTATCACGTGCCGCACCGCACGGAGGTCGCGGGATTCATGACGATTCAGCACGGCGATGCCCGGTTCTACAACAATATTTTCGTGCAGCAGCCGATCGATGAGGAGTATGTTGCGCACGCGAAGGCGTGTGGGACGGAGAAACAGTACAACTTCATCTGCGGGACAAAACCGTATGACGGATATCCGACGGCAAAGGCTTATTTTGCTCAGTTCGGCCCGTGGAACATCGAAGATGAGTCGTCCAAGGACAAGTTCTACGACCATATGCCGGTCTATACGGGCGGCAACGTCTATTTTAACGGCGCCGAACCGTGCGACACGGAGGAGGGCGCTTACGTCGACGAGACAGACCATGTCACGCTGAAGCTTGTTTCCGAGGCCGGCCATATGAAGCTTGAGACGAATCTCTATGACTTCCTGCCTGCAAGCAGAAATGAGACGATCTCGACAGCTGTGCTCGGTGAGGCATTCGAGCCGGAAGAGAAGTTTGAGAATCCGGACGGCAGCCCGATCACGTTCAATCAGGATTACTTCGGCGATCACCGCGCGGTCAATCCGGTGAGCGGTCCCTTTGAGGGAGCGGCGCAGAGCAGAAAAGAGCTGTTCTGAGAACGCGCATACGCCGGATGATGTGCGGGAGATGCGGACGGGAGAGCACTTCGGTCTTACTCATCCAGGCTCTCCCGGATGAAGTCCTCTCTCTGATATGCGTTCCGGTACTGTCCGGGTGTCATTCCGGTCTCGATCCGGAAGCATTTTGACATGTGGCTTTGCGACGCGAACCCGAGGTAGGCCGCGATCTTTGCATACGGATATTGTGAGTAGACGAGCAGGTTCTTGATGAGACTGACTTTCTCGTGCATAATATACGCCTTCAGCGTCGTGTGTTCTTCCTTCCGGAACAGAGCAGAGAGGTAATTCGGCTCAAGGCCGATTGCCTCTGCGATTTCCTGTACGGTGATCTTGCCGTGCAGATGAGTAAAAATATAATCTTTACAGCGGGAGATGTGACGGTTCTCGGGAATCTCATGATCTCCCGCTTTTTTCTGCTCTTTTGCAAGCTTCTTTTTTTGTTCCTCCTCGCGCCTTAAATCCTCCGTAAATCTTGGCGCGTTCTCCGGAACCTGCGCCTGAAAATGAGAGACGTCCAGAGCAGGTGCGCTATTTCCGGGCAATTCGGGGCCTTTTCCAACTGCTTCTGATGCTTTCTGGTTTCCTGATTCCTCCGTTTTCCGGCTCTTTGCCGTGAGCTTTGCTTCATCTGCCTTCAGATCGCGCACGAGCGACGCATACTGGTACTCCGCATTGTGATAGATGTGCTTGATTGTCTCGACATCATTGCACTTTTCCATCTGCTGAATGGTGACATCGCTGATCGAGAAGGCTGTCTCAAAATGAAGCCCGCCCTGAATCGCAGCGCGGCTCGCGATTGTGATCGCTACAATGCCGATATTCCGCTCCTGTCGGACCGGATCACGGCCGAGCTTTCCGTACCGTCCGGTGAAATCCTCCTCGAGAACCCGGTGCAGGCCATCAACGTCGCCGGTCATGATACAGTGGCGCTCACGCAGCTCGTGATTGTACGGGTTGTGGACGACGCCGTCCTCGACGCGGTCAAAGATCATCCGCGAGAGCTCCTTCTGTGCGTCTGTGATGCGTTCCTTGTCCACACAGTTTTCGTCGATGACATCCTTGCGGAGAATGTAAGGTTCCGCGTCGCTCCCGTCGCGTTCGAGATTGAGGGGAAGCAGAATATCTGTGACAAAGGCATCCAGATCGCAGACTGGAACAGCGCGGAGCCAGTAGGCATATTTTTCCGGTTCAACCGTTACACCGAGGTCTTTGAAGCTTAGGACATGCCGGAACCATGTCGGCGCGCTGAAGCGGACAGGGCCGATAATCACGGAACTGGTATTGAGCGTAATAATGGCGTACGCAAACTGATTGTTAAGAGAGAAGATCAGCGGCATGAGGCGGGCCCTTGTGAAGAATGAGGTCTGCGACAGGATGGGGTTTATAAATGCGTCATCGTTGAAATCGACAATAGAATCCTGTGAGGTCAGAGTCTTCTGACCGGTTATGACGACGGAGCGCCGTTTCTTTGTGTCAGCTGTCAGCCCAGACAGATCCGCCCCACGCGTATATCGCACAAAGGTATGCAGGTCATAAGAAATATACATCAGAGAGTATTCGATTTCCATAAGATTTCCTCCGTGAATAAAAACAGAGATCGCAATTTATGCCAGAATGATCCGCCTAACATCGCCTATATATAGGTGACATTGCCAGTATTCATCTGCGATTCATTCTGTACAACGTGCAACTTGTATGGTTCAAAGAAATGTGATAATTATAGCAGAAATTTGATATAAGCGGCAACTGTATGACGATATAGTTAAGATACAGCAGATGAGAAACGGAAAGAAAGACAGCGCGCGGGTCATTCATTTCCAGTCACTGCGAGGATGGACATTTCGGAACGTGGGGCTCATGTATGAGCCGGTCATCTTCCGGAAATGACAGATGCGTACAGAACTGATTTTCAGGAAGGAATAAAAATTATGAAGAAACAGATTGCATTAGCGCTTACGGCAGCTATGACAGTCGGTATGCTGGCAGGCTGCAGCGGCAAGACACCGACAGCGGCGGGCGGTTCAACAGTGACATCAACAGGCTCCGGTACAACGGCAGCGGCTGGTGATGACAAGACGATCACATTCTGGAATATCGCGACGGATGAACCGGACAAGACGATCTGGTCCTACGCAGTTGATCAGTATAACAAGAATGATTCTCCGACGTCAGGCTACACAATCGACCAGGTGGCGACAGCCAATGATCAGTACAAGCAGAAGCTGTCCGTTGCGATGAGTGCGGGACAGTGCCCGGATATGTATATCCACTGGACCGGAGGTCCGATGAGAGAGTACATCAAGTCGGGTTATGCGCAGGATATCACGGATGTTGTTGACGAGCTCGGACTTCGCGACAAGTATCTCCCGGCGGCACTTGACCAGGGTACGGTCGATGGCAAGATTTATGCTCTGCCGGTCAAGAACCAGTCCGTCGCGGTCTTCTTCTATGACAAGAGCCTCTGGGCTGAGAAGGGTTATGAAGTTCCGAAGACACTTGATGATCTCGAAGCTCTCTGCGACAAGATGGTGTCCGACGGAATCACGCCGTTTGCTCTTGCGAACAGCTCGCAGTGGACAGGATCCATGTATTACTGCTATCTGGTCGCGCGCTATGGCGGGTCCGATATCGTTACTAATGCATATAACCAGACAGGTTCTCTTGTTGATGACGCGACGGAGTTCGCGGGCAAGAAGATTGAGGACTGGGTCAGCAAGGGATACTTCCCGGACGGCGTCAACTCTCTGTCGGCAGATGACGGCGAGGATCGCGCGCTCCTTTATCAGGGTGCCGGCATGATGCTCCAGGGCTCCTGGCAGGTCGCATCGATCAAGTCTGAGAATCCGGATTTCTACAAGAATCTCGGCGCGTTCGCATTCCCGGCAATGACAGACTCCAGTGCGGATCAGACGACTGTCCTCGGAACACTCGGCGATAACTTCATTTCCTTCAACTGCACAGGTGAGAAGCTGAAGGAAGCCGTCAAGATGGCTGCTTACTACGCGTCAGATGACTGGATGAAGCTTGATGAGGAGAGCGGCAACCTTCCGCCTCTGGCAAACGCATCATCCACGGAGCCGGCATGGCAGGACATCACAGCGGTCATCAAGAATGCTTCGAACGTACAGCTCTGGTGGGATCAGTACCTGCCGTCCTCTGTCGCTGAGGTTCACAAGTCCGCGACACAGACTCTGTTCGACGGCACCGGTGATCCGGCGAAGGTCGCACAGGAACAGCAGGATGCTCTCGATGAGTATTTCAAGGAGAACGGCTCATCCACTGCGGCATCCGCAGCATCATAAACTCTTTGAAAAATGCATGTAAACCATACAGAGGCTGCCGATGAGGCAGCCTTCTGTATCGGAAAAAAGGGCAGATCTGTGCGAATCTGACTTCACACAGACTTTCCGAGCCCCGAAAGGAGTGGGATAACGTGAACAAGAAGACATCCCTCGCGACTGTCCGTCAGAAAAAAATAGCGCTCTGTGCGGCGGTCTTTCTGATTCCGGTCATTATTCTCATGGCCGTCTATATTCTGTAT
The DNA here is from genome assembly GCA_900320615.1 of uncultured Eubacteriales bacterium. Lineage (GTDB taxonomy): Bacteria > Bacillota > Clostridia > Lachnospirales > Lachnospiraceae > Chordicoccus. The sequence continues at coordinate 25,760 of ONSX01000015.1, forward strand.
CCAATTATCGCGACATTCGTGAACAGCTTCACACAGTGGAACGGAATTTCCACAAACAAGAAGTTCATCGGCTTCTACAACTGGAACAAGCTGCTTCACGACATGAAATTCTGGAAGGCATTTCTCAATAATATCAAGGTCATGCTCCTGTCTCTCGTGATCCAGATGCCGATCGGCATTCTGCTGGCGACGTTTCTTGACGCGGGCGGACGCAAGTTGAACTTTTTCAAGATTATCTGGTTTCTTCCGCTTCTCATGAGCTCGGTCGCCGTCGGCTACCTGTTCCATTACGCACTTGCGACAAACGGCGGACTCTTTACATCGATCTCACAGATCGTCGGAGGCGGCAAGATCGATCTTCTGGGAAATCAGAAGACGGCACTCTACGCGGTCATCGGTGTCATCTGCTGGCAGTTCATTCCATTCTACATGGTTTATTACATGGCCGGATACTCCAGTATCGATGAGACACTCTATGAGGCGGCCATCGTCGATGGCGCGACGAGAGGCCAGTACGTCCGGAAGATCGCACTTCCGCTCCTCGTTCCGACTATCAAGAGCGCAGTAGTTCTTTCTGTCACGGGCTCACTCAAATACTTCGATCTCGTCTATGTCATGACGGGTGGCGGCCCCGGAAGTTCGACAGAACTCATGGCGACTTATATGTACAAGGAATCTTTCACAAAGTATAACATGGGATACGGCTCCGCGATCGCGGGCGGCATGTTCATACTGATCACGGCAATCGCCGGACTGCTTATGTTCCTGATGAACAGAAAGGGGGATAAAGAATAATGGCTAATACGTCTGTTGCAACGATCAGTCATTCGAAGCGGGTTGGCCGCATCAAGTGGGCTGTCGCGATTATTCTTGCCGTCTTCTGGCTCCTCGTGACCTTTGTTCCGTTCCTGTTTATGGTCATTACCGGCTTCAAGCAGAAGCTCGAGACGATCATGTACAACGCGTTCCACATGCCGGAGAAGTTCTATCCGGACAATTACATCTCGATTCTTACGGATCCGGCCTTCTGGACATATTTTAAGAACTCCGTCATCGTTCTTGTG
>ONSX01000140.1 GCA_900320615.1 uncultured Eubacteriales bacterium
CGGGCCGTTGATACTGCTTAAGCCTAAATATTCAATTGCCATTTCGCGCCTCCTTATGCGTTCTTCTCGAGCACCGTCTGATAGAAATCATCAATCATCCTGCTGTAGTCATCAAACATTTCGAGATGGTCGTTCGGGACATCGTACTTGATGGCGATGACCTTGTCAAAAATGCCTTCCGCGCGCAGCACAGACATCGGATGTCCCTGCTGGACGAGCTTCTCAGAGACGTGATAGAGCTTCAGGATCGTCTCCATCATCAGGAACTGCTTCTTCAGCGGAACATTCTGGTCGTCCTTGTGGAACGCGTTCTGCTGCAGGAAGCCGAGGCGGATGACACGCGCGATCTCAAGCGTCAGCTTCTGGTCATCCGGCAGTACGTCGGAACCGATCAGCTTGACCGTCTCATTCAGCTTGTCCTCTGCGTTCAGGATCGCGACGATCTCTGTTCTGTCGGAAATGAACTTCGGATCGACATGCTCCTTATACCACGGACTCATATCCCCGACATACTCGGAGTAAGACTGCATCCAGTTGATGGCCGGATAATGGCGTGCATAAGCGAGCGCCTTGTCGAGTCCCCAGAAGCAGCGCACGAAACGCTTCGTGTTCATAGTAACCGGCTCGGAGAAATCACCGCCCTGCGGAGAGACAGCGCCGATGATCGATACGGAGCCCTGCAAGCCGTTCAGTGTCGTGACCATGCCGGCTCTCTCGTAAAATGCAGACAGTCTCGATGCCAGATAAGCCGGGAAACCTTCCTCGGCCGGCATTTCCTCCATACGGCCTGACAGCTCGCGGAGGGCCTCAGCCCAGCGGGACGTGGAATCCGCCATGATGGCGACATCATAACCCATGTCTCTGTAGTACTCAGCCAGCGTGATGCCTGTATAAATAGAAGCCTCGCGGGCCGCAACCGGCATGTTCGACGTATTCGCGATCAGCGTGGTACGCGCCATCAGCTTGTTGCCCGTCTGCGGATCCTCCAGCTTTGAGAAATCCTCCAGGACCTCTGTCATCTCATTTCCACGCTCGCCGCATCCGATGTAAATGATGACGTTCGCGTTCGAGAACTTCGCGATGGAGTGCTGTGTCATTGTCTTGCCGGTACCGAAACCGCCCGGGATCGCAGCCGTGCCTCCGCGCGCGATCGGGAAGATCGTATCGAGGACCCGCTGACCCGTTACAAGCGGCTCAGATGCCGGGAGACGCTTCAGGGACGGTCTCGGGACACGAATCGGCCACTTCTGTGCAAGGGTGAGATCCTGTGTCGTGCCGTCCGGAAGCTCGATCGTGATGATCGGATCAAGCACTGTGTAGCGGCCGTCCGGTTTCACGGACTTGACCGTCGCGGACTCGATGAGAGGAGTCATCATGCTCTTGTGAACGATGGACGGGGTCTCCGGGCATGTCGCGATGATATCGCCGCCGTGGATCTTGTCACCCGGCTTCACCTGGATCGTGACGTCCCACTTCTTCTCCTCGTCGAGACCCGACGCGGAGACGCCGCGGGTAATGTACTTGCCGGATTGCTCTGCAATCTTCTCGAGCGGTCTCTGAATACCATCATAGATATTATTCAGAATGCCGGGGCCGAGAAGAACAGAGACCGCTGAATCCGTGCCGTAGACAAGCTCACCCGGCTTCATGCCGGACGTCTCCTCGTAGACCTGAACCATCGTCGTATCGCCCTGAAGGGATATGACCTCGCCTACCAGCTTTTCCTTTCCGACATATACCATTTCAGACATCTTGAACCCGACCGCGTTCTTCATGTAAATGATCGGGCCGTTGATGCCATAAATTACACCAGTTTTCTCGCTCATTCCTGGACACCTCCCTCGAATGAATAGCTGTCCCTCTGATCAGCCATCAGCGTCTTGAACGAGTTGTCGATCAGAACATTTCTCGAGCGGATAACGGCGCGCATGCCTCCGACGAACTCCTCCTTCGAAATTTTCGGTGTGACACCGGTCTTCTTCGCAAGTGTATCTGCTAATGCCGCGTCAGACGGATCGATGTAAACCGTCATTTCATCTTTGCCCGCAAATTTCTTCGCTTCGCTGATCTTGCGGACAAGGAAATCTTCATAATCCTGCGTGCCCTTGAACGCCTGCAGCTTTTCAGCCACGCGCTCAAAGAGGTGTGTCTTCAGTTCATCCTGCCTCTGCGCGATCGTCTGACGGATATCAATCTCGCGGGAGGAGAGCTGCCGGTTGATCTCACGCTCAGCCCGGACCTTCTCATCTCTGACTGCATCGGCTGCCTGCTGTCTGCGGACTGCCTTGTGCTCCTCAAAAGAGCGGTCCAGCTGCGCCTGATACTCGTTCAGCGCCTTCTGGCTCTCCTGCTGTGCCGTCTCGACGGACATGCGCAGGAAATTCTCTAATTTTTCGTCCTGTGTCATAATGTGTCTTTTCCTTTTATTAGAAAATGAGACCCGCCGCTCCGGTCAGGTCACAGCTTGAGCCCGATGGCCTCACCGACATAGGCAGTAATGAAGTCCGGCCGGCGGCCCGTGCCGTGACGGTCCGGAACATCAATAATGAGCGGCAGCTTGTGCTGCAGTTTTGCAGCGTTGACGACGTCAGGAAACTCCCGGCCGAATTTCTCCGTGAGAAGGAGAATTCCGATATCGGGGTCTGCGAACGCCTTGTCCAGCGCTTCCTTCAGCTCGTCCTTTTCGTGAACGACAACGCCCTCGATACCCGCGAGGCGCATGCCTGTGAGGGTATCGACGTTGTCAGATATTAAGTACATTTTCATGGAGTGGCCTCCGGATATCGAAGATTACAGAGAACCGATGATCATGAATGCGATGATCAGACCGTAGAGGCAGACACCTTCTGCAAGGCCGACATAGATAAGAGATTTACCAAGAA
>ONSX01000045.1 GCA_900320615.1 uncultured Eubacteriales bacterium
CGGGAAGAATAAAACGACAGGAGGCTTTTTGCGATGGATGCGATTACCCTTGGTGAGATTCTGATTGATTTTATTCCGGGGAAGGAAGAGGCAAGCTATATTCGGAATCCCGGCGGCGGCCCTGCGAATGCGGCGGTTGCGATGGCCAAAAACGGTCTCGACGTGGCTATGTACACGCGGATGGGAAACGATGATTTCGGACGTTTTCTCTCGAAGACCATGAAGGAATACGGCGTGAAGATCCTGACACCGGAACTGACGGATGAGGCTGTCACGACGATGGCATTTGTCACACTGTATCCGGGCGGAGAGCGCACATTTACGTTTGCAAGAAAGCCCGGTGCGGACATGCTGCTCAGCAAGGACGATATCCGGGACGAGGACATCAGGGGCACGCGTCTTGTACACGGGTCTTCATTTTCCATGTCAGCGGGACCGGAGGCCGAGGCGACCCGGTATTTCCTGCAGCGCGCACATGAGATGGGCAAGCTTGTTGCTTTTGATATCAATTACAGAAATGTCGTCTGGAATGATGACAAGAAGGCCTGCGCGGACGCGGTGAAGGGCATCCTGCCGTATGTCGACTTTCTGAAGATTTCGGATGAGGAAGTGGACATGATCGGCGGACCGGAGAATATCCTGAACACGATGCAGGAGTACAATATCGCGGTCGTCGTCGAGACACTCGGAAGCGATGGCGCAAGGGCATATTTTAACGGAGAGTCTGTTATGGTTGCGGGACGGAAAGCAAAGGCTGTCGATGCGACGGGCTGCGGCGATGCATTCTGGGGCGGCTTCCTCGCGAGCCTCCTGAACCAGGGCGTATCTTCTACGGCTGATATCACGAAGGACATTCTGAAGACGGCAATTACGTACGGCAACGTAGGTGGCTGGTGCTGCGTTCAGGTCAAGGGCGGCATGTCCGCGCTGCCGACAAAGGCGCAGATCGAGGAGGTCCTCGCCAAAGAAGCCGGAAACTGACAGCGGAACTGACATATGAAAAAACGCATTACCGGACAACTGAAGAGGTATCTTGAGTGGCCGCTCGCACTGATTATCCTGTGGGCGGTCATGGTTATTCTGCTCTTTCTGTTCTGCGGAAGCCGGGCGGGCACCGTGGGATTCCTGTTCATGCTGGGATATCTGACTATCGCCGTTATCCTGTATACGAGGAGCAGGCCGGAGCTGGCCAACCACATGATTTCGTTCGCGACGGAGTACGGGCAGGTTCAGAAGAAGCTTCTCAGCGAATTTCCACTCCCGTACGCAATTCTTGACACGGACGGAAATGTGCTCTGGATGAATGAGGAGTTCCTGTCCCTTGCGGGGAAGGACTCTCATTTTCACAGGAGTATCTCCGTCATCTTTCCGGAGGTCATGGACGATGATTTTCCGGATGAGGATCAGATCACAGAGTGCCGGGTTGAGAAGGATGGGCGGACGTACCGCGCGGAAATGCAGAAACTCCATGTGGACGGGCTCTTCGGAGACGATGAGCAGACGGACAGCAGGGAGTGCATTATCGCCGTCTGCCTCTATGATGACACGGAACTCAATCAGCTGATTGAGGAGAGAGAAGAGAACAAGCTTGTCTGCGGTGTTCTCACCCTCGACAACTATGACGAGGCGCTCGAGGGCGTCGAGGAAGTCAGACGATCCCTGCTTCTTGCACTCGTCGAGAGAAAGATCAACAAGTACTTCGGTGAGGTCGACGGCATTGTGCGCCGTCTTGAACACGACAAGTACTTTTTCTTCATGAGAAAAAAGGCGCTCGAGGCCTGCGAGGAGAACAAATTCCAGCTTCTCGAGGACGTCAAGACCGTCAATATAGGAAATGAACTGTCCCTCACGCTGTCGATTGGCATCGGTCTGGGATCTAATTCTTATGTCCAGAATGCAGACGCGGCGCGCGTCGCGATGGAGCTCGCGCTCGGCCGCGGCGGCGACCAGGTTGTCGTCAAGGACGGGTACAGAACCCGCTTCTTCGGAGGAAAGACTGAGTCGACGGAGAAGATCACGCGCGTCAAGGCAAGAGTCAAGGCGCATGCGCTGAAGGAAATTGTTGACAGCAAGAGCAAGGTCGTTGTCATGGGACACAAGATGACAGACATTGACTCGCTCGGCGCCGCGATCGGCATATATTGCGCGGCGAGACAGACAGAGAAGCAGGCCTATATCGTCGCGGATGACGTGTCCGACTCGATCCGTCCGGTCATCAAGGGCTTCCGGGACAATCCGGACTACAGCGCGGACATGTTTATCGACAGAAAGCGCGCGAAAGAGCTGACCAACGCGGACACAGTACTCGTTGTTGTTGACACAAACAAGGCGAGCTACACAGCCTGCGAGGAACTGCTGCACCTGACCAATACGATTGTTGTCCTTGACCATCACCGTCAGGGCGATGACCGGATCCAGAACGCTGTTCTGTCCTACATTGAGCCATACGCGTCGTCGTCCTGCGAGATGGTCGCCGAGGTGCTGCAGTATTATGACGAGAACTTGAAGCTGAAGAGCCAGGAGGCCGACGCGATGTACGCGGGTATCGTCATCGATACACAGAACTTTGTGACCCGCACAGGTGTCCGTACCTTTGAGGCGGCCGCATATCTGCGCAGGAACGGCGCGGATGTCACGCGCGTCCGGAAGTTGTTCCGCGACGATCTCGAGGACAGCCGCGCGAAGGCGAAGACAATCGCGGACGCAGAAATTTTCAGGAACGAGTACGCGATTTCCATCTGCCCGAGCGAGGGTCTTCACTCGCCGACCGTTGTCGCAGCGCAGGCGGCAAATGAGATGCTCAATGTCGTCGGAATCAAGGCGTCCTTTGTCATGACGGATTACAACGACCAGATCTATATCAGCGCGCGGGCCATCGACGAGGTCAACGTGCAGCTGATCATGGAGCGGCTCGGAGGCGGCGGCCATCTGAATATGGCCGGCGCGCAGCTCAAGGATTACACCCTTGATGAAGCGATGAAGCTTCTGAAGGATACAATTGTGGAGATGTCCGAGGAGGGAGATATCTGACCTTCCGGCATCATAAGGAGATTATATTATGAAGGTTATTTTACTACAGGATGTAAAGGCACTGGGAAAGAAGGGCGACATTGTCAATGCGAGTGACGGCTACGCGCGCAACCTGCTCTTCCCGAAGAAACTCGCGATTGCAGCTACAGACGGCGCGAAGAAGGATCTCGCGGCGAAGAAGAAGGCTGAGGACAAGCATGCGGCTGAGGTACTCGAGGCGGCAAGGGAGCTGAAGAAGGAGATCGAGGGCAAATCCGTCACGATTTCCATCAAGGTCGGCGCGAACGGCAGAACCTTCGGTTCCGTGTCTGCCAGGGAGATCGCGGAGGCGGCGAAGCAGCAGCTCGGTATCGATATCGACAAGAAGAAGATGAGTCTTGAGGGCCCGATCCGGGAGCTTGGCACGACAGTCGTTCCGGTTCGTCTTCACGCAAAGGTGACAGCGGACCTCAAGGTCAACGTGACAGAAGAGAAGTAAATCCGGAAGGAAAATGGGAATGGATGAAGAGTCACTGATCAGGCGGATTCCGCCCCACAGCACCGAGGCCGAGAAATCGGTCGTCGGATCCATGCTGATGAGCCGCGAGGCTGTGATCACGGCGGTGGAAATTCTGACGAAAGAGGATTTCTACGAGCCGCAGTACGGAATTCTGTTTGATACTATACGACAAATGAGTGACAGCGGCAGGGCCGTCGATGCAGTCACGCTTCAGGATGCGCTGAAATCCCAGAACCTTCCTCCCGAGATGCAGGGCCCGGAGATGATCAAGGATCTTCTGACATCCGTCCCGACATCGGCGAACATCCGCGACTACGCGAAGATCGTCAAGGACAAGTCCATTCTCCGAAGTCTGATCAAGGTTTCAACCGATATCGAGGGGGCCTGCTACAAGGGCGAGACCGACACCGATACGATCATGAATGACGCGGAGAAGAATCTCTTCGCGGTTCTGCAGCAGAGGACATCGGACGCGGTCACTCCGGTCGACAAGATCGTGGAGGAGACGCTGACCGCGATCTCCAACGCGTCCAAACAGACCGGTCACGTCACCGGACTTGAGACGGGCTTCATTGATCTCGACTACAAGACGTCCGGCTTTCAGAATTCGGACCTCATCCTGATTGCGGCCCGTCCGTCCATGGGCAAAACCGCATTTGCGCTGAACATTGCGGAGCACATTGCATTTCACAACAACCTGCCGTGCGCTCTCTTTTCACTGGAAATGAGCGGCGCCCAGCTGATGAACCGCCTGATCTCGCTCGAGTCTCATGTCGACGCGCAGAAGCTACGGAACGGCAAGCTGAGTGATGAGGAGTGGAGCAAAGTCGTCGAGGCCTCCGGCGTCATCGCCAATTCCGGGCTCATTATCGATGACACGCCGGGCATAAACCTGAACGAATTCCGCGCGAAGGCCCGCAAATACAAGATGGACGCGGACATCAAGGTTATCTTCATCGACTACCTTCAGCTGATGACGGGATCCGGCAAGGCGTCGGACAACCGGCAGCAGGAGATCGCTGATATTTCCCGTGCGCTGAAATCCCTGGCCCGTGAGCTCAATATTCCGGTTGTCGCTCTGTCGCAGCTGAACCGGAGCGTCGAGACGAGAGACGATCATCGGCCGATGATGTCCGACCTGCGTGAGTCGGGAGCCATCGAGCAGGACGCCGATGTCGTGATGTTCATTTATCGCGATGATTACTATCACAAGGACACAGAGGAGAAGAACGTGGCTGAGATCATCATCGCGAAGCAGAGAAATGGTCCGATCGGCACGGTCAAGCTTGTCTGGCTGCCGGAGTACACGAAGTTCGCGAACATGAAGAGAGGCAGCGAGCACGCGGCTCAGTCATGATGTTTCTCTTGAAAAAAAGGGCAATTAAAGCTATGCTTATAAGCAATCGCGGAAATTATTTCAAGAGAGGAGAATGCCATGTATACGTTTGAAGACATCCAGAAGGTCGATCCGGAAGTTGCCGAAGCGATCAAAAATGAAATCAACCGTCAGAATACACATATCGAACTGATCGCGTCAGAGAACTGGGTCAGCAAGGCAGTCATGTCTGCACTCGGCTCGGTTCTCACGAACAAGTACGCGGAGGGATATCCGGGACACCGCTATTACGGCGGCTGCGAGTACGTCGATGTCATCGAGGATCTCGCCCGTGAGCGCGCAAAGAAGCTGTTTGGCTGCACCTACGCGAATGTCCAGCCGCACTCCGGCGCTCAGGCCAATTTCGCTGTATTCTACGCACTGCTTCAGCCGGGTGATACATTTATGGGTATGTCCCTTGATGAGGGCGGCCATCTGTCACACGGTTCACCGGCAAATGTCTCCGGCAATTATTTCCATCAGGTTCCCTACGGCGTCAATGAGGACGGCTTTATTGATTACGACGAGGTGGAGCGCATCGCGAAGGAGTGCCATCCGAAGATGATCATCGCGGGGGCGAGCGCGTACTGCCGTACCATCGACTTCAAGAGAATGCGTGAGATTGCCGATGAGGTCGGTGCGTATCTCATGGTCGATATGGCCCATATCGCGGGACTTGTTGCGACAGGCTATCATCCGAGCCCGATTCCGTATGCGCATGTCACGACAACAACAACGCACAAGACACTTCGCGGACCGCGCGGCGGCATGATTCTCTCCTCCGCTGAATTCGCTAAGGAGCACAAGCTCAACAAGGCTATCTTCCCGGGTACACAGGGCGGACCGCAGATGCATTCGATTGCGGCGAAGGCCGTCATGCTGAAGGAAGATATGCAGCCGGAGTTCAAGGACTATGCGCGCCGGATTCTTGAGAACGCGCAGGCACTTGCGAGCGGCCTGATGAAGCGGGGCGTAAACATTGTCACGGGCGGTACAGACAACCATCTGATGCTCGTTGATCTCCGCGGCACGGATCTCACCGGCAAGGAACTTGAGACGCGACTTGACGCCGCGAATATCACGGCCAACAAGAACACCGTTCCGAGAGATCCGCAGTCCCCGTTCGTCACATCCGGCGTCCGTCTCGGCACACCGGCTGTCACGACACGCGGCATGAACACGGATGACATGGACCAGATCGCAGAGGCAATTGCACTGGTCAAGGAGTCTGCGGACAATATCGACAAGGCAAAGGCTATTGTCAAGACGCTCACGGACAAGTACCCGCTGGATGCCTGAAATTTTTAGAAAGTCTGAAAAGATATGATGAATTCGAAAATGCAGAAGATCGTCGTCGCTGTACTGGCGATTATTCTGGCCGCAACCATGATCCTGACGCTGATCGCGCCGGCTCTTACATGACGGCGGCGCTTCATACGCGCGAATCACTCCTTGTGACCGGCTCCATCGCACTGGGAGCCGTCCGGGAGCTGGTTCGGCAGAGAGAAGGGGAACTGCGCAGGCAGTTTCCCTCTTTTCTTGTTGACAGCGCAAAAGCTCTCTTTCCGGAGGCTGAGGATGGACAGGCGAAGATCGGGAAGCGATTCGGGCAGTGGACTGTAGAGAACCAGAGCGCTTACGCGGAGAAATCCGTGAGATCCTCCGGGCGGCAAAGCACGGGGGCGGATTCTGTGATTGTGCGGCCTCTCGGCCCCGGCGGCATTTTTAACGCGCTCTGGGATACCTGCGAACTATACGGCGCGGGAGCCGTGGTCGACATAAAAAAGATCCCGATCCGTCAGGAGACGGTCGAGATCCTGGAATATTTTGATCTGAACCCATACTATGCGGATGCAGCGGGCGCGTCACTCCTGGTCGCAGCGGACGGGGCAGGCGCCCTGTTCGCCTTGCGCGAGGCAGGCATCGAGGCCGCACAGATCGGCTTTCTCACAGACGGGAAGGCAAGAACCATCCGGTACGGAGAACACACGCGGTATCTTGACCGCCCGCAGATGGACGAGCTTGCGCGTTGGAAGCGCGACTCCTCCACGTGACGCGGATCGGATGCCTGTGACACTGCGCATGATGCAGATGCCGTCTCTGCAATCTGGTGCGAGGGGGAATGCAGAAGACGGCTGCCAGAAAGTCTCACGGCTGTCTGGCGAGCTCCAGTGAGAATACGAATTCCGTGCCGACTCTCTCCGTGCTCATGACAGAGATGTTCTGATTGTGCGCGGAGATAATCTCTTTTACAATCGAGAGCCCGAGGCCCGTGCCCGTGCGGTCCCGTCCGCGTGAAGAGTCAGCTTTGTAGAACCGGTCCCAGATCTTCGGCAGGCATTCCCGCGGGATGCCGCAGCCCTCGTCCTTTATGGAGACATAGCACTTGCCGTGGCGCTCCGAAGTTTCCATCGTGATCGTCGTATTCCTGTCACTGAATTTGACCGCATTGTCGAGCAGGTTGTAAATAACCTGCCCGATTTTTTCTTTATCGGCACTGACCATAAGACTGTCCCCGAGCATCACCGCGTTGATCGTGATCTTCTTTCTGCGGCAGACGCTCTCAAAGAGACCGGCAGTCTGCCGCAGAAGATCGTTGATATCAAAATCCCGGATGTTCAGAGCAAATTTTGCCTGGTCCATCGCATTCAGTGTGAGAACCTCGCGCGTGAGTTTGTCCAGCTTGTCCGTCTCCCCGGCGATGATGGACAAGTAGTGCGCATGCATTTCCGGCGGAATCGTCCCGTCGCACATCGCCTCCGTGAAGCCCTTGATCGACGTGAGCGGAGTCCGGAAATCGTGGCTCACATTGGAAATAAATTTCTTCTGGTAGTCTGCATTTTTCTTCAGCTCATCGGCCATGAAATTCATTGAGTCCGCGATTTCCTCCATTTCATCCTTTGAGCGGATCTGGATGCGGTGCGTCAGATTGCCCGACGCGAATTCTCTGGCGCCCTCCTTGATTTTCTGGAGCGGGTGATAGACTGCCGTCGCGAAAAATGCAAGAATCACGAGCGACAGCGTGAAATTGACGGCAAAGACGATGTAGAACGGCCGGAGAATTTCATCCGCCTCACTCTGAATCACAGAATAGGGGAGCGAGGACGCGATATATCCGTACGTGTTCAGGCGGTAAGTGATCGGGATCATGACATTGAGACAGTCATAGCTGTACTGCCCGTAGAAGTTGCTGACCTCGTAATACCGCGGCCCGAAATCCGTGTAATTAAAATCCGGAATCGTGACCGTGTTGTTCGTGTCGAGTGCGCGGCTCGTGCAGATCAGCTCCTGCCCCGAGACGTCGATGATCCGGAACGAGGCCCCCGTGCCGTCAGCGAGCGTCTTCAGCTCCGCATAAAGTGAGTTGAGCGAGCTTTTCTTTGTAAAGAGCGACGAGGAGTAGTTCGACATGATCGACGTCTCCTCGCGGTAGAAACTGTTTGCGCGGGCCTCCACGAGGCGGTCCTCCTCGAGTTGCCGCCCGAGCGTCGTGATGACGAATACGCCAATGAATGCGAGGAACACATAGATGGCAATGCATTTCAAATACAGGGCGTGCTTCATGTCGTTTGCGGCTTCACTTCAAACTTGTAACCGATCCCCCAAACCGTTCCGATCGACCAGTGTTCATTTCCCCTGACCTTCTCGCGGAGACGCTTGATGTGGACGTCGACCGTCCGCGTGTCGCCGATGTACTCATATCCCCAGATATTGTCGAGCAGCTGCTCCCGCGTGAAGACGTGGTTCGGCTGAGACGCGAGGAAGTAGAGGAGCTCAAGCTCCTTCGGCGGCATATCAATTGATTTCCCGTTGTAGATGACCGAATAATTCGTCTGGTTGACGATGAGGCCCGGATATTCCACGACCTTTACGTCGCTCTTCTTCGCAGCGGCCTTCTCCGCGTCCTCTCCGTTCCTGGAGCGGCGGAGGACAGCCTTGACCCGCGCGACAAGCTCCTTTGGCTCGAATGGCTTGCTCATGTAATCGTCGGCTCCGAGCTCGAGCCCGAGTACCTTGTCGAACGTCTCTCCCTTCGCGGACAGCATGATGACCGGCGTGTTGCGGATCTGCCGCATCTGCCGGCAGACCTCATAGCCGTCCCTGCCTGGCAGCATGATGTCGAGGATCACAAGATCGGGCCGGAAGGTCGCGAAGAGTTCGAGGGCCTCTCCGCCGTCCCCTGCGATCTCAGTAGCATACATTTCCTTCTCCAGATAGAGGGAAATGAGTTCCGCGATGTGCGAATTGTCGTCGACAATTAATATTTTCTGCTTATTGACCATATCTCTCACTCCCTGTATAAGCACTGGAATGGCGACGTCAGCCTGGTGAGAGCCGTGCGCATTACTTCAGCGTCGCGATTGTGACGCCGGAGTCGCCCTCGCCGTATTCGCCGAGCCGGAACGACTTCACATGCTTGTTCCGTTTCAGGTAGTCCTGCACGCCCTTTCTGAGCGCGCCGGTCCCCTTGCCGTGGACGATCCGCACCTGCTCGAGATGAGCGAGCACCGCATCGTCCAGATACTTGTCGAGCTCCGCGACTGCCTCCATGACCGTCTTGCCGAGCAGATTGATCTCGGGGGAGACAGCCATTGATTTTGCCATCGAGAGACGGCCGGAGCCAGCCCGCTTCACTTTCTTCGGGCCCGTGATCTCGACCTCGTCGATCTTCTCGAGATCGTCGAGACGCACTTTCGTGCGCATGACGCCGAGCGTCACGAAGAGCCAGCCTCTCGCGTCCGGAAGCGTACTGACCGTTCCCTTGAGGCCGAGCGAGAGCACCTTTACGGCGTCGCCGATCTGCAGATCCTTTACCGTGAGATGGCCCTTCTTCGGCGTCTCGCCGGCGGACGCGATGTTCCTGTCGAGCGCGTTCATCTTCTTGCGGAGAGCCTCGCGCTGCTGCTCCATCTCGCGGGTCGATCCGCCGTGCTTTGCGTACCAGCTGATGGTCTTGTCCGCGTAGTCCTTTGCCTCCTGCAGAATCCGTCTGGCTTCTGTCGACGAATTGGAAATGAGGCCCTTCTTCTTGTCTGCCAGCGCTTTCTCGCGCTTCTCGAGCTCCTTTCGGAGACGCTCGATTTCTTTTCTGTCTTCCTCGGCCTGGAGCCTCTCCTTCTCGAGCTCACTCCTCTGCTTCTCGAGGCTGGAGATGACGTCCTCGAAGGAGGCGTCTTCGCTGCTGATAAATGTCCGCGCCTGCCCGATGATATAGTCCGACAGCCCCAGCTTTTTTGAGATTGCGAACGCGTTGCTCTTGCCGGGCACGCCGATCAGCAGCCGGTATGTCGGGGAGAGCGTCTCAACGTTGAACTCACAGCTTGCGTTCTCGACGCCCTCGGTGCGCAGCGCGTAGATCTTGATTTCGCTGTAGTGCGTCGTCGCCATCGTGCGGATCCCGCATTTGTGGAGATGGTCGAGGATCGCCGTGGCGAGTGCCGCACCCTCTGTCGGGTCGGTGCCGGCTCCCAGTTCATCGAAGAGCACGAGAGAATCTTTGTCCGCCTTGTTCAGAAAATCCACGACATTTGTCATGTGCGAGGAAAATGTAGACAGGGACTGTTCGATGCTCTGCTCATCGCCGATGTCCGCGTAGACCTCCCGGAAAATGGAGATCCGGCTCCGGTCGGCGGCCGGGATGTGCAGGCCGGAGAGCCCCATGATCGTGAGAAGACCTGTCGTCTTTAAGGAGACGGTCTTGCCGCCCGTATTCGGGCCGGTCACGACGAGCAGATCATAGGTCTCACCGAGACGGATGTCGATCGGGACGACCTTCTTCGGGTCGATCAGCGGGTGCCGGGCCTTCCGAATGTCGATGACGCCGTCCGTCCCGATAATGGGGCGGGTCGCATTTTCCTCGAGGGCGAGCTTTGCCCGCGCGAAAATGAAATCGAGCGCGACCATGTTCTCGTAGTCGCTGCGGATGAAACCGGTCTTTTCGGCAAACATCCCGGAGAGACGGGAGAGGATGACCTCGATCTCCTGCGCTTCCCTGACTTCGAGTTCCCGGATCTCATTGTTCAGACGGACGACGGAGGCCGGCTCGATAAAGACGGTGGAGCCCGCCTTCGAGGTGTCGTGGACAATGCCCGGCACCTGGTTGCGGTACTCATTTTTTACGGGGATGCAGTAGCGACCGTCGCGCGTCGTGATCAGCTGGTCCTGCAGATAGTCCTTTGCGGAGCTGGAGACGATCCTCGTGAGCTCCGTGTGGATGCGGTCGCCGGCCGCGCGGATGTTCCGGCGGATGCTTCGGAGGGCCGGAGACGCGTCGTCGGCGATATCATCCTCGGAGATGATGCAGCGGCGGATCTCCGCTGTCTCGGATGCAAGCGGCTCGAGAGAGGAGAAGACCGGAGTCAGGATGTCCTCCTCCTCATTGTCGCGCTCGCGCCTTGCCCAGGCGCGGACAAGCCCTGCATTTTCAAGGAGCTTCGTGATCATGAGAAGCTCGTGAATGCCGAGACTGCTGCCAATCTCGAGCCGCTTCAGGGACGGGCGGATGTCGGCCGCACTGCCAAATGAGATGCTTCCCTTCTTCAGGATGCGGGAAAGAGCCGCCCCGGTCTCATCCTGCAGGCGGTTGATTTCAGAAAGAGAGGTCTTCGGCGCGATGGCGAGACAGAGCTCTCTTCCGGGCGCGCTGGTCGCCTGATCTGCGAGGCGCGCGGTAATTTTATCAAATTCAAGTGTATGTAATGCTTTTGTATTCATGCTTCTATTTTACTCCTGCGGGGCACCTTTCGGAAGACCAATCGGCGCGTTCCCTGTTCATAGAATGTTAATATGTAAATGGTATGATACATATCAGTGCCGGGTGCCATGCCTGGCAGCATCTGACTGTCAACAATACGATCATGATATAATATTTTATTATGGATGAACAGCTTCGGAAACCGGAAGACGAACAGAATACAAATCAGGACGACTCCTACAGCTTCATGAATGAGACTGTCAAGAGGCGCCCGTTTCCCGTCGGAAAGTATCTGCTTCGCGCCATTGAGATTATCGCGTCGGCCTGTCTCTTCGGCCTGGTGGCAGGCTTTGTCTTCGTACATGTAACCGGCCGGAATGACCAGCCGGTCACGATCACCTCTGACGAGGAGCCTGTCTCGCAGCAGACGGCTGCGGATACGGAGAGCGCGGCCGCCTCCGCGGAGTCTGTAACGCCGACTCCTGTCCCGCAGGTCATGACGGCGGAGGAAGAGCAGCAGCAGATCCTGGATCATTATGAGCAGCAGAACAAGGCCGTCTACGCGGTCGCGAAATCTGCCATGCAGTCCGTCGTCGGAGTCACGGGGTATTCCGATGCCACAAGCTGGCTCAGCGGAAACGACCCGACGAGCAGCTCCGTGAGCGGTCTTCTTGTCGCCTCGACGGACAGCAGCGTGCTGGTTCTGGTCGACTACCGGTCACTTAGCAGCGCGGCGACGCTGATGGTTACATTTGCAGACGGAACGTCCTGTAATGGCACGCTGATCCGCGAGGACCCGACGACGGAGCTTGCGGTTCTTGCCGTGCCGACTTCATCCCTGTCTGCTTCGACGCTTGCGTCCTGCACAGCCGCATCCCTCGGCAATTCCTACAACGTGACTGCCGGAGACGGGGTCATTGCAATCGGAAGTCCGATGGGGTATAGTAATTCTGTCGCTTACGGGGAAATCACCTCAACAGATAATCTCGTGTCCGTGACGGACGGCGAGTTCAGTCTGCTGACGACCGACATGCAGGGGAGCACCTCCGGGACCGGAGTTCTTGTGAACCTTGACGGTAAGGTCGTCGGTTTTGTGATGCAGAAATATGCCGCGAGTGGCACGTCTACTGTCACAGGCATTGCCATCTCGTATTTGAAATTGCTGATCCAGAATCTTTCCAACAATGAAGCAATCAGCTACATGGGTATCCGGGGACAGGACGTATCGGCCTCTCTGTCCGGGAGCACCGGCGTTCCGGAGGGAGTCTATGTCAATTCGGTCGATGCGGGCTCGCCGGCGCTTGCAGCGGGACTTGCGGCCGGGGATGTCATCACGGATATGGACGGCGCGAATATCACGACGATGAAGACACTGCACAACCGGCTTGCCAACCTGAAGCCGGGAGACGAGGTCTCTGTGACAGTCCGCCGGAAGGGTGCGGACGGATACAAGAAATTCGAATTTACAATCACACTGGGAGAACTAAAATGAAATTCATTTCCGAACTGCAGGAGGGCAGCCGCATTCAGGACGTCTACCATGAGAGTGTCCTGCTTCAGGACAGGACGGGTGTTCTCGACGCAAAGATCTGGGATCCGACGTCGGACGCGATCGGGGATTTCGACACCCTCGATTATATCTATGTCAGCGGAACTGTGAGCGCGTACAATGGATCGCTGCAGGCGTCGCTTCGTCAGGTTCGGAAGGCCGATGAGAGCGAATACGTTCCGGCTGACTATCTGCCCGTCACAAAGAAGAATACGAAGGCGATGTATACGGAGCTCATGCAGTACGCGGCAAGTGTGAAGAACCCGTACCTGAGCGCGCTGCTCAAGTCATTTTTCATCGAGGACACGGAATTTGTCAAGAGCTTCACGAAGCATTCGGCGGCCAAGACTGTGCATCACAGCTTTGTCGGCGGTCTGCTCGAGCATACGCTCTCCGTCACACGGCTCTGCGCATTTCTCGCGGACCACTACCCGGTTATCCGGCGCGACCTTCTGATCACGGCGGCGATGCTTCATGACTGCGGAAAGACGAAGGAGCTGTCCCTCTTCCCGACAAATGAATACACTGATGACGGACAGATGCTCGGCCACATCATGATCGGAGCCGAGATGGTTCATGACAAGGCCGCAAAGATCGAGAATTTCCCGCCGCTTCTCGAATCGGAGCTGAAGCACTGTATCCTCGCGCACCACGGCGAGTATGAGTACGGTTCCCCGAAGAAGCCGGCATTGATCGAGGCCATGGCGCTCAATCTCGCCGACAATGCGGATGCGAGACTCGAGACAATGACAGAGGTTCTAGAGAACGGAAAGGAAAGCGACACCTGGCTCGGATTCAACCGCTTCTTCGACTCGAACCTGCGGCGCACGGAAGAGGTCTGACAATACCGATATGAACAAAAATGATCTCCTGACAGTTACAATCGAAGATCTCACGAAAGACGGCGAGGGCATCGGCCACGCGGACGGCTTTACGCTGTTTGTGAAGGATGCGTTCATCGGCGACAAAGTGCTGGCCCGCGTGACGCGCCCGAAGAAGACGTATGCATTTGCGCGCGTCGAGAAAATCCTGGCGCCGGGGGCATGCCGCGTCACGGCTCCGTGTCCCGAAGCGCGCCGGTGCGGCGGCTGCCGACTGCAGGAGATGGACTACGCCGCGCAGCTCGTGTGGAAGCGGAAGCTTGTGGAGGATACGATGGCACGCATCGGCGGCATGCCAGATCTTGAGGTACGCCCGGTCATCGGCATGGACACACCCTATCGCTATCGCAACAAGGCGCAGTATCCGGTGGGGATGGTGAAGGCGGCCGGCTCGGCCCGGGCGAAGGCTTCTGACGTCACCGACAGCCGGTCTCGGAACGAAAGGCCGGCTGACTCGGCCCGGGCGAAG
>ONSX01000049.1 GCA_900320615.1 uncultured Eubacteriales bacterium
AACCAAGCTGCTTGTACAGAGTGAAAGTGATGTCCGGAAATCTAAGGCAGCCTTCCCTTGGACAAGGATGTTCCCGGAGTTCGCTCCTGGAATCCCACGATTTTAACCGTGGGAGGAGGTCAACCGCCCTTTCCCGTTTCGTGGTAAAATGAGTTTCATCCACTACACAGCTTACACATGAGGAACTGAATTTTATGCCATACAAAGATATTGTCTATATCACCGGCCACAAGCATCCTGACAGCGACTCCATCGCCTCGTCAATCGCTTACGCCTTCTTCAAGCGGGCCATGGGAGTCCGCGCCGTCGCCGCGCGCGCCGGTCATTTAAATGCCGAGACCAAATGGCTGCTCGACCGCTTCGGGTTCGAGAAGCCCTACTACATGAAGGACGCGAGAGTCCGCTTGTCCGAGATCAATCTCGATCCTCCGATTTCGGTCTCGCCCGACGCGACGATCTTTGACACGCTCGAAGTCATGGAGAAAGAGAAGCACAATTACTGCGGCGTCGTCGATTCCGATGGGAAGCTCGTCGGCCTCGTCGGAAAGGGAGATATCGCGGACGTTGGTCTCGGCGACACCTCCTACAACATCAATTTTCTGAGCACAACGCCCGTCGAAAATTTTGCGAAGACCGTGAACGGCCATATCGTCTACAATGACGAGACGCCCGTGAAGCTAAACGGCCGCGTCAGCATCGTCGCGATGACTGACCGCGCACACCTCGCGCGCTATCAAATTCAGGGGCGCATCGTGATCGTCGGCGACAGTGAAGAGGCTCAGATTGCGGTCATCCGCGGCGGCGCAGGCCTGCTTGTCGTGGTCTGGGCCGACTCTGTTTCTGATTCCGTCATTGCCGCGGCTAAGGAGTGCCACTGCCCGATCATCATTTCCGGGCACGGGGCGACCAACACGTCCCGTTATCTGTACTTCGCACCGTCGGTCAAGACACTCATGAAGACAGATCTGGTTTCATTTTATGACTACGAGCTCGCGGAAGATGTCGGAAAGAAGATGCTGCGCTCGCGCTATCACGCCTACCCGGTGATCGATGATGCGCACCATCTCGTCGGCTACGCGACGCGCTATCACATCATGAACGCAAGAAATAAAAAACTGATTCTCGTCGACCACAACGAATTCTCGCAGTCCGTGACGGCGGCCGACGAGGCGCAGATCCTCGAGGTCATCGACCATCACCGGATCAACGGCTTCAGCTCAACGCAGCCGATTTCCTTCCGGAATGAAATCGTCGGATCAACCGCCACGATCATCGCGACCATTTACCGCGAGAACCAGATCCCGATTCCGCCTAACCTCGCCGGACTTCTGCTCGGCGCGCTTCTGTCCGACACGATGGATTTCCACTCACCGACGACGACGGCTAAGGATCGGCAGACAGCCAACATCCTCGCCGCCATGGCCGATCTCGACATCGAGGAGTTCGCGAAGGAGATGTTCGCCGTCTCTGCGGACACGCAGGGCAAGTCCATCGCCGACATGATCAATCAAGACATCAAGTTTTATGAGATCAGCGGCTGCAAGCTGGCCATCTCACAGATCATCACCGCGTCGATCGCCGACACACGAACCGAGGGAAATGTCATCACGGCCGAGGTGGAGTCATTTGCGAGCCGCAAGCAACTCGACCTCGAGATCGCGGTCTTCACAAGCATCACAGAAAATGGCTCTGTCATCTATGCCGGCGGAAAGCGTGCCGACTGGGCGGTCGAGGCATTTCCGGACAAAGAGCACGAGGAGCACAGCTTCCAGAAGGGTCTGATGTCGCGCAAGCAGCAGATTCTCCCGCAGATCACGAAAGTCATCCAGAGGTACATGGGCTGATGCACGAGATGTCGTATGCCGTGCGGATCGCGGACATCGCGCTTCGTGCGGCAAATGAAAATCCTGCGCCTGCCGAAGGATTCGCCGCAGGAACATCGGCGCCTGCCGAAGCATCCGCCGCCAGCCTCCGCATCCTCGCAGTCCGCGTCTCCTGCGGCGAGATGCTCGCGATCGTGCCTGCTCTTCTTGAGACGGCCTTTCGCGAGTGCGTAAAGGGAACGATTGCGGAGCACGCAAAGCTCGTTGTAAAGACAATGCCCGTCCTCATCCGCTGCGCGTCCTGCGGCAGAGAGATTGACCCGCACGGTCCCGACGGCTATGTGGCCCGCTGCCCAGACTGCGGATCGGCGGCCCTCCGGATCGAACACGGAAGGGAATTCGTTGTCAACGACATCGAGACAGAAATCATTTGAGAAAGGAATCTTGCTATGGATCCCGTAAAAATCATACGTCTGAAAGAATCAATTCTCGCGGACAATGATGCCGACGCGGAGGAACTGCGCCGGCAGACAAAGGACGCGGGACTTTGTTACGTAAACCTCATGTCTTCGCCGGGATCCGGCAAGACATCGACGATTCTCGCGCTGATCGACGCGCTGAAAAAGCGCGGCGGCGTGACCACTCCTGCATCCGCCGCAGCCGAACGAGCCGCAGCCCACGCCACAAACCATGCCGCATCCGGACTGACCGACGACGAACGGGCCGCATCCGGACTGACCGACGACGGACGGGCCGACGCCCACGCCGCAGCCGGACTGACCGACGGCGCAAACGCCGCGACAGGCCAGTCGTCAGCGCCCCTCTCCATCGGCGTCATGGAGGCCGATATCGACAGCGATGTCGACGCGCAGACCATTCAGGACAAGGCCGGCGTCCCGGCGGTTCAGCTCCACACGGGCGGCATGTGCCACCTCGACGCGGAGATGTCGCGCCAGGGCCTCCGCGCGCTCGGCATTCCGATCGTCTCCCGCGCGACGTCGATCCTGACCATGCCCTCGCGTCAGCGCCATTTTGATCTCGTGATCCTTGAAAATGTCGGCAACCTCGTCTGCCCGGCTGAATTCGACACGGGCGCGGATCTGAACCTCGTGATTCTCTCCGTTCCCGAGGGCGACGACAAGCCGCTCAAGTACCCGCTCGTCTTCACGAAGTGCGACGCCGTCATCATCAACAAGATCGATGCGCTGCCCGTCTTCAATTTTGACATTGAAAAATGCACTTCCCGGATCCGCGAGCGCAGTGCCTCTGCGGAGATCTTCCCGGTATCTGCGAAAACCGGCGAAGGCATCGACAGGCTGGCCGACTGGATTGAAAAGAAAGTGCGGAGCCGAATCTCCTGATGGCACAGCTGATCTGGCAGACCGGTTCGAAAGGAGAAGAACCGGCTCTCCGGCAGATGTCCCTGAGACTGCTCAAATAATCTGGCAGACCGGTTCGAAAGGAGAAGAACCGGTCCGCGGCACTCTTCATATTCAGATGGAGGAATAAATTGAGTAACGTCAGAACGATAGAAGTCAATCAGAGTATATTCGCGGCCAACGACCGCCTCGCGGACGACATCCGCGGGCGGCTCCGCGAGAATCATACATTTCTCATGAATGTCATGGCGAGTCCCGGCGCGGGCAAGTCGTCAGTTCTTCTGCGCACGATTGACAGGCTGAAGGATCAGCTGAAGATCGGCGTCATGGAGGCCGACATCGACGCAACCGTGGACGCCGAGAAAATGCTTGCCGCGGGCGTGCGCTCGATTCAGATTCACACGGGCGGCGAGTGCGCCATGAATGCCTCAATGACCAGACAGGCGCTCGATCATTTTCAGACAGACGACCTCGATCTGCTGTTTCTTGAAAATATCGGCAACCTCGTCTGCCCCGCGGAAGAGGACGTCGGATCAAGCATGAACATGGAGATTCTCTCGATCCCAGAGGGCGACGACAAGCCGCTCAAATACCCGCTGATGTTTCAGGTGACGCAAGTCGTGCTGATCAACAAGATCGACACGCGCGACTACTTCGACTTCGACGACAAGGCTGTCGTCGAGCGCATCCGTCGGCTGAATCCGGATTCGAAGATCTTCTTCGTCTCGGCAAAGACCGGCGAGGGATTCGACGTCTGGACGAAGTGGCTGCTTGAGCAGGTCCGGGCCTGGAACGGGAACTGACCTGCTTCGCAGATGAGAAGAAATGCGGGCCAGAGCTCCGGAGGAACGCCCGGAACAGGAGCTGAATCTGCCCTGTTTCGCAGACCTCCACCTGAGACTATCCTTCCCGTCACTGCACGGTTTGCCGCTGACACGCAAAAGAGCCTTCCGGCGCGGAAATCCGCACCGGAAGGCTCTTTTTTATTTTATAATCTGATGATACGGAGCCGCTGCGGGCGGTTCCGCTCTGTCGCATCCCTCACTCAATCGCGATATTCTGTGCGGTATCAACTTCAGGCTTTGCCTGAACCTTCGGGATGTTGATCTCCAGAACACCGTTGTCAAACTTAGCTTTGATGTCATCCTGTGTGACATCTTCGCCTACATAGAAAGTTCTCTCAAGGGTGCCAACGTAGCGTTCGCGACGGATAAAATGCGCTTCGTCGTCGCCGCTGTCGTTCTTGTCTTCTCTCTTCGCTTCAATGGTCAGATAACCATCCTTCAGAGAAGCGTTGACATCTTCCTTCTTGTAACCCGGAAGCTCAAGTGACAGTTCATAGTGATCCTTGTATTCCTTGACATCAGCGCTCATAAGGCTGCTGCCGGATGCCTTGAACATTGCCGGTGTAGTGTTGAATGCATCATTAAACCAATCGTTCACGAAATTATCTGTAAATAAGCTCGGTACTAACATAATCATTGCCTCCTCAATCTATCTATCTGATGAAACCCTGTCATTCCGTATCTTGTATATCCGGTTCTTTCACCGGATCGTAAATCTCGGACGAAGAATCCGATGCGTTCCGCCGCTCCGGGTTCCTTCATTTGTCTTGCGGGAACCATTCATCCGGAGCTCTTTCTCATCTCCTCTTTCGTTCTATAGCAGTTATAACACCGTTTATTAGCGCTGTCAATAGTTGAGTGCTAATTTTTGCAGGAAATTTTATTTCCCATAAGATCAGGCCTTCGCCGGCACTATTTTTTTTATAAATGAGAAGTACAGCATCACCGCGACCACGGCAGACACGACCTCGGCAAATGGCGTCGCCCAGCAGACGCCGTCGACTCCGACCA
Organism: uncultured Eubacteriales bacterium; assembly: GCA_900320615.1. Classification (GTDB taxonomy): domain Bacteria; phylum Bacillota; class Clostridia; order Lachnospirales; family Lachnospiraceae; genus Chordicoccus. The sequence goes on from ONSX01000049.1 coordinate 5,059, forward strand.
TTGCCCGGAACACGAACATCATCGGGATATCGACGAGGCCTTTCCGCATGATCGACAGGACGAAGGATCTCGCCCGGTTGCCGGTCGCCTGAAAGACCGTGTTGCACATGTAAGACAGGGCGCAGAGCGGAGCCGCGTATCCGATGATCCGGAGGAACCGCGTTCCGAATGCAATCGTCTTTGTCTCGTTGATGAAGAACGCGCACAGATGCGGAGCGCATGCCACAAAGAGCAGCACGCAGCAGAGCGTGAAAACAAGCAGCACCTTCGCCGTGTAGCGCACGACTTTCCGGAGTCTCTTGTAATTCTTCGCGCCGTAGCAGTAACCGATCAGAGGCAGCACGCCCTGCGTCATGCCCATCGACGTATTAAACGCGATCATGTTGATCTTCTTCGCGACACCCATGCCGGCGACTGCCTCCGTGCCGTAACCGACGACGAGCGCATTGGCGAAGATGTTCGAGACCATCGCGAGCGTCGTCTGCAGTGCAGCCGGAATGCCGACTGCAAGCACATCGCCCGGAATCCTGTCCGCAAATGAGATGTCCTTCGGGTTCATCGTGAAGACCGGGTTGTCCCTGTGTCCCGCGAGATACGTAAGGAAATACACGAGAGCCGCCGTGTTCGAGATCATCGTCGCGATGGCCGCGCCGGTCACTTCATTTCCCGGAGGGAGAATCACGAACATGAACAGCGGATCGAGAAAACAGTTGAGAACGCCGCCGAGCGACATGCCGAAGCCGGCCTCCTTCGCGGCGCCGATCGAGCGAACCAGATGACCACAGAGAACATTTCCGACGGTCGGAATCGCGCCGACGATCATCGTCCAGAACATGTATTGATAGATATAGTTGTAATCCGCACGGTCGCCGCCGACAAGCGGGATCAGAACGGGACGTGCCAGCGCGATGAAGACCGCGTAGCAGATCGCGCCGGCAAGCCCGCCGTAGAGGCAGAACGCGAAGACCTTCCGCGCTTTCTCCGGCTTCTTCTGCCCGAGTGCGCGGGAAATGACGCTCGCGCCGCCGATGCCGAACAAGTTCGCAATCGCCGCCATGATGACAAAGAGCGGCATACAGACGTTGGTCGCCGCGACCATCGCCGCATTGCCCGTGCGGCCGACGAACCAGGTGTCAGCGAAATTATAGATCATATTGATCAGCTGCGTGATGACGGTCGGGATGGCGAGTGTCCAGACGGCACGGCCGACTGACGGATTTTCGAAGACGGAGACAGTGTCCGTATGTTTTGTACTCCTCATAAATGAGCTGCTCCTTATGAGAGCCGCGAAAGCCCGGTCTTAAGGACCGGAGCCCGCGCGGCTCTTGGTGGTGTGGTACCGGACGGATGATCCGTCCCCGTTTCCATGTTTCATAGTATAAAATTCCCGGCTCCCTCGGTGTGCCGATACTGCCGGAGAGATCACTTCGGACATTGCTGAATACACGATCACCGGAAGACGGTCTGCACGAGCAGCATGTAGAGCAGTGTCCCGCTCGCCATGGAGAACAGCATCTGCCGCTTCCACACAAATGTGATTATGACGACCGCGACCGCGATAATCTCCGGGATGCCGAAGCTCCCTCCGGTGAAATTCACATTCCGGAGACAGTAGATGACGAGCAGACCGAAGACAGCCGGCGCAAGGACTTTGCCGAGATAATTCACGTATTTCGGCAGGTTTCGACCCTGCGGAAAGCAGATGTACGGCAGAAATCGCGTGAGCATCGTTGCCGCGACGACGACCGCGATCGTGATGAAAACCTGTGCTCCTGTCATACGCCGCCTCCCTGCTCTGCGTCATGGCCGGCCAGATCCTTAGCGGTGATGCAGTCCGGTCCGCCGCCCGCCGGGTTCGTGTCGCTCCCGGTGATACAGTCCGATCCGCCGCCCGCCGGGTTCGTGTCACTCCCGGTGATGCAGTCCGATCCGCCGCCCGCCGGGTTCTCATTTTCCGGACGATCAAGCTTCGGGCGGAGCAGTGTCAGCGCCGCGAGAATCACGGCCATCGTCGGAATAATAAAGTGATCCGGCCCGAAAATCATCAGGCAGATCAGCGATCCGAAGATTCCGACGAATTCACTGACATGCTGCGCAAAGAACCCGTCAAGGCCATCGCCGTCCTTCATCCACTGATTCATGAAGATCGTGACGAACATCGCTGTCATGACGAAATCAATCCCCTTCGTGCTGAACGTGATCAGCGAACCGAAGAACCCGCCGAGCGCCGCCCCCGCAATCCAGTAGCACTGATCGAGCAGCGAGACCCAGAAATAGAACCAACCCCTGTCGATATCGTCCGGAATCTCCGCCGAGTAGTTGACCGCAAATGTCTCGTCGCTCGTCGTAAAAATGAGATAAAATTTCTTCCACCCCGTGCCGCTGTATTTTCCGAGCATCGAGAGACCGTAGAAGAGATGGCGCGCGCCGACCATGATCGCCGTCGCGAAGGCCGACGCCGGATTGAAAGACGACACAAGAATACTCGTGAGCAGGAACTCCATTGAGCCCGTGTAGACGACGGCTGCCGTGACAATCGGGAGCCAGGCCGGAAGGCCCTGCCGGACCATGAGAATTCCATAGGTGATTCCGAGGAACACATAGCCGGCCATCACAGGGAGCGTCAGCGGGAAAGCCCATCTGAGTGCAGCCCTTCGGCCGCGTCCGGGCGCAGATGCGGCAGCTGCCGCATGCCTGCCTCCGGGCATCCCGCTGTTTTCTGCTTCATATCCCTGCATAGTCCCGTTTCCTCGCTCTTTCCAGTCTACCGGAAATTATACCTGCGGAGAACTGACATGTAAACCCATCGCCGCTCTGCCGCCATGCCCCTCCTTCAGCACACCGGCACGAACAGCCGCCCGATCCGTCCGCTGACCGTCCGTCCAAGGGAATATACCACATTGCTGATGACATACTGTCCGTCGTTCACGAAGACCTCGACGACATGTTTGTCCACGAAGATATCAAGCCGGCAGGATGAAGCCCGCCCGCCGGAACCTGCCATACCGGCCCCGGATGGCCCGGCATCTTCCGCCTCAAGGACCGGCGTGCGGCAGATCCGCCTGACCGGCGCATGCTCCGGGATGACCTTCGTGCGATCCGTCACGACGCGCCCGTCTTCAAATGAGATCACATATCCGCCGAGGTCGAGGCTCTCGCCGTCCCGGAGCGTCGCCTGCACGCGGTACAAGTCCGGCATGCAGCGAAAGCCCGTCCGCACCTCCTGTGACAGGAAATCATCGATCAGGGGGTGCACCCGGTAGTACAGGCGGTCTCCCCGCATTTCCACGACGCGCGGCATGCACATCATACCGTTCCACGCACCGCGCTCATCCGACGGGACCGCCTCCGGCATGCGGAGCCACGCGATCATCACGCGCCGGCCGGATTTATCAGTTGTCGTCTCCGGTGCGTAGAGATCATCGCCGCAGTCCATCAGGTGGCGCGCGCCGCGCGGCGCAAGAGTCCCTGCCTCCGGGTCAAAATCCGCGAGGCACCAATACGCCCGGTGCGGATAGCCGTCGTCATCGTCTCCCGCGTACATCGCGCAGTACTGGATCGCCGCCGCGTCGCCAATCCGGAACAGATCCGGGCACTCCACAATTTTCCCGAACCTTGCGTCCGCCACATTGGACGCAAATCTCCAGTGGACCGCGTCCGCGCTCTCAAGCAGTACGAGCATGCCCCGCCCGTCCTCCGAGGAATTTCCGAGAAGCATCCAGTATCTGCCGCCCTCATACCAGACTTTCGGGTCCTTCGAATTCTTCGAGTCGCCCTTGGCCGGATCGCGGAACACGGGCACGACCTGCATTTTCGATCCCCAGTTATCGAAATGAAGCCCGTCGTCGGAAATAACGAGAGCCTGCGACGAATCGTAGCTGTCATCCTTCGGGATATGGATGTCGTCGTCCGAAAACCCGAGGTAGCGGACGGCCGTGTAGTAGAGGTACAACTTTCCATCCTTCTCGAGGGCATTTCCCGAAAACACGCCGTTCTGGTCGTATTCCTTCGTCGGGAACAGCGCAACCCCGAGATGCTTCCAGTGGATCAGGTCGTCGCTGACCGCGTGTCCCCAGTGCATCGTGCCCCAGCGCGGCGCGTACGGAAAATGCTGGTAGAAGAGATGGTACTGCCCTCTGTAATATATAAATCCGTTCGGGTCGTTGATCCATCCGCCCGGTGCCCGAAGATGAAGAATATCTCTGATCATCCTGTCTCCTTTCTTCTGAAAACATCGTATAAGTCCTGTGCGCTGCGGCCGGGACTTATACAGAAAAAGAGCCGGGGCCTCCAGGAAGAAAAGAGGCTCCGGCTGTTCATTTTAACCCTTCACGGCTCCCGACGTCACACCTGCAACAATGAACTTCTGCAGGAAGAGGTACAGGATCAGGATCGGCAGCATCGCAAGAAGCAGCGCCGCCATGACCAGTCCGATATCCGTAGAGTAGGTGCCGTAGAATACCTGCGTCGCGATCGGGATCGTGTACAGATCCTTCTTCTGGAGAACCAGCGACGGAAGCAGGTAGTCGTTCCAGAATGCCATCGCGTCAATAATCGTGACCGTCGCGATTGTCGGCTTGAGGAGCGGGAACACAACCTTCCAGAACGTCTGCCATGTCGTGCAGCCGTCGATCATAGCCGCCTCCTCGAGCTCAGCCGGGACGTTTCCGCGGATCGCGCCGTCAAAGAGGAATGTCGCCATGGACACGGAGAATCCGACATGGAGCAGAATCAGCGTCAACCTGTGGTTCAGCACGCCGAAGATGCCGCCGTAGATCGAGACCAGCGGGACCATCAGGACCTGGAACGGAATGACCATCGACGCGATCATCATCGTGAAGAGGATCGCGCATGCCTTCCAGTTCTTATGTCTCGCAATGACAAATGCACACATCGCCGAGAACAGCACCGTGAGGATCGTTGCGCTCACCGTGACGATCACGGAGTTAAGGAAGACGCGCCAGAAATCCATGGCCTCCATCGCGTTCGGGAAATTCGCGAGCGTGAACCCGTGGGCGCCGATCAGCGACAGCGGATTGATCGTAATGTCCGCCTTTGTCTTGAAGACGTTAATCACAACGAGGACGAACGGGAAGATAAACAAAATCAGAAGAACAATCAGAAGGATATATTTGCCGACATTGCCGCGAGCCTTCTTTCTCGCCGCAATTTCATTCTGTGTCATTGCTGCCATCACGCGGTCACCTCCCCCTTCTGTCCGATCTTAACCTGAGCTATACCGATCACTGCGCAGATCACAAAGAGGATCAGCGCCTCTGCCTGGCCGACACCGTAATTCTTATACGTGAATGCCTGCTTGTACACGTGCATGGCCGCGAGAACCGATGAGTTGAACGGCTCGCCGTTCGTCAGCGAGAGGTTGACATCGTAGACGACGAAGCAGCGCGTGATGCTGAGGAAGATGCACTCGACGAAGGTCGTCCGCATCATCGGAATGGTCACGTACCGCATGGCCTGCTGAGAGGTCGCGCCATCAATTTCGGCCGCCTCCTTCAGCGATCCCGGGACACTCATGAATCCCGCGACATACAGCAGCATCAGATATCCTGCGTACTGCCAGGTCGACGCGAGAATCAGCGCAAAGAGCGCGCCTCCCGTTGTGCCGAGGAGCGACGGGACGACATCGCCTGTCACTGCATTTCCAATCGCAACGAATTTTCCTCATTTCCTGCACCTCCCTGCTGATAAGCAACCATTTATTGGATGCTGAAATCGTAGCATGCATCGTCTTTTTCGTCAACGAATCGCCAATTTTTTCGATTTCTTTTGTATAAACTCGCCAATTTTACGGGTTTTATTTTGTGCATTTTGAGTAACCGGTTACTTTACCTGTTCCGGAAAATGTACCGATTTGCGCGCCTGATGGATTTCTGATATAGTAGGCAATATAGAAAGGTCGGCAGCAGGAGAAGAGCAGGATGGCAGATAAGACTAATATTACATTTGATGATATTGCAAAGTATACAGGATTTTCGAAGACAACGATCTCGAGATACTTCAACCGCCCCGCCTCACTGACTGACAGGAACAGAAAGATCATCGCAGACGCGCTGGAGCAGCTCGGATACCGGGAGAACAAGGTCGCGCGCATTCTCGCCCGCGGGCAGAGTGATCTGATCGGAGTCATGCTCCCCGACCTCTACCATCATTTTTATCTCGATGTGCTGAGCAGACTGCTCGCGACCTACCAGGAATTCGGGTATAAGTTCATCGTCTTCAATGGCAACCAGAATGAATCCGTCGAGCGGCAGGTCATCGATGAGCTTCTGGCCTACAAGATCGAGGGGTTGATTGTGCTCTCCCACACGATCCCGTCGATTGAACTCGCAAAGCTCCCGGTCCCCGTCGTCGGCATCGAAAGAGAAGATCTGTATATTCACAGCATCAGCACCGACAACGAGAAGGGCGGCTATGAGGCCGCGCAGCTTCTTGACAGCCGCGGGTGCGATGTTCTGCTTCATGTCACTTCCAAGGAAACTCCCAACATACATATCCCGTCCCACAGGCGCATCACAGGATTTTTAAAATACTGCAGCGAGCACGGCTCCGCACACAGAGAATACTTCATGAATTTCCCGCACAATTATGATGGGATCGAGAAACATATCAAGTCAGTCCTCGCCGGGATTGCGCGCGATTTCCCGACGCAGAAGAAAGGCATCTTTCTCTCGAGCGACAACTACGCGGCCGTCCTCGTCAATCAGCTCGTCCGTCAGTACGGAAGGCTGCCCGACGATTACCTGATCGTCGGCTTTGACAACTCATCGGTCTCCCGCGAGTCCGTCATCCCGATCTCAACGATCGGGCAGCAGACAGAGGTGATGGCCAGAGAGGCCGTCCTGCTTCTCCGCGATGAAGTCCGGAAAATGAGGAGCGCTGACGCCGGCTCCGCGTCCGAGCCGGTCCACAGAATCATCGAGCCTGTCGTGATTGAACGCGCGACGACGAGATAAGGATGTAAAAGGAGGGTCCCACTTGGGGCCCTCCTTTTTTATGAGATATTCCATTACTCGACGCCGTCGATCAGCTTCCCGACGGCCGCTTCAAGCCGCTCCACTCTCGCGTGCGAGATCTCCGGCTTCTTTGCGACCGCGTAGTAGTAGAACT
>ONSX01000034.1 GCA_900320615.1 uncultured Eubacteriales bacterium
GAAGAGTATGCATCAGATAGTCTTGGATTGCAGCTTCCTTAACCTCTTTTGAATAGCAAGAGGCTTTGCTTCCTGTTTTCAATCCCTCCATACCAAATGCTTCGTATAACCTTATCCAGTCTTTTAATGCCTGTTGTGCCATACCATAAATCCGGCAGAGTTCTTTAAAGCCATGAGTGCCAGCTTGGTATTCTAGTATGATCCTTTCTTTTTCTTCAAACGTGTACTTATGTTTAAAAGACAAAATATGCTCCCTTCCAAGCAGGACAAGATTTTTATTATTTCTCTTGTCTACCTAGAAGGGAGCATATCACTAGATGATTGTCATCTAGTGCGACAGCCCCATTAATAAAAAGTCTCTTCTGGATTTGTGATTCTGCTTCGGTACAGAGTACTATTGACAGGATTCATGAAAAAAGTTAATATGTATCTGCAACTGATACAAGTACAAATGTGGAGGCTTAGGAATGGCATTTTCATACAAGGAATTAATAAAGCGAAGAAAAAGTGTGCGTACATTCGACGGTGCCGGTCTGAAGGAAGAACATCTGGCAGAACTCAAGCGACACCTTGGAGAGATCATCTGCCCGTTTGACGCCAATATTACTTTCCGGATTCTCGATGCAAATGAAAGCGGTCTTTCCAGTCCTGTTATTGTCGGGGCTGACACATATCTTGCTGCAAAGGTTGAACGGAACGGACAATATGAGCTCGCCTTAGGCTACAGCTTCGAAGAGGCCTGCCTGTATGCGGAGTCTATGGGGATAGGAACTGTCATGCTGGCTGCATCCCTCAGCCGTCAGACATTTGAAAAAGCTATGGATGTGAAGGAAAATGAAGTGATGCCTGTTGCCAGCCCCATCGGATACCCTGCGGCGAAACGCTCAATCAGGGAATCATTGATGCGCAAGGGGCTGAAGGCTGATGAACGGATCGCTTTCGAATCGCTCTTTTTTGATGAGACTTTTGACCGCGGACTTGCCCGTGAGAAGGCCGGTGATTTTGCAGAACCGCTGGAAATGATGCGCCTGGCTCCGTCTGCAGGCAACAAGCAGCCTTGGAGGGCAGTCGTCTGCGGCCGGACAATCCACTTTTATGAGAACAGGACGATGAAGGTGAGTTCGCTTGGCGATATACAGAAGGTTGATGTGGGAATCGGACTGGCGCATTTTGACCTGGCGATGAAAGAAAATGGCCTGTCCGGCAGATTTGCATTTAAAGATCCCGGACTGAAGACGCCGGATCATGTTCAATATGTTGTTTCATTTGAGAGGGATTAAGAATGGATACGCGATTTTCGTCAGCTATACATACTCTGATCCTGATCGCTGCAGCAGATCATCCTATGACGTCTGAAGAGATCGCTGTCAGCGTCGGAACTAATCCGAGCTATATCCGGAAGATCACAGGTCTGCTGCGAAAAAAAGAGATCATAACAAGCCGGCAGGGAGCCCGCGGATTTGCGCTGACTGTAACGCCGGAAGAACTTTCCCTGTATGATATCTACCAGGCGATCTATGAATCCGAGGAGGTTCATATATTTGATGTTCATCAGAACCCGAGTGATGAATGTATCGTTGGCAGACATATCCGGCCTGTGCTGACGGATATCTTCCGACAGATCGAAGAGCAGGCGAAACAGGAGCTGAAAAGTCAGACTCTGCAAGGCTGCATGGACAGTATGCGAAAACTGATCGACAAGGAAGATGCCAGCTAAAGGAGGCGGGCTTCCACCTGCAAAAACGAAAGGATCCTATCAATGAAAGCTGCTATTCTTGAGAAGTATGATAAAAACAGACGTGACTTAAAAGTAAGGGATGTCCCTGTTCCCGATATATCAGACGGGGAAGTGCTGGTAAAGATCCACACAGCAGGTGTGAATCCCCTCGATAACATGATCATCCGTGGAGAAGTAAAGCTGATTGTGCCGTATCAGTTTCCGCTCATTATGGGAAATGAATTTGCCGGTGTAATTGAGAAAACAGGGCCTTCTGTGACCGGCTTTTCCGCCGGAGACAGGGTATACGGCAGGATGCCTCTTGGCAAGATCGGCGCATTTGCGGAGTATGCTGCAGTAGACTACAGGGCAGTCGCAAAGATTCCGGAATATCTGACGGATGAAGAAGCTGCTTGCATACCGCTGACCGCATTGACGGCACTGCAGGCTTTTGAACTGATGCAGCCAAGTCCCGGAGAGAACGTTTTTATCTCCGGAGGAACCGGGAGTCTCGGAGCCATGGCGATCCCTGTGGCCAAAGGATTCGGAATGAAGGTGATCACCAACGGCAGCGCAGCCAACGAAGAGCGCGTTACACGTCTTGGCACAGACCGCTTTATCGATTACAGAAAAGAAGACTACAGCAAGATTCTTTCCGATGTGGACTATGTTCTTGACACGCTGGGCGAAAAAGAACTAAAAAAAGAATTTTCCATTCTGAAAAGAGGCGGAAAGCTGGTCTCTCTTCGAGGCCTGCCCAACCGGGAATTTGCAGTCAGAATGGGGATGTCTGCATTTAAAAGGATGCTGTTTGGATTTGCCGGGAAGAAGTACGATAGGATAGCAGCTGCAAAGGATCAGAGCTACTATTTTGTCTTTGTTCATGAAGATGGGGCCGGACTTTCGCGTCTGCCGGAATTATTCGGAAATAAAAAGATCGAGGCGTCTGTGGATGAGATCTATAACCTGGAAGACGTGAATAAAGCCCTCGAAAAGGTCGCTTCCGGAGGATCAAAAGGGAAAACTATACTTCGGATTCCATGACATTGTAAAACCAATATCATTCCCAGTGCCCGAATTCCTCACGGGATTCGATCTCCCTTGGACGTTTCGGGGTGCTGCGGCCTGGCTTTTTCTTATTGATCTGAGATCTATGTTTCTTGGACTTACGCTTCAGCTTTTCGGGAAGGTTATGGTTCCTGATACCAAGAAGGCCAAGATCAACATAGCGGTAAAGTGTTTTTGTGCAGACGATCTGTCCTCTGGTAAATTCACCATCGAGAACAGCGCGTCCAACACAGGCATCCAAAGACCAGCCGTCTTCTGTAAAATGTTTCAGCACATACTCCAGAAACGCTGATCTGCTCAAAAAGTCATAATGCCGGCAACTGTGCTTTCGGTTGTTATCATAAGCTTTCTGACCAGCAGACGCCTTATAACGGGTCACGTGCCGTTATACAAGGTAACTGAACCCCGTGCCATTTCATTCGAGACAGTGCTCGGTGAGCAGCTGATCTCACGGACAATTGCCCGATGGAGTAGTTGTCTTTAAGACGAATCTGAATGAGAACTCGTTCCTCATACAAAAGATGTCTGCCTTTTATATGGGTGGTTATGGTATAATAAGAGCAGTTCATGGTGGCGATTCTCCTGTAGAAAGTTTGTTGTGGTGACTTACATTCTACCAAAGATCCTGCCATGGATCTTTATTTTATTCAGATGTCCAACTTCATTTTACTGCAAAAGAATAACACAACATGCCTTAGGAGGTATCGAAATGAAGCATACAACATCTTCTGTCAGTGAGAGAGAACGGGTAAATCGTGAACGCTCCGAGCGTTTCGCGGAGGAGGGAATGGTCCTTCTGAAGAATAATGGCGTTCTCCCGCTTCAAACTGGAAAGATCGCCCTGTTCGGCAATGGCGCGCGGCATACGGTGATTGGTGGGACTGGATCAGGATCCGTCAATGTGCGGGATAGCGTCAATATTGAAGATGGTCTTCAGCATGCGGGCTTTACAATTACATCCGCGCGCTGGCTCGACCGGTACGATCAGTATTGTGCAGAGCAAAAAGAGGCATATGCGGCTCCGCTCCGGAAGGCAATTCAGGGTGGTGACGGTAACGCCGTGATGCAGCTTTTTACAAACCCGTACCGGGAGCCTGCTGCGATCCCGATCGAAGATGAGGACATGAAGGGAGCGGGCGCGGAGCCTGCTTTGTATGTCATTTCCCGTATCTCCGGCGAAGGAGCTGACCGGAGAAACAACAAGGGCGACTACCAGCTGTATGACGAAGAACTTGAGTTTATCCGGACACTGGAGGCCCACTATACGCATTTGATCGTGATCCTGAATACAGGAGGTGTCATGGATCTGACGCCGCTTGAGCAGGATCCGCGTGTGGACGCAATTATTCTTATGAGTCAGGCAGGATGCAACGGCGGTGACGCACTTGGAAGAATTCTTTCGGGAGATGTCACGCCGAGTGGCCATCTGACGGCGACCTGGGCGGGAGCGTACGATGCTTATCCATGCGCAGATACGTTCAGCCATATGAATGGCAATGTCGATGAAGAGGAATATTGCGAAGGCATTTATGTCGGCTACCGCTATTTTGACACCTTTGAAAAGGAGGTGCTGTATCCGTTCGGCTTCGGCCTGTCGTATACGGATTTTGCATTTAACGCAGAATCAGTTACTTTGAAGAATAATGAACTGTTTGTAAATGTTCGTGTGAAAAATGAAGGCCATTCCTTTGCAGGAAAGGCAGTCGTGCAGGTATACGTGTCACGGACAGAAAGCCTTGATAATCCATATCAGGAACTGAAAGGATTTGCAAAGACGACAGAACTTAAGCCCGGAGCCTCCGAACTCGTAACGATTCGTATTTCTGTGAGAGACCTCGCGTCTTATGATACGAAAAAGCATGCGTGGATTGTAAGTGCCGGATCCTATCTCATCCGTGTAGGTGAACATTCGCGACATACCAGAGTTGCCGCGATCCTTGAGGTCAGGAAAGAGGTGCTTGTTCAGAGAACCGGCAGCATTCTTGCAGATAACTGGCCGCTAAAAGAACTTTCGCCGGAACTTCACATGGCTGGTATGAATCATCTGCCCGCAGATTCTGAAAATATTCCGCACCTTGCATTTGAAAATATGGATCTGGAGCAGAAGATTGCGAACTCCGAACGTGAGGAACGGTCAGATACAGGCAGATGCGGATCAAAGACACTTACGGCAACAGACGTCTTCTGTGGCAGGGCATCGGTTCAGGATCTTGTCTCTCAGCTTACTGTTGAGGAAATGGCAACGCTTTGTGTCGGCACGATGCGCGAGGGCGGCAACGCGATATCTTTTATTGGGCAGGCCTCGGATGTAACACCCGGCGCAGCCGGAGATACATCCTCGATTCTGAAGGAGAGCCGTGGTATTAGAAACCTGGTTATGGCAGATGGCCCGGCCGGAATCCGTATTTCCAAGATATATGGGACAGATCAGAATGGCCATGTTGTCCCTGGTGTTGGCAGTGCAGCTATGCTGGATCTGGATTTTGTTTTGAAGAGGGACGAGACAGAGGCCCCGGACGGCGTGACACTCTGCTACCAGTACTGCACGGCGATCCCGATCGGAACGATGCTCGCGCAGACGTGGAACCTGGAAATCCTTCGGGAAGCGGGTGATCTCGTTGGCGGTGAAATGGAAGAATTCGGCATAGATCTTTGGCTTGCACCTGGAATGAATATTCAGCGGAACCCGCTCTGTGGACGGAATTTCGAGTATTATTCGGAGGATCCGTTCCTGGCCGGTGTATGTGCAGCGGCGATTACAGAAGGCGTGCAGAGCCATCCGGGAAAGGGTACGACGATCAAACATTTTGCGTTCAATAATCAGGAGGACAACCGGATGCACGTCAATGAACATGTATCCGAGCGCGCAGCGCGGGAGATTTACTTGCGCGGCTTTGAGATTGCGGTTCGGCGCGCGCAGCCTCTGGCTCTGATGACCTCGTATAATCTGGTTGCGGGAACACACATGGCAAACCATCGTGACCTTTTGACGGATGTGCTTCGGAAGGAATGGGGGTTCCGCGGCATGGTTATGACCGACTGGGGGACGACGGGCGGCCTTGAGATGGAGCCTGGAAAAACTTTTAAGTATGGAACGTCCGATCCTGCACAGTGCATACAGGCAGGCAATGACCTGATTATGCCAGGCAAACAGGCGGATGTTGATGCGGTCATTGATGCGGTTCACAGCGGGTCACTGGATGAGCAGGATCTCAGAAAATGTGCAGAGCACATCGTGCAACTTGCGCTGCAGACAGAGGCAGCTTCTCAAACATCAAACAGATGACGACTGTCTTTTCCGGCTTTTCGAGAAATTGACACATCTTTACGCAGATGTAATCTAGGCATGAAGATTTGTATCAGCGACTATTCCGGAATGGCGGCAGTGGGGTCGTGATCGATCAGACGGCTGTTTCCACAAACTCTGTGGCAGAGGATTTGCAGGATAAGCTGATGATTCAGTTTCCAGTGTATCTCGAACTGGCAAAGACAGAGGATGACACCCCGACTTATACAGTTTCTGTACCGGCCAGAGTCGAGCTTGGGAAGAATCCTGTGGCGATGCCATTTACAATGACAAGAAATGATGCGCTGGATACCTATAACGGTGTCATCAATTATACGATAGAGGCGAAATGGACACGCCTATAAGAATAAGGATTGCCTGACTTGTCAGGTGGAAACGTAAATAGAGCCATAAGTCTCTTAGAATCCCATTACCTTTAGGCAATGGGGCAGTTCATGCAAATGTATCTGAGCCTTAGACTGGTCAGATATACAAAGAAAGCGCAGTTGCCGTAATCAGATAGCGGCAACTGCGCTTTTTATCTCGTTATACAGTTTTTATCTATATATTCATTCACTGACAGCGATCTGCAGGGACGAATTACACTGTATAAAATGAATTTCGCTTGCACTAAACGCCAGTTGGTGATACATTTCGTTTAGTAAACAAAAACCATCAACATGTGGCGAAGGTCTTCATAAATAAAATCCTTTGTTTACATGATCCCCGGAGCCTATAGCAGAGGAAGAATATGACGATTAGAGATATTGCAAAGATAGCCGGCGTTTCTCCGGCAACCGTCTCCATTGTATTGAACGGAAAACCGGGAGTCAGTGAGGAGCGCCGGGAGGCAATCCAGAAAGTGATTGATGAAACCGGATATCAGGTCACGGAGCGAAAGAAGACGGCTAACAAAATTGTTCTTGCTCTCTCGTACTTAAACAGCGGCATCCTGGTGGAGGAGAATCAGGGATTTATTTCCATGATTATGGATGCCATGCAGGAGGAGCTGAAAAAGAAGAATGTGACCCTGCTGCAGATGACAGTCAATGGAGGAGCGGATGAGCTTCTTGCTCAGGCAGAGCTGCCCGGAATCGCGGGGATCTGCGTGATTGCGTCCGAAATGCCGCGAGAGCAGTATGACATTCTTCAGAAAATGAAATGTCCCTTTATCGTACTTGACAACCTGATGCCCGGATATCCGTATCCGTGTGTCGGAATTAACAACGAGGAAAATGTGCGCACGGCGCTGAAATATTGCGCAGATAGTGGAATCAGGCGGATTGGCTACCTGAAAAGTTCCCTGAAGGCTGAGAATTTCACAGCCAGAGCAGAGGCGTTCAATCGCTATGCAAAAGAATTGGGGATGGAAACGGACTCAAGTCAGATCTTTGAACTGACACCGACTCTGCGAGGTGCCCATCATGACATGCGGCTTCTTTTGGAAGCGGGAGCTGCTGTTCCGGAGTGCCTGTTCGCTGATAATGACATGATCGCTCTGGGAGCCATGACATGCCTCAAGGAACATGGGTACCATATCCCGCAGGACGTATCGATTATCGGATTTGACAACATTCCGTATGCAAGTGTCAGTTCACCGACGCTGGCGACTATTAATGTACAGCGGGAGACGATTGGCCGGATGGCCGCGCACCTGATTCTGGAGGAAATGCGGGAGCAGCAGCAGATCCCGGTCAAGATGGCGGTGACAGGACAACTGAAGCCAAGAAAGAGTGTGAAACAAACACGTTAAAAAACAAATGAGCGCATCATCTCTTGAATAAGAGCGAGTGATAACGGAGCCTAATTTCTTTGCGGAAATCAGGCTCCGTTTTTTCTTTTTGATCCTAGAAAATATGCACAAAAATATGAGCAATGTGTATCGTATTACTTACAAAGTTACAACAGACCACTTGACGGAACAACTAAACGCTAGTAATATTTGACTAAACAAAAGAACTTAATAACACCGATATGTTTAGTAAAGTGTCGGATCGGAGCCTATTCGCTTTACTAAACGGACCGGCAAATTCAGACAAGGAAAAGGAGGATCGATTATGAAGTTAAGAAAAGTTCTTGGAGCGTTTACGGCAGTAGGTCTGTCAGTTGCAATGCTTGCAGGCTGCGGCAGCTCGGCGGGAACGGCCAGCAGTTCCTCATCAACAGCCGCGTCTTCTGCAGCAGCGGCAGTTTCAGAAGCTGCGTCAACAGGTGCGACCGGATCTGTGGTGACATCTTCGACAGCGGAAGCGGAATCGACAGCAGCAGCGACAAGCGCCCACTTTGACGCAAAGGACTACAAAATTGCGGTTGTTCCGAAGATGACCAACATCGCCTGGTTCCAGCGAATGGAAGATGGCGTTAAGGATTACAATAAGACAAACGGCACGGACATCTTCTATGGCGGATCGGCAGAAGGAGCGGATCAGGCATCCTACGTGGAGTCTCTGCTTTCGGAAGACTGGGATGCAATTTGCGTTGTCCCGTTCGATTCACAGGCTCTGGCGCCGGTTCTGGAGAAGGCCAAGAAGAAGGGTATCAAAGTCATTACGCATGAGGCAGCTTCGATGGATGCATCCAGCCGTGACTACGATATTGAGGCATTCCAGAATGCCGCATATGGCGAGAACTTCATGAAGGAACTGGGCAAGCTCTGCGACGGAAAAGGAAAGTACATTCAGTTCGTCGGTTCTTTAACATCGGTCAGCCACAATGAGTGGTGTGATGCAGCCAAGGCATATCAGGAGAAGAACTTCCCGGATATGACTTGCCTGGGACGCTACGAGACAGGTGATGATACGACATCGTCTTATAATCAGACGAAAGAGCTTCTGACAGCGAATCCGGATATTGTCGCGATTGAGGGATCTGCTTCGACCGATGTTGTCGGTGCCGCACAGGCGGTTGAGGAACTTGGCCTGGCGGGCAAGGTCGCTATCGTTGGTACGTCTATGGCATCTATCGCAAGTCAGTACGTCGAAGACGGAACAATCGCCTCGTTCTCTGTCTGGGATCCGGCAATGGCAGGTCAGGCGATGATCAACATGGCCATCGCAGCCTTAGACGGCAATGTGCAGGATGGCATGAACCTTGGCGTGAAAGGTTATGAGAAGATCACGGAGAAGGACGGCGTCTACTATGGCGATGCTCGTATCGATGTGACTAAGGACAACATGGATCAGTACAACTTCTGATTGGTCAGGCAAAAAGGGGCTGTCCACAGCCCCTTTTCCTGACTTTAAAGACGAAAAGAAGACGCCGGATTTTCGAACCGGTTGAATCGGAGAAGCATATGGCAAATGATGTATTCTTACAAATGACGGGCATCACAAAATCATTTGGTGGTGTCCACGCGCTTAAGGGTGTGGATCTGACCCTTCGAAAAGGAGAGATTCATTGCCTCGCAGGAGAAAACGGATGCGGAAAATCCACCCTGATCAAGGCCATTTCCGGCGTCCATGATATTGACAGCGGTACGATTGAAATCGAAGGCAAACGGGTCGAGCATATGAAGCCGATTGACGCGATCCGGATGGGTATTCAGGTGATCTATCAGGACTTCGCGGTTTTCCCGAACCTGACTGTTGCCGAAAACATCGCATTAAATGGAGAGGTTCTCAAAGGCAATAAGCGAGTCAACTGGAAGCAGATCCATCAGACGGCTGCGGAGGCAATGAAGCGGGTTGACGCAGATCTGGATCCTGATATGCCGCTCGAGATGCTTCCAGTCGCCGGCAAGCAGATGGTGGCGATCTGCCGGGCGATTATCAATGACTGCAAGCTCCTGATCTTGGATGAGCCGACCACTGCACTGACCGACAATGAGGTTAAAAAGCTGTGGCAGGTGATCCGGGGACTCAAGAAAAAAGGCATCGCGATCATGATCGTCAACCACAAGCTGGACGAGATCTATGATATAGCGGATCGCCTGACGATTCTTCGAAACGGTCATTTTGTCTCGACCGGCACTATTGATAAATACGATGAAGACCGGTTCATTATGGATATGACTGGTCATGAGATTGACCGGAGGAAGTATCAGCCGCCGCACAGCGATAAAGAAATCTTTCGGGTTGAGCACCTGAGTCTGAAAGGTGCCTTCCATGATGTATCATTCACGGTGAACCAGGGAGACGTCGTTGGCATTACGGGCCTTCTCGGATCTGGACGCAGCGAGATCGGTGAGTCGCTCTTTGGCATCACGCCGCCGGAGGCTGGAAAGATTATCTTAAATGGGCAGGAGATCCAGATTCACTCCGTGGCGGACGCGATCAAAAACAAGATTGGATACGTGCCGGAGGATCGCCTGACAGAGGGACTGTTTATTAATAAATCCGTGAAGGACAACATGATGGCCAGTTCTATCCGACAGTATTTTCATGGCATCAAGTTAAATGATGCGGAGATGACGAAAGCATCAAAAGATCTGATCAAGGCGCTTGGCGTTGTTACTCCGTCGGAGAATGTTCCAGTCAAGACGCTTTCCGGAGGCAATGCCCAAAAGGTCGTCATTGCCAAGTGGCTGAATACCCACCCGAAACTCTTCATCCTGAACGGGCCAACCGTTGGCGTGGATATCGGAGCGAAAGCGGAGATTCATCAGATTCTGCGGGAACAGGCAAAGAACGGAATTGGTATCATTATTATCTCTGACGATATCCGGGAACTGATCCAGAACTGCAACAAGATCATTGTTATGAAGCAGGGACGGGTCGGACTTGTGACGGACAACAAAATTGATAATCTCAGCCTGTGATGGAGGAAGCTATGAAAGACAACAAAGTAAAACAGGCGCTGACCAGCACAAAGATGATTCTTGTGTATATCATTCTTGTGTTCTGTCTGATCGTTGGTCTCCGCCAGCCGGCTTTTTTCAGTCCGGCTACGATTATCACGATTGCGAGAGCCGGCATCTTTACGATGTGTTTTGCGCTCTGCGAAATGATTGTGATCTTGTCGGGAGGCATCGATGTTTCCTTTCCGGCTATCGGATGTGCGGCCATGTATATTCCGATGTATATCATTAATCAGGTAAATCACGTCAACAATGCAGCCTATGCTTTTCTTCTTGCGATCCTGATCGGGCTGGCGCTTGGCCTGCTTAACGGATTCCTGGTTTCGATTCTGAATATCCCGCCTCTCATTGCAACATTGGCAACCAGTTCGATCGTCTCCGGCGGTATGGTTACCATCCTTGGAACCCGGGAATTTACGACCCTTCCTTCCAGTCTGCAGGCCATTTATAACACGAACATCATCAAGTACACCGCTCCGAAAACCGGATTTACGTATCTGCTCAATGTACTGATTCTCGTTCCGATCATTGCCTGTATTCTTGTCCACTTCATGTTAAAACACACGATGCTGGGACGAGGCCTTTACGCAATCGGAGGCGATAAGAATGCGGCTCGGATGGCCGGATTCAATGTCCGCCGTCTGCAGTTCTTCGCATACGTATTCTCTGGCGTCTTTACGGGAATTACCGCGATGATGTATAACATTTTGATGCATTCGGCGACAACATCTGCGCTCATGGGCGATGAAATGATTACGATTGCTGCCTGCGTCATCGGCGGTGTTCGGATTACCGGCGGATATGGCGATGTCCTGGGAACTTTCCTCGGTGTCCTGCTTATCACGATGGTGCAGAACAATCTGAACATGCTTGGCATTCCGACATCCTGGCAGACCTTTATGGTCGGTATCGTCATTCTCGTCGGAACTATCCTGACATCCTGGCAGGCAAAGCGGTCCGCAAGAGCTGCCAGACGGAACAGAGAGGAGGTGGGACGATGATGTCGCTGAAAGAACGGATTCAGAAAACAGATAATCATATTCTTGGGCTGGCCGGCCTCATGGTCGTCGTTCTTCTGCTCATGGCCATCACGAAAGGTAAGACGTATTATACGGCGTCCAATTTCAGTTCTATGGTCTATCAGTTCCCGGAATACGGCATTCTGGCATTTGGCATGATGATCTGCATGATTGCCGGCGGCATCGACTTGTCGCTGGTTGGCATCATGGATCTCTCCGGTGTCGTAGCTGCCCTCATTATGCAGAAGATGGGCGGAAGCGCAGGTTCGATCATCCTTGGATGCCTCATGGCCATGGTCGTCGGCCTTATCTGCGGTGCGATCAATGGTGTGATCATCGGATCGCTGGAAATTCCGGCCATGCTGGTTACGCTCTGCACCCTGCAGCTGTATCAGGGACTCGCGCTTGCGATCACCGGAGGCCCGGCGATCAATAACCTGCCGGATGCGTTCGTCAATATCGCAAATGGCTCCCTTGGCTCGGTTCCGTATGTCATTTTTATCTTCATTGCAGTGGCGTTCATCGTATGGTTTGTTATGAATTGCACGGTATTCGGACATGAAGTGTATTATATCGGGTCCAACTCTAAGGCGGCTCGATATTCCGGTATCAATACGATGAAGACGATTGTGACAGCCTATATGACATCAGGCATTCTTGGCGGCATCTCCGGTATCCTGATCACTTCACATCTGAATTCTGCGAAGTCATCGAACGGCGTGTCATACACCCTGTTGACCCTGCTCATTGTCGTCCTTGGCGGCGTGAATCCGGATGGCGGTGACGGAAAAGTGTCTGGGGTCACTATGGCGATTATTCTGCTGCAGATGATCGCGAACGCGTTCACAATCATGCGGCAGCCGGATACGATGAAGACCTTTGTCAACGGCGTGATTCTGGTCGCAGCTCTTGTTGTTGATGCAATTGCGATCAAACGGAGAGCGGCAGCGGAAGCGCGAAGAAAATCTGAGGAAGCGCAGAAGGCCAATAAGTAACGAATGGACATAAAACTGAGGAGGATAAGACTATGGCTATGAAAAAAATCATCAATGCTCCGGAAAATTATACTGACGACATGCTTCGCGGCATTTACGCGGCGAACGACATGGTAAAATATGTAAACGATGATCTGCGTTGCTACTGCATTGCCAAAAAAAAGCCGGATAAGGTTGCGATTATTACGGGAGGCGGTACCGGCCATCTGCCTTTGTTCCTTGGCTACGTCGGAGATGGCATGCTGGATGGCTGCGGCGTCGGTGGCGTCTTCCAGTCCCCGTCAGCCGAGCAGATCTACAATGTTGCGAAAGCGGTCGATAGTGGCAAGGGCATTCTGTTCCTGTACGGCAATTATACGGGCGATATCATGAACTTTGATATGGCATCCGAGATGCTGGATATGGATGATATCGAAACAAAGAGCATTGTCGGAGCGGATGATGTCTTATCAAATGCGAATCCGGATGCGAGACGCGGCGTTGCCGGTATTTTCTTCATGTACAAGTGCGCCGGTGCCAGAGCCGCATGGGGCGGCAGTCTCGATGAGGTACTGGCAGCCGCGCAGAAGGCGAAAGATCAGACAAGAACCGTCGGCTTTGCGCTGACTCCGTGCATTATTCCGGAAGTCGGCCATCCGAACTTCACATTAAAGGATGATGAAATGGCTATGGGCATGGGCATTCACGGTGAGCCGGGTGTCTGGAACGGACCGATCAGAACGGCGGATGAACTGGCGGCGGAATCCCTGGATTCCATCCTCAAGGATATGCCGGTCGCGGCAGGGGAAGAGGTCTGCGTTCTGATCAACGGACTTGGCGCAACTAGTCAGGAAGAGCTGTACATCCTTTCCGGAAGTGTTCGGAAAATTCTGGATGACAAGAAGATCCGCGTCTATCGCACTTTCGTCGGCGAGTATGCGACCAGCATGGAGATGGCTGGCGCGTCTATCAGCATCTGCCGCATTGTGGATGAGGAAATGCGGAAGGAAATTGATCTTCCGGTCCATACACCGTTCTATACGCAGATATAAGGGAGGCAGACGTTATGGCAGTAGAGAAGGTTACGATCGAGACACTCGATGACATGTTTTCATCGGTAGCGGCGATCTTTGCAGAGAAAAAGGAGGAGTTGTGCGCCATGGATGCCCGGATGGGTGATGGAGATCTGGGACTCACCATGAGTAAAGGGTATGGCGAGCTTCCGCAGCTGATCCGGGACAATACAGATCCGCATGACATCGGCAAAACACTGATGAAAGCCGGTATGAAGATGGCCGGCGTCGTTCCCTCCACGATGGGAACCCTCATGGCAAGCGGCCTTATGGCGGCCGGGAAAGCATTAAAGGGAAAAAATGAGATCGGACCTGGGGAGCTGGCAACTTTTGTTTCCGCGTTTGCGGATGGGCTGCAGAAGCGCGGCAAATGCCAGCCGGGCGACCGAACTATTTATGATGCTTTTCTGCCGGCTTCTGAGCAGGCGACGCAGGCGGCAGACGCAGGCGGAACTTTGTCAGATGTGGCGGAGGCAGCCCTCAGGGGGGCTGAGAGCGGCGTCGAGGCGACAAAGGATATGATTCCGAAATACGGGAAGGCGGCTGTCTTTGCGGCAAAGGCAAAAGGAACGGAAGATCAGGGTGCCGTGGCCGGTAAATATGTTCTGGAAGGCATTCGGAATTATATTTCCGTATAAGAAACAGGGCAGTAGTGCAGCTTCAAGTTGATGAGAGCAAGCCATCGGAGATGGGCTTGTGAGAAATTTCGATATCGATTTGAGGCTGTGTTACAGCAGCGTCGCGGTTGGCAGAATCATATGGGCAGCTCAGGATCCGCGGCGCTTTAATAGAAATGTCTGGATCCCGGCATTCTCTCTGACTTGTGGAAAGAATGTCGGGGATTTTATTTATCGAGGAGGTTTTCCATGAAAATCCTGTGTTTTGGGTCGCTCAATCTGGATCATGTCTACCGTGTACATGCTATTGTGCGGCCGGGGGAAACAATCTCATCGCTTGGTGTCGAGACACACTGTGGAGGCAAGGGACTCAACCAGTCGATTGCTCTTGCGAAGGCCGGCGCGCCGGTCTGGCATGCCGGGGCGGTCGGGGAAGATGGGCAGGCGCTGATCAGGCGACTTCAGAATGCCAGCGTACATACGGATCTCATTGAACACTTGGACGGGCCGAACGGCAGCTGTGTGATTCAGGTGGATGATGAGGGCCAGAACAGCATCGTGCTTTTTGGCGGCACAAACCAGCGGATTGATCGGGCGTATGTCGATGAGGTCTTCGCGCATTTTGAGAAGGGAGACCTGGTTCTTCTTCAAAATGAGATCAGCTGCCTGCCTTATATTCTGGAAAAAGCTGCCACAAAGCAGATGACGGTCATTCTCAATCCGTCTCCCATGACAAAAGAGCTCATGACGATGGACCTCAGCGCTGTATCATTCTTCATCCTCAATGAAGTTGAAGGCGGCGATCTGACCGGTGAGACAGATCCTGATCGGATTCTGAAAGGCCTTGAGGAACGGTATCCGAAAGCGGAAACTGTGCTGACGCTGGGCGGGAACGGCTCGTGCTTCCACGGAAAGGGCCAGACCATCAGGCAAATGGCGTATCCTGCGCAGGCCATTGATACGACCGCGGCAGGCGATACATTTACGGGGTATTTCATTGCGGACTACTATGCATCAGGAGATGCGGCGCACGCCCTTGATCTTGCTTCCCGCGCATCGGCGATTGCCGTGACGCGGCCGGGAGCGGCTGATTCCATTCCGCTGAGATCAGAAGTTGAAGCGTGGACTGCCAGCAAATAAAACGGGCAATGGGCAAATTGAAGTGAGTCAAATCTTTATACAGATCTGACTCGCTTATTTATTATGCATAAGAAAAAAGCGTATCATAGGTGAGCTTGGAGTAATGATGGCGCATTTAACGGTGCCTTCTGTGAACTACCCCGACTTCTATAAGTCGGAGTAGTTCACAGAAGGCTGATCTTAAGATATCGTTTTTTCTTCGAAAGCCTGCCAGGTTAGTGCCAGAAAGATGGGGATGCTCCCTTCTTGGGCTTCTTCTGCTACAGTATCTGTGCTATAGTTGGTTTAGGCTAGTTCGCTTTTTATTCCTTCTGCAATAAGGCTGTGGGTAACAGTAGTCAGGAGCTACTCCCCTTCATTGCTAAAACTGTAGAATGGTATGGCATGGATTTGAAGGACTTCAATGCACATCTTACGCCGGGAGGTATTAGTTATGAGATCAGGCACGGAGACCCTGTAATGATGTCTGCTGCTGGTCAACTACCCACGACCTAAAGGTCATGGGCTTGTAACTGCCCAGTCGTACTAACGACTTGCGTCTCCGACCTTTACCCCCAATAGATACTGCTATCTAAAGTGGCGTTACATCATGGGGTGGCTGACAGCACCCTTTACGGCAGAGCTTGCTCTGCCGTAACTACGATTTCGTAGTTACTGTCTGTACCAGGTACTAAAACTTCCCATGCAGTACAAACATGTTAAACCTTAGTATATTTTACATAAT
>ONSX01000126.1 GCA_900320615.1 uncultured Eubacteriales bacterium
CGCGTTGATCGTAAATGCACTGTATGAGATCCTTGTGTCATAGACCAGCTTCAGAAAGCAGCCGACCATGATCACAAAGCCGATCCAGAATTCATCGGGGATTCCCAGAAAGCGCCGGTTTCTTGTCCTCGCCATGTACTAAAGCTCCTCCCGCCTCTCTTGCCGGCCTGGTCTGCCGACATCAAATTATCAGATGCACCTATCTTACCACAGAAAAGGGACGGCATCCATACGGATTCCGTCCCCTGTTTTTCATCTGAGTCTGTGTATCAGGAGCCCCGACCTGAGCTTCGGCTCAAACCATGTGGACTTCGGCGGCATAATCTTTCCCTCATCCGCAATACGCATGAGGTCATCGATCGTCGTCGGGTACATCGCGAAGGCGACGCCGCCCCCATTGTCTGTCAGTCTGACAAGCTCCGCAAGTCCCCTGATTCCTCCGACAAATGAAATTCTCCCGTCCGTGCGCGGATCTCCAATTCCGAGCACCGGCGCAAGAAGCCTGTTCTGGAGAATCGTCACATCGAGCTGGCTCACGACATCCCCCTCGTCATAAGCTTCCGGTTTGGCCGTGAGACCGTACCAGATCCCGTTCATGTACATGCTGAAGGTGTGTTTCGTCTTCGGTCTGACCGCCGCAAGCGCCTCCTCGGAGGAGCCGTCCGGCTGTGCATCGAATTCTCTGACTTCAAAGTATGTCCCGATGCGGCTCATGAATTCCTGCTCTGCAAGCCCGTTCAGATCGTGAACATAGCGGTTATAGTCCCAGATCGCGAGCTCGGATGACGGGAACGCCGCGGCGAGGAAGAAATTAAACTCCTCATCTCCAGTCCAGTTCCCGGCTTCCTCCCGCCTCTTCAGGCCGACCTTGACCGCCGAGGCTGCACGGTGATGACCGTCCGCGATGTAGAGACACGGGACGGCGGAAAATGCGCGCTGCAGTTCTCCGTCTCTTGACGCATCAGCCTTCCAGATCTCATGACGGATGCCATCCTCCTCCGTGAAATCGTAGATCGGCGTCTCCTGCTGCATGATCTCCTTCATTGCACTCTCGATTGTCTCACTGCCGCGGAACGTCAGGAAAATGATGCCCGTGTTTGCATTGAGCGCGTCCACATGACGGATGCGGTCCTGCTCTTTGGCCTCGACTGTCAGCTCGTGCTTTTTAATTGTACCGTTTATATAATCATCAATGGACGCACAACCGACGATACCTGCCTGACTTCTGCCATTCATAGTGAGCCGATAGATGTAGTAGCACGGCTCATCGTCCGTGATGTAGGTTCCGTCCGCTATGCGCGCATTCATGGTTTCGGCGGCCTTCTGATAGACCTGCGCGCTGTAAGGATCTGTTCCCTCCGGAAGATCGATCTCTGCCCTGTCAATGTGAAGAAAGGACACAGGATTTTCCCTGACCATCTCCCGCGCCTCCTCCGAATTCATGACGTCATACGGAAGAGCCGCGACATTCCTCGCGAGCTCCGGTGCCGGTCTGACTGCCTTGAACGGTCTGAATACTGCCATTTGATGTCTCCTGAAAAGTATAAAAGAGTCCGCGGCACGCGGCCGCGGACCGATCTGCATGGTTATGTGAAATTACTGATGAGCCCTTGCAAACTCATCCATGTACTGAACGAGCGCCTCGACGCCTTCCTTCGGCATCGCGTTGTAGATAGAGGCACGCATGCCGCCGACCAGACGATGTCCCTTCAGATTGCTGAAGCCGTGGGCCGCCTGTCCTGCGACAAATTCCTTATCCAGCTCATCGCTGCCCGTGCGGAACGTGACATTCATCATCGAGCGGTCAGACTTGCGGACCGATGTCTTGAAGAAGTTCTGGGAATCGAGGTAGTCGTAGAGGATCGCCGCCTTCTCTTCATTTCTCTTCTTCATGGCCTCGAGACCGCCGGTCTCCCTGATCCAGTCGGTGACAAGCTTCACCATGTAGATCTGGAAGCACGCCGGTGTGTTCAGCATGGAATTTTTCTCAGCTTCCTTCCTGAAGTCCCAGATCTTCGGGCAGATGCTCATCGGCTCGCCGAGAAGGTCATTGCGGATGATGCAGAGCGCAAGGCCTGCCGGAGCGAGGTTCTTCTGAACACCCGCATAGATCATCTGGAACTTGCTGACATCGACCGGCTCAGACATGATGCTGGAGGACATGTCCGCGACAAGCGGGACATTGCCTGTGTCCGGAATATACTTGTAAGTCGTTCCGAAAATCGTGTTATTCCAGCAGACATGAACATAATCTGCATTCGGATTGAGATCCAGCTCTTCCTGTGTCGGGATGTGACTAAAGTTGTCGTCCTTCGAACTGCCCGCAATTCTCGCCTCTTTCAGGTACTTGGTCGCTTCCTTCTGGGCAAGTCCTGAAAAGTTTCCGCTCACAATATAGTCTGCATTTCCTGACTTCGTGCCGAGGTTCATCGGGATCGCCGCGAACATGGCCGAAGCGCCTCCGTGAAGGAATAAAACCGTGTAGTTATCCGGGACGTTCATGACATCCTTCACGTTCTGAACAGCCTGGTTGATAATATCGTCAAACACCTTGGATCGATGGCTCATCTCCAGAACGGACATGCCGGAGCCTCCGCAGTTGAGAAGCTCCTTCTGGACTTTTAAAAGTACCGGTTCCGGCAGAATGGACGGGCCGGCTGAAAAGTTGTAGATTCTACCATCTAACATGTGATTTCCTCCTTTGGATGCGGTTTAGAAGATTACAAGAATAAATTCTAGCATTTCAGTCGGGATAATGCAATGGCGATTCCTGATTTCATCACGCGTTCCCGAATATGTCCTCGCTGGCCGCAAGAATCGCGTCAGACCAGATCCTGCACTCCTCTTCACAGCCAAACTCCCGCGGGACATCGACCGCGACGATTCTTATTTCATTCCGGATCCGGTCAATGAGCGTGCTCTCCTTCACGGTTCCGAACCCGAAGATCACGGAGCCAAACTGCTTGTCCTCCTGGCAGAGGGAGATGTAGAGCATGGCCAGGTGGTAGATCTCCTGATAGAGGAGACGCTTCTCTTCCTCTGTCTTCATTTCCTGAAACCCCATCGCATCGAGAAGCTTCGTCACCTTCGCCGGCTTCTTCCGCGAGAAGAGACCAGTGCTGCTCTGCTCGAGAAACCGCATATTCATCCACTGGCGCATGTAGAGATCCGTAGTCTCCCCGTTCGGTTCCTTCCTGTACCGGAGCTCAAAAAGGCGCCGCCGTACCTGGTTTTGTTCCGGCGTGAGTCCCCGCCTGTCCGCCTCATCAAGAAGTGCCATCCGGACAGATGCGGACCGCTCCTTGTAGTAGCAGTCCGGCCAGGTGAGCAGCCGCTTTTCAATTTCCTCCGGCGCGATGTTCTCTTTCTTTTTGTCGTCGTTCTTTCTGATCTGAAATTCCATACAGGCTCCGCCTCTCTTTAAATAATTGACCTCCTCCCACGGTTAAAACCGTGGGATTCCAGGAGCGAACTCCGGGAACATCCTTGTCCAAGGGAAGGCTGCCTTAGATTTCCGGACATCACTT
>ONSX01000032.1 GCA_900320615.1 uncultured Eubacteriales bacterium
CATTTTTAAAATCGCCTGCAGAAACCATAAAACACTTTCCTCCTTGTAAATGTACACTTCATTGTATAATAAAAAGCGAAGTCACGCAACAGAATTTTTCCGCCAGGCCACAGCGTCTCCTGTGCTCTCTGTCCGATGTGGAAAGAATCACCGCTCACGCAGAGCATCGCGCAAGTATCTCCCCGCAGATCTCATCGACCGATTTCCCGTCAGTCGGAACCACAATCTCACCCGCGGCTTCATAGGCGGAGCGTCTCTTCTCCACGAGAGCGCGGATTCCTTCCTCTGTCATCCGGTTCTTCAGATTCGGTCTCCCCGCCGCCTGACCGGCCAGCCTCTCAAGGATGGTCTCCGGCTCAGCCGTGAGAAGCACGGTTCTTCCGAGGCAACGCATCAGGGCACGATTCCCCTCGCGCAGCGCAAGTCCGCCTCCGCAGGAGACGATACCGCGTTTTTCCTCACAGAGACGGATGAGCTCGCGGGTCTCCAGATCACGGAAATATTCTTCTCCGTCCCTTTCGAAAATCACAGGAATCGTGCGTCCTTCTCTCGCAGCAATCCGCGCGTCCATCTCGCAGAGCGGCAGACCCGTCCTCTCCGAGAGAGCCTCTCCGATCGTCGACTTTCCCGTTCCCATGAACCCGATCAGGAAAATGAACGGCCCCTGTGCCCTGCGGGCATGAATTTCTTCCAGTTTCTTCCGAAGCCTGCCGACCGGGATCTGCCCCGGCGCGCTCTCCTCTCCGTCGAGGCAACCGAACGTGAACGCGGAACCGAAGATTTCTCCCGCAAGTCTCGTCACAACACCCTTTGCGCCCATCGAGATCGTGACCGTCGGAATCTTCATCTGAAGACGCGCACGGGCCGCTGCAAGGCACATGCGCGTGACGTCTCTGTCCGCTTCCGGCATGCACGAAAGCTTTGCAATGTCGCCTCCCATATGTTCCATGGTGAGAAGCCGATGAAGAATTTCTTCCTCGGACGGCGTCGCACAGAAATCGTGGCCGGACAGAACAGTCTTCACATGAAAGGCATGGGCTGTCTCTATCAAGGCAGGCGCCGCCGCTCTCCGGTACTCGATGTCGACAAGATCAATGCATCCGCTCATAATAGCCGTCTTCACCGCATGAAGATATGCCTCGTCACCGAGCTCCGCCTGCCCGCCCTCCGGCTTTGTCCGGATCGTAAAGAGAATCTCCACAGGACCCGCGGCATGTTTCGCAGATGCCAGCATGCGCCTCACAAAGGCCTCATCCTGAATCTCCGGCCAGGCATCCGCCCTGATCTCAATGATGTCAGTTCCCGCATTGCGGGCTTCTTTCGCCCGCCGTACAAGGCCCTCTTCACTGCCTGCGCTGACGGGCACTGCTATGCGCGGCGTTCCCGCCCCGCGGATATCATTTTCTACTGTCCGTATTTCCATTTCAAATCTCCGTATGATAAAATATTCCAGTCAATTCAACTGATACGGTAACGATTCAGCATCTCCGAAACCGGAACCTTTCGCGTTCCCCGGTGTGCTGAATAATTGCCTGATATGGAGGTAAACAATGCAAACATACTGCCTGCTCGGTGACCCGATCGCTCACAGCCTGTCGCCCGCCATGATGAATCTTTCCTTTCAGGCGCTCGGCATGGACTGCCGCTACGACCTCCGGGTAACAAATGAAAGATCCATTGAAGACCGCGTCCGTGAACTCCGCGAGGAAGGCATCGCGGGATGGAACTGCACGATGCCATGCAAGCACGCGATGGTTCCTCTCTGCGACAAACTCTCGACGGCAGCCCGGATCGGAGGCGCCGTCAACACCGTAAAAAATGAGGACGGCGTTCTGACCGGTCACACAACCGACGGCACCGGATTCATGAATGCAATGGCATCTGCCAGCCTGCCTCTTCCTGGAAAGAAAATGACCCTTCTCGGAACGGGCGGAGCGGCGTCTTCTATCCTGATTCAGGCTGCCCTCGACGGCGTATCCGAGATCGCCGTCTTTGCAAACCGCCCTTCGTCGCGGAATCACGCAGAGGATATTGCGTCAAAGCTCGCGCCCCACTCTGCGACAAGAATCACGCTTCACAGCTACACCGATCCGGAGGAGCTTCGTGAAGAAATCCGCACGTCCGCCGTGCTTGTCAATGCAACCCCGGTCGGAATGGACGGCGGAAAAGGCAGCGGACGCTGCCTGATTCCTGATGCGTCTTTTCTGCGGCCGGATCTCTTTGTCTACGATATCATCTATCACCCGAAGGAGACGCCGCTCCTTGCGCTTGCCGCCTCAGCGGGATGCCGGACGTCAAATGGCGAATCCATGCTTCTCATGCAGGGAGCCGCCGCGTTCCGCATCTGGACCGGGAGAGACATGCCCGTTGACCTGATCCGCGAAAAAGTATTCTGAATCTCTTACTTTTTCTCTGGAATTGGAGTCTGTCCCGTCTCATAGCTCTTAATGAGGAGAGCAATCTCCTCTGGTCTCAGGCCGTCGGCGTCGACCACGACATCGGCGGTCTTCATATAGGCAGGTCCCCTCTCTTTAAAGATCGCAGCGACCTGCTCGTCCCAGGAATCACTGCTGATCCACCGGTGCGCCCTGCTTCTCTCCCGGATCCGCTTTCTGAGCGTCTCCTTAGTGAGCCTCAGATAGTAGACATGACCGAGCTCTTTCAAGTACTTCTCATTCTGCGGCATCATGGCGACACCGCTTCCGAGAACAATGACTCGCCTCTTTGCCTTTTTGTCTTCGGACATTTCCTTCAGGACCAGCGTCTCCATCGCGCGGAAGTACACTTCTCCGAACTTCTCATATATATCCGCGACCGACATCTTGAGGCGGTCAGAGACCTTCCTGTCGAGGTCCACGACTTCAAGGTCCATGGCTTTCCCGACGGCGCGGCCCGCTGCGCCCTTACCTGATCCGATGAATCCTTCGATGATAATATTATCCATCTCTTCACCGCCTTTCCCGCTGCCTTCACGCGCTGCGCATCACCCGATATGATCAGCGCCTGTCAGCACGGTCAATCCATTCACCAGGTCTCCTCCGCAGTTTTTCCTCCCTATCGAGTACCTGGTTCCTGCAGAGCCGGTATATGTTCTACTGCGCAGGCTCCCGATGATCTGATCTCTATATTTAGTATAGCATCAGGGCCGGCAGATTGACAACTCAGACCTCTCCGACGTGCCGCATAATCGCGAGGACCGCGGCGCTCCGCCTTCTCCAGAATGTCCTCTTCGAGATCCCAAGGCTCCCGGACACGGACTCGACCGTCTCTCCTCTCACGTAGTAAAGCTCCAGGACGCTCTGCAGAGACGGTGCGAGCCGGTAGTAGGCGTCCCAGATCAGGCGGTTCCGCCTTGTTTCAAGAGCCACGTCTTCCATTTCTCTTCTGAAATCTTCCTCCGCAGAATTCCCAGGTTCACCCATCAACGCAAGATATGCGGCGCGACTTGCGCGCACATGGACCTGTCTGCGGGCCAGACGCGCGGCACCGGCATCGCCGCTTCTTAAAGTCTCCGCTACATAGCGCTCCGTGAGATCCTCTCCCTTGTGATCGATTTCTCCAAACAGCATAAAATGCGCCTCCCGGATAAAATGTACATTCATTTTACATAGTATCCGGAGAAGCGCAATGGCTCATTCGAGATTCCCACGAATTGTGCAAAAAGTTCATCAGATTCTGCTATTTTTCGGAGCGTTGACGACCGCGATTCCCGCGCACACGAGCGTGAGCGCAGCGACCGACCGGCCACTCAGAAAACTTCCCTCTTCGAGGACAGCCGCCGACAGGAGTGCCCCGAACACCGGGTTTGCGAATCCGAAGATCGTGACTTTCGAGACCGGGTTGTACTTGAGCAGAACACCCCAGATCGTGTACGCGGCCGCCGAGAGAAAGGCCAGATACAGAAGAAGTATCGCTCCCTGTCCCGTAAAGTTGCCGATCCGGCCTCCCGCCGCCATTCCTGAGAGCGTAAGCGCCACGCCTCCTGTCAGAAACTGCCAGCCCGAAAGAAGCACCGGGTCCTCACGTTCTGAAAAGAGCTTGATCATCGCAGACGACAGAGCATACATCACGGTTGATATAAGAATAAATCCTTCTCCGTTAAATGAAAATCCCGCCGAGGACGCAGCGGGCGCGAAACTGATGATCACAACGCCTGCAAATCCAAGAAGGCATCCGATGATCTTGCGCCCCGTCAGTTTTTCCATCCTGAACACGCAGGCTGCAAAGAGGATCGCAACAAATGAAGACACGCCCTCGAGAATTGACGCCCGGACTCCCGGCGCGTGGGCAAGGCCGACGTAGAAGAACAGGTACTGCCCGTATGTCTGGAACGCGGCGAGCAGAAGTATCTTCGGAATTGTCTTCCGCTCCGGAAGAAGGAATTTTCTCGCACTCACGCTCCCTGCGAGAATGACCAGAATACCCGCAAGCGTGAAGCGGAGCCCCGCGTAGAAAATCTGGGACGCCGTCTCTCCCGCGGCAATATGCATGAGCCGGTACCCGGTCTTGATGCCAGGAAATGCACTTCCCCACAGGAAGCAGCAGAAAAGCGCGAGCAGACAGACGACCGGCGTTTTCGTGAGTATATGTCCGTGGTTTTTCGCTGTCATCTTCTCCTCCGCTTTTATTGGCCGAAATAATTCGTCACGCCTTGCACAATGCCGTCCGCGATCGTGCTCTGTACATTTTCCGAGTGATCCGATGCGCGGTCGCCGACCTCGAGATCAATGGACGGGACGGTCGAATAGGATGTCTGCGTGAGATCTGCCTCAAGAGACCCCGAGCTGTAAATTTTCACTCCGACCGCCGAGAGCCCCCGGATCACCGAGTCTCCGAGAAGATCATCATTTTCCCAGGTCGACGCGACAGGCTCCATGGCGCGATAAGCCGCATTGTCCGGCACGCTCATATAAAAAGCGCCTTTGTCGCTGTCTGTGCTGTCGTAATGAATCGCGATATGACAGTCCGCAAGATTATTTGCCATCAGCGTGCGGGCGATATTATCGAGCTGTACATCGTCCGTCTCGCGAATCATGAGCACATTGTAGCCGGCATCAAGAAGCTTGTTCTTAAGGAGCAGAGCGAGTGAAAGAGTCGCCGAGCGCTCCGGCGTTCCGTCGAGGAGCGTCGTTCCGCCTGCGACAGCCATCGCGTAGGTTGAACCGGCCGCTGTTGATCCGCCCGTGACTTTTGCGGAACCGTCCGGATGGCAGAGTGTATAGACATTCTCGCCTCCTTCAGTTCCGTGGCCTGCATTAACACAGACTGTAATGTTCTTCCGAAGGCTTGGCTTTGCCGTATAGAGCACAGCTGTCCCCGCATGGATCTGTGAATTTCCCGCATACGTCCAGTTCGGATCAAAGGCGACTGTCTCGCTCGTCACCTCATCCGACTCCGGAGCCGGTGTCTCCGTCGGGGGTGGCGTCTCTGTCTGGGCCGGTGTCGGAGTCTCTGCAGCCACCGAAACAGGAGCTGTCTGTGCGGCAGATGCACTCTCCCCGGCTGATGAAGCACAAGACGCCTCGGAAACGGCCGTTCTCTCCGAATAACTGACAGACGACAAAGCGTCGCTATCATTCCGGGCGGTACCGCATCCGCCGCACGCAGCCAGAGAAGCAGCCAGAAACAGCGCAATCATTTTTCTTTTCATATTCTTATTCCTCCCCGTACATTATACAGATTCCGTCCGAAAACGCCAGACGGATCTTGAAAGGAGAAACGCGTCAAGGGCCATGAAGGGCAAGGCAAGCGCCTTTATGGCATCGCATCCGGTCCGGCTAGGCAAATGACGTGCGCCCGGCAGGATTTACCTGTACAAAAAAAAGCGGGAACCTCACCGGTTCCCGCCATTTCTGCGGAAGATGGGACTTGAACCCACACGCCATTGCTGGCACAAGATCCTTAGTCTTGCTCGTCTGCCAATTCCGACACTTCCGCATGCACATCAATGAATTAAATTCATTTCCGTGACAACAAAAGAAATTATAGAGAAACTCACTTCATTTGTCAACTGTGATTTTGTTCTTTTTCAAAAAATCGCAATTCAGATACTGCTTCTGCCAATCTCTTCCTCGAGCATTTTCGCGTCGAGCTTCTCCGCAAGTCTCGCGCACTCCTCAAGTTCCCTCGACAGACTGTCGATCGCAAGATCGGGTGTCTTGTAGCGCATATCGTGATCGAGCGAGGCCCACCAGTCCATCGCTATCGTCCGCACCTGTATCTCGACCGGTATGCGCCGACTTTCTCCGTTCACAGTCACATCCATGGTGAGAATCAGGTGCAGACTCCTGTACCCGGTCTTCTTCGGGTTCAGAATATAGTCCTTCTTGCGCACGAGCGTAAATTCCGGCCGATCAAGGACACGCGCTGCGACGAGATAAACATCATTCGGCGTCGGGCAGATTACACGGACACCCGCGACGTCGTGCACGTGTTCCTCGATATTGTCCGCCACATAGGTTAGTCCCTTTCGGGCAAGCTTCTCCGCAATACTCGCCGATGACTTGAGGCGCGAGGAAATACGGCGAATCGGATTGCTGCCCTTCTCGGCAAGAATCTGCTCAGACAGATCCTTCAGCACACGTACCGTCTTCTCCATCGCCGCCTCATAAAATTCCATCAGCAGCTCGTACTGCTGCACATTCTCTTCCTCCCACCGCTCAAAGCTGATCTCCCGCCTTTCCGGAAGAGCCAGCTTTCCACCTGTGTTCTCCATCTCTTTTTTCATAAATAGAATCCCTTCGTTTTTACAGGCGAAAACCCGCCACCTGCAGGTGGCAGGAAGAGCCTTGCTGTGATACGCGGGCCTGCTTCTTGCATATATTTTACATACTGCCGGCGCTGCACAAACATAAAAATGTATAAAAAACTTATTGATTCAGCAGCTCCGGGCTCAGAACGCTTCTCAATGTTCCGGGAAACGCCGAATAAAACAAAAAATGCGGAAACCTCATCAGAGGTTCCCGCTCTCTGCGGAAGATGGGACTTGAACCCACACGCCATTGCTGGCACAAGATCCTTAGTCTTGCTCGTCTGCCAATTCCGACACTTCCGCCCATCCAAGCATTTGTACTGCTCAGAACGTTTAATATCATACCAGTCTCGTTTTCTCCTGTCAACATCTTTTTTTAATATTTGCTTTCGTGAACTGCCCGTCCACAGAGCGGCCGCGGATTCCCGCTCTGCAATTCCAGACTGTCACAGATGCCATTCACAGCTTCTTACGGGTTGGGTTCTCTCAGGTAAAAATCAGCAGGCCGCTGCGCCGAAGTACCCCACACCATTCACGACTTCTTGCGGATTCTCCGAAGCTGCGGCCTGAGCATGATTTCCGGCACTACAACACCGTCCGGCTGACTCAGGACATAGAGGACAGCCTCTGCGACTGTCTCCGGCAAGAGATGAGCGCCTTCATCCGGATCGCACGCAAAGTCCGCATGCCGGTACAGCTCCGTGTCTGTCATATCCGGCATCACCGTCGTCACGCGCACCCCGCATTTTCTCGCCTCCTCAAAAATGCTTCTGCCGAAGCTGAGTAGTCCTGCCTTTGTCGCCCCGTATGCGGCCCCGTGCGGGCTTGCGTACTCCTCGCCCGTGACGGAAGCAATATTGATAACAGTCCCGCCGTCTCTCTTGAAGTCGCGGAGAAAGGATCCTGTCAGTATCATCGGAACTTCCAGGTTCGTCCGAACCATCGCGGAGATGCTCTCCGGACTTACATTTTCATGAAGTCCATACCACGCGGCACCCGCGTTGTTAATAAGAACGTTGATGCCTCCTTCCTTTGCGGCCATGGCGCGGATCATTCTTAAGGCCGCGTCCCTCTCCTCCTTTATCAGCAGATCACAGGATACCGAATGAAAATGAGGGGCCCTAAGAAGCGTCCGGTCTGTCTTTGAGAAATCCCGGCCGATTCCCCACACCTCCCAGCCCCTGACGGCAAGAAGGGATGCAATCTTCATTCCGATTCCGGATGAAGCTCCTGTAAGCAGAATTCTGTATTCCGGCATTTTATTCCTCCCATCGGAAAATTTCAGCGTCTCCTGCGCAGAGCCGTATCGCATGTTCCATAAACAGCTCCATTCTGTCCGCAAGCACGGCCGGATAGTGATAATAGCCGTCTGTAAGTTCAAACGGATACTGGACAACGGCCGCACGGGGCAGAGCGCGGCGCATCGGCTTCAGATAGGTCTCCGAGATGCGAAAGCTCCCGACACTGAAATCGCGGACGCGCAAGAAATCTATCGTCTCCGAAGCCTGTCTGATCATCCGGTCGTAGATCTCCTCCCAACCCGGCATGTAGATCATCGGGTCAAAACAGAGCCTGACCGGAAATCCGGCATCCATGAAAGAACGAGCCGCCCGGAGTCTTCCCTCCAGTGTTCCTGTCCCATGTTCATACGCACGAATCACTTCTTCCGGGGACAGTGTCACAGCGTAAATGACACGCCCGTCCCCCGGCGCCGCCTGCTGAAGCGTCTCCGTACAAAGATGCCGACTTTTCGTCCGCACTTCGATAGAAAGTCCGGGATTGCTCCGGACAAAGCGGGCCCATTCCTCCACATATCCCGTCAGCCCCTCAACTGCCATCAGATCCGTATCATAGGAGACACAGAGATAAACCGGGAACTTCGCAAGAAGCCCCCTGACTTCCTCGAAGATATCCTCAAGATTCACGAAAACCACAAGATTTCCCGACGGATACATTCCCTTTAAATAGCAGTACTCGCAGTCAAACACACAGTTCATGACACACGACGTATAAAAAAAGTGCGCATTGCCGAAGCTCTGACACACTGGAGCTCCCGGATACACAAGTCGCCCCTCCTTCGCTGCAATAATCAGGTTCTGATGCTGATGCTGCACAGCCGGGTTCTGTCGGCGGCGGTTGAAGACATCCTTGTAGTGCCTGATCTCAATGACCTCCGCCTTTGGAAAATGTGCCAGAATACGTTCTGTTCTCTTAAGTCTCAGGACCTTGCTCTCAACATAGATGTGTCGGAATTTGTCTCCGTGCGAAGAAGCGTGATGATCCTCGCCTGTTCTTCTCCCGCATTCTCCGCTCATGCCTCTCACCTCCCACCTGATCCGTCTCAGCCACGTTCATCAGCACACCGAATTCCCCGGATCATGTCCCTCAGTTCCGCAAGCAGCTTCTTCCCTGTTCGCTTATCCTTCGCCGGATAAATACCCTCATCCGCCCACTGACGGACCCGGCTGCGCCATCCGATTCCCATGAGGTCCGCATAACGGATCATCTGAAAGAGCTGCGTACACATCGTGCGCGACGCGCACAGTCCCCGCGCAAGTGCCTCCTGATCCGCAGCAGGGTTCGGGAACATTCCGCTCCGCACAAAATTGCCGCCTCCAATGACCAGGCACGTCTCTCCTCTGTCGGAACCCGCCGGAGTCTTCCCTGTCTCCGCGGCCTTTCCGACGCAAGCCTTTTCCAGAATAAGGCGCAGATATTCTGCCGCGCGCGGAGCGACCGCCTCTGCGGCATGTCTCACCAGATCCGGCGTAATATGTTCCGTATCTCCGCTGTCAGTCACAAACTTCAGTACGTGAATCTGATGCGGACCGACGAACAGGCTCGCCGCCTCAAAAAGGGCCGCGCCCTCCATGTCGTAGAGCCGTTCTTTGCAAAAAAGGGCCGGGATACTCCGGTCCTCTCTCATCTCATCTGCCTCATCGCCTGTATACAGTCTGCTCCCTGACAGAAGTTCAGCCTCGGGAAGACAGTTCCCGGTCAGAAGGTCAGGATACCACTGTCTTCCAGACTCTGTATTCGTCAGTTTGTGAATCAGATAAAGCGGAACCGGCGTCTCCCCAGAGTCTATGCCGTCTTCATGCATCTCACCCCGCCCGCCGCGTACAGCTGCGCAGCTTCCGAAGTTCAGAACAAGGGTCATATCATCCGATGAAACTCCACTGAGAACAAATCCAACTGCTGCCGCTGCCCGAACCGGTCCAGTTCCCGTAACCGTGAGAACGACGCCGCGCTCCTTATTTGCAAACTGCTGAAAGGCGGAGCCTTCTCCCGTGCGCTTCAGTGAAAATTCCCGTATCCAAGGCTCAGCCTCCGGCATCAGCGCCGTGAAAATAAAAATCATCCCGCCTCCATCGGCCGGCGGAAGCGCCTTGTCTTCCGCTCAGAACCGCTTGTTAAATGTCACGATATCGTGGTACATCACATAGACCATGAGCGCGAGCAGCAGCACAGCCGTCACCGACTCAACTGCAGTCTCTGTCTTCTTGCTGACCGGCTTGCCGCGAACCGCCTCAATCAGGAGAAACAGAATTCGTCCGCCGTCAAGAGCCGGAATCGGAAGCAGGTTCATAACTCCAAGGTTAGCCGAGAGAAGAATGACCAGATTGATCATGCTCATCCAGGTAATCAGCGTCCCGTATGACTTTGCCTCCTCATAAGTCGAGCTGACGGCATCGACGACGCCGACAGGTCCGGACAGATCATTGACGCTGAAGCGTCCCGTGAACAGGCCCGCGACCGATTTCACTGTTGTCTTGATCCAGTAGATGACCTCATAGCTGCCATACTTCAGCACAGCCAGTGCATCTGCCTTCTGATATTTTCCGTAGGAGAATCCTGTGGAAATTGTATCATTCTCAACCGGCGTGATCTGATAGGTATCACGTGTTCCGTCGCTGTGCCTGACGGACACGGAAACCTCCGAGCCATCCAACGGGCTCTCCTGAAAGTAATTGTAGAGTTCACTGCCGCTTTTGATCGCTGTCCCATTCACAGCGGTAATCGTATCGCCCGCCACCGCACCGGCTTTCTTCATCGGAGAGCCGTCCGAGACAGCCGTGATTTCGCAGCTCGACGAGCTGTTGGCGTACGTAATGCCGAGCATGTAGCGGACGATCGTGTCCGGGCGAAAGGAAATCGTAAGTGTCTTTCCATCCCGCACGACCTTCAGAGTAATCGTGCTGTCCGCCGTGTAGGCACCGTGCAGCACCTCCCAGGTACTGATGTCGTCACCGATGACAACTGCAGACCCCTGATAGGACGTGATGATGTCGCCATCCTCAAGACCGGCCTCGGCCGCATGCGAATCCTTTGTCACGCCCGTGACGACCGGCGAGTAATATCCGAGAACGGAGACGAGAATAACCGATCCGACAAGAGCGAGCAGAAAATTAAAGAGCGGTCCCGCAAAGAGGATCGCTATTCTTTTTCCAACAGACACACTCTCGAAAGACCCTTCCTCCGGCTGCCTCGGCTTGTCCCAGTCATCGTCGTCCTCGACGTCAGCCCAGGTGCTCTTCATCCGGCAGGAGCCGCCGAACAGAAGAATCTTCAGGGAATAGCGTGTTCCGCCTTTTACTGTAGAAAGAAGCCTCGGACCGAAGCCCAGTGAAAATTCCTCAACGTCCACTCCGCATAGCTTCGCAACAAGAAAATGTCCGAACTCATGAATAAGAACAAGCAGAGAGAATATGAGGATTGCTATGAGCCATTTCAAATGCGATATACCTCCAGAGTTCCCGCCCGGAGCCTCCTGTCTGTGTCAGTGACTGACAAGAAGAAGCTGTGTCAGGAAATAAATAATCGGCGCCGTGAAAATAACGCTGTCGAAGCGATCCAGAATGCCGCCGTGTCCCGGAATCAGTTTTCCATAATCCTTGATAGCTTTGTCGCGCTTGATCGCTGACGCGCAGAGATCCCCAAAGATCGAGATCACAGATCCCGCTGCACAGACAACAAAATACTGCCACATATGCGCGTCTGAATTAACAAAGACAGTCGGCCACAGGCCCGCAAGCAGCCCGACAAGTGCCTTGAACAGGATGCCGGAGAGACCTGCACACAGAATGCCGCCCACGGCACCCTCAATCGTCTTGTGCGGGCTGAGAAGCGGTGTCATCTTGTGTTTTCCGCACGCTCGTCCGACAAAGTACGCGCCTGTATCGGCGACCCATGAAGACAGGAACACAAGCCAGACATTGAGCAGCCCGTCTCTCTCGTCGCGGATCAGAAAGATATAGCTCAGCATCACGGCGACCCAGAAGAAACCGAAACCAGCCTCGGCCGCCTGCTCCGCCCTGTATTTTGGGAACGCACCCACATAACACATCAGAACAACGACCAGAACAAGCGAGGCGATCACGCCATAGTGATTCTTAAGTCCGGTCAGGAGCAGGCAGTAATAGACCGCCGTCCCGGCAAATGCAGCCACCGCCATCCCGGGAATTTTCTTTTCTCTGCCGATAAGTCCGCACGCGCGGTAATACTCCATGAGCCCGACTTCCGCGCAAAACAGCAGTGTTGCCATCAGTACAGGGCCGCCAAGCCAGATCGTCACCAGTCCGATGACGACAAGAACCGCTCCGCTGATTACTCTTGTCTTCATGCCTCATACCTCTTTCCCAGAATATAAGCTCCGGCTCTTCATTTGCCGTATGCCTCCCCGCAGCGTGCATCAACCTCACGCTCAATCGCCAGAATATCCTCCACGGACGGATTCGCGATCACATGGTGCGCCGCCATTGTCTCCTCTATGATGTCATAGATCTGCAGAAAGTTGATTTTCCCCTTCCTGAACCAGGCGTTGGCCCACTCATTGGCCGCATTGAAGACGCACGGCATGGAGCCGCCCGTCCGGATTGCCTGTCGTGCAAGAGGAAGTCCGCGGAAGACCTCATCATCCGGTGCTCCGATTTCTATTCCTGTCATATGCGCAAAGTCGAGTTCCGCGGCAGGAGACGGCAGATGCAGGGGCCACGTCAGGGCATATTGAATCGGAATCCGCATATCTGACACGGCGAGCTGTGCAATCACGGAATTGTCCTCATACTGAACTGCTGAGTGAATGATACTCTGCGGCTGGATGACAACCTCAATCTGGTCCGGATCGACATCAAACAGCCATCTGGCCTCGATGACCTCGAGCCCCTTGTTGACCATGGACGCGGAGTCGATCGTCACCTTGGGGCCCATGGACCACGTCGGATGATCAAGTGCCTCCTTTACCGTTACATGCGCGAGTTGCTCTCTTGTCATACCCCGGAACGGGCCGCCGGACGCTGTGAGAAGAATCTTCCGGATCTTCGAGCCCGCGCGGCCCTGAAGAGACTGAAAGATCGCCGAGTGTTCAGAATCAACCGGCAGAATCCGGACTTTCTTTCTTTCTGCGAGCGGCATAATGATGTGACCCGCGCACACGCAGGTCTCTTTGTTGGCAAGCGCAATGTCCTTGCCGGCCTCAATGGCCGCAATCGTCGGGCGGATGCCGATCATGCCGACAATTCCCGTCACGACAATATCTGCCGACGGCATCGAGCACATCTCAATCAGTCCGTCCATGCCGGAGACGACCCGGATATCCGTATCCGCCAGCCTCACCCTGAGCTCCTCTGCCGCCGCCTCGTCATAGACCGCACAAATTTCCGGTTCAAATTCTCTCGCCTGCTTCTCCATCAGTCCGACAGAGCGGAAGCAGGCAAGTCCGGTAATTGTCATCTGGTCACTGTGCATGCGGACGACATCGAGAGTCTGCGTGCCGATTGACCCCGTCGAACCAAGTACTGCGATATGCTTCATCAGATCGTCATGAGCTCCTTTGTCTTTACCTCAACGGCGCCGTCTACTTTCTTGATATATTTCTCTGTCACCTTCTGAAGAGCGTCCTGCTCATCAGCGATCTCATCCTCTGAGATATCCTCTGTCTTCTTGAGCTTCTTGAAGGCCTCGTTGCCGTCGCGGCGGATATTTCTCATCGCAATCTTTGCAGCCTCGCCCTTCTTCTTCGTCTCCTTGACAAGCTCCTTTCTGCGGTCCTCCGTGAGCTCCGGGAAGACGAGGCGGATCGTGCGCCCGTCATCACTCGGGTTGATTCCGAGATCAGAGACGAGGAGAGCCTTCGTGATGTTCTTGACCATCTTCTTCTCCCACGGCGTAATCGTGATCATTCTCGCCTCCGGAACCTGAACGTTTGCAATCTGCTGAATCGCTGTCGGTGTTCCGTAATAGTCCACCATGATCTTGTCGAGAACATGCGGATTGGCACGTCCCGCGCGAATAGCCGCCAGCTCGCCATCAAGATTTTTCAGGGTCTTCTCCATCTTTTCTTCATAAATCTTTGTTCTCTCGCTCATGATTATATCCTCCGGTTTTTAAAATTCTGTGTCTTTCATGTTCCAGTAATTGCATTGCCTCCTGTCAGTCAACCGTGACACGAGTCCCGTCGATATCACCGCGGGCAGCCCTCGCAATGCTGTTCTCCTCGTTCAGGCCGAAGACAAGCATCGGCATGCGGTTCTCCTTCGCGATGACTGCTGCCGCTCCGTCCACAACGCCAAGTCCCCTCGACACGACCTCAGAAATCGAGATGGTATCGTATTTTTTCGCGTTCGGATTCTTCTTCGGATCCGAATCATACACACCGTCCACGGCCTTCGCGAGAAGAATCTCATCCGCCTCCATCTCGACGGCCCGCAGGACAACACCTGTGTCTGTCGAAAAGTACGGGTGGCCTGTGCCGCCGGCAAAGAAGACAACAGTCCCGCTCTCAAGCAGTTCCACAGCCCTGTCCTTGCTGAACAGTTCTGTAAAAGCCCCCACCTGAAACGGCGTCATGACCTTTGTCTTCATGCCCTCTGACCGGAAGATCTCGGACACATAAATGCAGTTCATCACGGTCGCGAGCATGCCGATCTGGTCCGCCTTCGTGCGGTCAATCGCGTTCGAGGAGCGGCCTCTCCAGAAGTTTCCACCGCCGATGACGATGGCCACCTGAATACCCTCGTCGATGATCGACTTTACCTGTCTGGCGACGCCCTTGCAGGTTGCCTCGTCGAACCCTGTCTTTTTCTCACCGGCGAGTGCCTCTCCGCTCAGCTTCAGCAGTACTCTTCTCATTTCTGTATCCTCCGTTGCCTCTTTTTATGTGTGCATTGCACAATATCTTGGGATATTATACCATATCCTTTTCCGGTATGCATCAAGAGACGTAATTCAAAAAGAGGTCCCCGGACACTGTCCGGGGACCTCTCAAACCTTATGTTATTTCAGGAGTTTTTTGAGCTCATCCATGAAAGTCTCTGCATCCTTGAATTCACGGTAGACACTGGCAAAGCGCACGTAAGCCACCTGATCAAGATCCTTCATGTACTTCATAACGATCTCTCCGATCTCGGAGCTCGGTATTTCCCGCTCGCCCTTGTTGTAGATTTCGTTTTCTATCTGATCCACCATGTCGTGGATTCTCTGGGCCGGAATCGGGCGCTTGTGACAAGCCCTGACAACTCCAGCCTCTATCTTGCTCCGGTCGAAGGCCTCTCTGTTGTGATCCTTCTTGATGACCATGAGCGGAATTGTCTCGATTCTCTCGTAAGACGTAAATCTGCGTCCGCAGCGGCTGCAGACCCTGCGTCTGCGGATCGCCGTGTTGTCATCAGCCGGCCGCGAATCTACAACAGATGTGTCAGGATTTCCGCAGTACGGGCATTTCATCCGCGCGTCCTGTTCTTAAGGAAATCCGGGATCTGGATATCCTTTTTCTCAACCGTGCTCTGAACCTGCGGCTGCTGCAGGGTGAACGGAGCCTGCTCTGCTCTCTGCGGCTGCTGCGTAAAATTCGGAACGTTGAACTGCGGGAATGTCGGCTGCTGTCTCTGAGCCATTCTGTTCGGCTTTGCATTTCTTGCCTGAGATGCAGCTGCCTCCGCTCTGGCTTTTGCCGCAGCTTCTTCCTTGCGCTGCTTGTCCTCATCGACAAGGCCTGTGGCAATGACTGTGATCTTGCATGTATCAACTTCCTGATCGTCGTACATAGCGCCGAAAATGATATTCGCGTCGTCGCCGACCATCTGCTGTACATAGCTTGCCGCATCGTTGGCATCCATAAGAGAAATGTCGCCGCGGATGTTGATGATGACGTTCTTCGCACCCTTGATCGATGTCTCGAGAAGCGGAGACTCGACAGCCTGCTGGACAGCCTCAAGTGCCTTGTCGTCGCCCTTGGACTCTCCAATACCGATGTGTGCGATGCCGCCATTTGTCATGACTGTCTGGACATCTGCAAAGTCGAGGTTGATCAGAGCCGGCTGGTTGATCAGGTCTGTAATTCCCTGAACGGCCTGCTGGAGAACCTCATCTGCCTTTTTCAGCGCCTCCGGCATCGTCGTTCTTCTGTCTACGATGTCAAGCAGTCTGTCATTCGGGATGACAATCAGCGTATCAACTGCCTGCTGAAGCTTCTCGATGCCCTTCTGCGCGTTCTCCATTCTCTTGTTCGCCTCAAAGCGGAACGGCTTTGTGACAACGCCGACCGTAAGGCATCCGAGCTCCTTCGCGATGGAGGCAACAACCGGCGCACCGCCCGTGCCTGTTCCACCGCCCATACCACAGGTGACAAATACCATATCTGCGCCTGTCAGGGTCTGCTTGATCTCCTCAGAACTCTCCGTGGCAGCCTGCTCACCGACCTCCGGCTTCGCTCCTGCTCCGAGTCCCTTGGTAACCTTCTCACCGATCTGAACGATCGTCGGCGCCTTGCACATAGCAAGTGCCTGTTTATCTGTATTAATTCCCACGAATTCAACGCCGCCGATCGATTCATCGACCATGCGGTTGACCGCGTTATTGCCTGCGCCGCCTACGCCGACCACAATA
>ONSX01000127.1 GCA_900320615.1 uncultured Eubacteriales bacterium
ATACGGGAATTTACGCTTGTGGACACTGTGTAAGACGAGCCAACAAGGTAACTTGTTAGGAACGCAGTAGTGGTTGAAGCAAGAATCCCACGACTTTAGCCGTGTGAAGTGTCAAATCGAATTATGGATTAAATAAATTACTTCTGGTGCCGGGACTGCCGCGCGCCGGAACGATGAGTGGAGGATCAGTTGTTATGACTATTGGTAAAAAAATCTCAGCGGCAGCTCTCGCGGCGATCGTCGGCTGCGGCCTGCTCGCAGGCTGCGGAAGCAGCCGGACGAAGATTGACGGCACGAAGACGCTTCTCACGGTCAATGACGACAGTATTGATGTCGGTGTCGGCAGCTTCTATGTCAAATATCAGCAGGCCAGCATGTACAAGGCGTATGGCTCCTACCTCGGATCCACAGGATTTTTCGACTATGTGACGAATTCCTCAACGGGCGAGACATACGGCGAGTCCATGAAAGACAGCGCCATCGAGGATCTCGAGCGGATGATGCTCTGCAAGCAGCATGCGTCGGATTATCAGGTGGCCCTCACGG
This sequence comes from uncultured Eubacteriales bacterium, assembly GCA_900320615.1. Taxonomy (GTDB): domain Bacteria; phylum Bacillota; class Clostridia; order Lachnospirales; family Lachnospiraceae; genus Chordicoccus. Next base: position 547 of record ONSX01000127.1, read on the forward strand.
ATGATCAGAAGACGCAGATTGAAAATGCGGCCCAGAGTTATATCGACGGCAACAGCGAATCTGTCCAGAATATGGTCGGGGCATCGAAGGACGACGTTGTTACGCTGCTTGAGCTGCAGACCATCTCCGCCGAGATGATGGACCCGATGGTTGCCGATACGGATACGACCGTCACGGACGATGAGGCGCAGCAGACATCAGTCACCTACGTCGCCGTCACAACGGACACGACGTCCTCTTCCGCATCGGAGCAGACGGCGTCCTCGACGGAGAGCACAAGCACAGCAGATGCTCTGAGCAAGGCGCAGGCGGTTCTCGCCGCAGTCAAGGGACAGAGCGATGCCGCAAATGCAGACATGAATACGCTTGCGTCGGGTATTGATTCGTCGCTTTCCGCGACGACCGGCCATTTTACAACAAATGATACGACGGATGGAACTGTCGATTCCGCGATTGTCTCCGCGGTCAAGGGACTCCCGGATGGCACGCTGGTCGATCACGTCGTCACGAGCTCAGACGGCAAGACCTATTATGTCGTCCGTCTGGACAAGAATTTTGATCAGGAACAGACAGACAGCAAGAAGTCAGAGCTTGTCACGTCCAAGAAGCAGGATGCGTACAATGCGCTGATCGACAAGTGGAAGGACGACGCGAAGATCAAGGTCAATGAGAGCGCGTGGAGCGAGGTAAAGGTCACGGATGACTACGGCGTGACGCTGAAGACGACAAGCTCCGCGGCATCATCCGCAGAGTCCGCGGCATCATCCGCGGAGTCCACGGCATCATCCGCAGAGTCCGCGGATGCGACATCATCGGCGGGTTGATCGCTTCGGGTATATACGCAGTAAAGGGGCTGTGAAAACGTGCAGACGTTTTTCACAGCCTTTTTTTACAGCAGGTTGCCAAAATGATGAAAAGATGCAGTATACTAAGGATAGTTTGCTGATTGCAATAGTAGATGTTTTTCAGTAAACTAGATGAGAATTAGTGACTTTTACGTTCGCGGGCTGGAACCTGTGGACGTTTACATATATATATGTATATATCTGGTATCCGGCGGGAATACTGCCGGTGTAAAACCATAACTGACATTAAGGAGCCGCCTGAGAAAGCGGATTAGGGGGCGTTTTGAATATGACAACATTGCAGGAACTGAAAGATAAATTCGAAAAGATTTTTGGCGAAGATGATCAGAGCGGGGAGATTCGTGCATTTTTTGCACCGGGCCGCATCAACCTGATCGGGGAACATACAGATTATAATGGCGGACATGCACTGCCGTGCGCGCTGACTCTCGGCACATATGGGCTGGCGAGACTGACCGGAGATAAAAAAGTGTCGGTTGTTTCTCTGAATATCGATGAGACGGATGTCAGAAGCTTTGATCCGGATCAGATCGTCATGTACGATCCGGTTTCCGACGGCTGGACAGGGTACATACAGGGCGTCTTCTGGGCCTACAGGCAGCGTGGAAATGAATTTCCGACCGGCTGCCAGATTCTGTTCTGGGGCGATATACCGATGGGAGCAAACCTCGCTTCCTCTTCCGCTCTCGGGGTTCTGACGGCGGAGATTATCCGGGAACTCTACCATGTGCCGAATGTGAACAATACGGAGCTGGCGATCCTCAGCCAGCGGGCCGAGAGCAAGTTTGTCGGAACGCACAGCGGCATCATGGACGAGTTCGCGCCGGCGATGGGCAAGAAGGACAACGCTATCTTTCTCGACGCAGAGCACATCAAGTATGAGTATGTGCCGCTGAAGCTGGGCACAGCGCGAATTGTGATTACGAACAGCCGGGTAAAGCATGAGTGCAGTCTTTCGGAGTTCCAACAGCGTCGGAAGGAGTGCGAGAAGGCTCTGAAGAAGCTTAAGACCGTTGTCAATATCAATAATCTCTGCGATCTCGGCTGGGACCAGTTCGAGTCATGCAAGGATGTCATCATGGACGACACACAGATTCGGCGGGCCCGCCACGCAGTCTATGAAAATGCGCGCACTATCCGGGCCGTCAACGCGCTGCGTGTCAATAATATCAGGCGCTTCGGAGCTCTGATGAATGAGTCGCACGCTTCGCTTCGGGACGATTATGAGGTGTCCTGCCCCGAGATTGATTTTCTTGTAGAGACGGCGCAGTCTCTGCCGGGAACTATCGGCAGCCGCATGACAGGAGGAGGCTTCGGTGGCTGCACGGTCAGCCTCGTCGATGAGGCCTCGATCCCTGACTTCAAGGAGAAGCTCTACAGCAGCTACAAGGAAAAGTACGGACTCGAGGCGGCATTCTATGTCGTCGACGCGGGTGACGGGGTCCGGGAGCTGCCGCTGAACTGATGAACGGAATTCCGGTCTGAAGAAAGTCAGCGGAAAGCTGGCCCTCGGGGTCCGGGAGCTGCCGCTGAACTGAATGCGGCGGCAGACTGAGCAGAGATGCAGATGCCGGGCGCAGAATATAATCGCAAATCAGCGCGGGAGAGACCCCACGCTGATTTCGCATGCATTTGTTTTCATGCAGATTGGACATCTGTGTATGCAGGAAACAAAGACCGGAGTATTTTTTCCGGCGTTTTCTGCGGCAGCTCCGCGGCATCAGACGGAATCCGAATAGAGAACGCACATCTGCCGGAATAGATGCGTTCCATTGTCTGTTTCCACAGACATGTTCACATATCCACAAAAGTTATCCACAGAAAGATGCAGCTCTCACACTTCAGAAACGGGCATTTTTGCCATATTTGTGCGAGTTAACCACCGACTTATCCACTTTATCCACAGAAATTTACATACCCGTTACAGAAAATGCCTGTTTGTAACTGCCGTGAAAAAAACAGGACGGATGGGTCATATCAAAGAGGTATCCAAGTGATATCGGTATCACATTTTTGGTAAAAATGCGCAAAAAAACGGTGAACATTTCATTAACTTCGGCAGATGTGTGTTTTACATATGGTACAAAAAGTAGTAAGGTGTGGACGTGGTAGCGGAGAATCAGCCTCATCTGACAGCTCTGACCGATCCTGAAAATGCCGGAAGGACCCGGCAACGGACTGGTCGGAGAGGGCAGATGTGGCTGATTTGAGACTATACAAATAAAGAGGAGGCAGAATATGGACGTAGCGGTTCTGAACCAACTGGCAGATATAGAGACAGCGGCTGAGAATGTGCTCGGGCAGACAGCCGGTAAGAAGGCTGAACTTGCGAAGGCGATGAATGCCAGGACTGCTGAGTTCGACAAGACGACAGACGCAGATTCCGCCAGACAGATCGCCGAGCAGAAAGATATCCTGCAGAAAAGACTCGACGCTCAGCTTCAGAAACTGCAGGACGACACAGACCGTCAGCTGAGTGCGATGGACGCGCGCTTCCGGGACGGGGAA
>ONSX01000037.1 GCA_900320615.1 uncultured Eubacteriales bacterium
TCCGGCTTGATCGTCGCCGTGAATGTCATCGTGCCATTGACGCTCACGGAAGCGGGATCCGGCGCAATGCTGATCGAGGGAGTCGTGGAAACAGTGACTTGGCAGGAAGCAGAGACACCTCCATACGTGGCCGTGATCGTTGCGGTGCCATCCTGCTTGCCGGTCACGACGCCGCCTGGTTCAACTTCTGCAACGTCCGGCTTGTCTGTAGTCCAGGTGAGATCACTTGCCTTAATCCAGCTGGGTGTGATATCTGCGGAGATCTTCGCCGTAGCGCCAGTTGCAACTTCTGTATCGGTAAGCTTAATCTCTGACACCGGGTTAAAGTCTGTTGATTTCACCTGATAGAACCAGTCACTACCGTTCTTTTCTGATACATACGGGTTTGATGCATAGAAGCAGTTGTTGCTGATCGGGTTAACAGATATTTCATTAGATTCATGTTCGGAGTTTTTTGTCTTATAGCCGGAGATTTGACCGTTATTCCAGCTCAGCGTCACAGGATTTGTTCTTGTCTTGATTCCGGTGGCTGTCGTAGTGTCTTCGCAGAGGAAGTAAAGAGAGGTCGTCGTCGTCGGAATATCGTAGTAGTAGACCTCATAGGTATTGCTGTCATTTGTCAGCGTGAGGCCCGTGTCCGACATCGGGTAAACAGTTCCGCTTGAATTATCTGTTCCGCCGACATTGATGTAGACATTGCCATTCGAGTTGATGTTATTCCACTTTGTGTTCGCATCCGTGAAGCCAGATGCCGAATGATTGACTGTCTCGATCTGAGAATAGTAAATACGATAATATCCATCCGCAACTGCAGAGACTGTCGTGTTCGATGATCCGACCAGCGCAGTATTCGTATTGCTCTTCGCCGCAGCCGTCCGATCAGCAGCGACAGGATTTTACTGAATGAGCTCTTCTTTTTCATATGTTTCATGTGGCGCTTCCCTCTCCTAATATTTCCGCATAAGGGGCACAGGGCTTTGTGACCTCTGAAGTATTTCCCTGCTTCGGAAATTTATTTTCCAAATCTTCCAATCCCATCCCGTCCCGGAAACAAAAAAGCAATTAATTTCCTCCGGAAAAATCCGTTTTTTCTGCGCTCCATGCGTGCGGAGTCTCATTGCGGAATTGTTTCCACTCATGTGGATATTGTAACGCTGTATCATATATTTTTGTGGTATTTTTATGCCTGTTTTTAAATGTTTATGCCTTCATCGGAATCTAATTTTGGAATCGAATATCGGCCGGATCATTTTTTTGGAAGATTCTTCCAAATTTTGCAGGTAAAGTTTGTGCAGTTTTTACAATGACTTTACACACAGAAGTGGGCGTGCCTGATCCGCCGCGGCGTGTCAGTTCCGGGTGATATCATCACGCAGTCTCCGGAATTTTTATGAAAAAATGCAAGGAAGTCATTCATTTTCCGGGTCAGGTGTGCTACCGTTAATGTTCAGGTAGCAAATTCTATCGGTCCCCCGAGGATTTTCAGTCCAAAGTCTGAAAATAATGTAGGTCACAAAGGCCGCACCCGGCAGGCAGAACCCACAGGCTTGCCCGCGGGTTCTGCCAGAAGAATGTGTAAGAAAGGAGCAGCCTGCACTGCCATGCAAGACAATCCGCAGAAAAAGCAGAAAAGAGTCGGAGATGACATCCGCTCGACATACGGCTTTCTTATAGCGGCCGACGCGCAGGCCAAAGCGGCGCGCACGGCAAAGGACAGCTCCCCCGCAGCGGCCGACACGCAGTCCAGATCGGCGTGCACGGCAAAGGACAGCTCCCCCGCAGCGGCCGACACGCAGTCCAGATCGGCGTGCCCAGCAAAGGACAGCTCCCCCGCAGCGGTCAGCCATCCGGTGGAGCGCGATGCCGGCGCAGAGGAGAAACAAGCCGGTAAGTCTGATCCATCTGGCTCCGGCGCCCTTCTTCCGCCGGATATTTCCATCGCCATTGTGAGTGTCTCCCCGCACATAATCAGGCTTCAGGCCGGAATCGAGCGCATGTGCGGCGCGTCCTGCGAGACCCATGTATTTCCCGGCGCATCGTTTTTTCTGAAAGAATACTCTCCCGGAAAATATACTTTTATGTTTATTGACTGCGGACTTCCCGATGATGCTGCCGGAAATCTGCTCCGGTATATCCGGGAGTGCGGCGATTTCTGCCCTGTTATCTGTATCGCAGGCTTTCTGGCAGAGCTTCCGCCGCTCAACAAGTATCACTATTTCGGAGTTCTGCCAAGGCCCTTCCGGAAATCGGAGCTCGATACCCTTGTGCAGGACGCCGTCCGCTTTACAGGGCACATGCCCCGCGCGCTCCAGTTCGGCCCATCCTCATCACCGATCAGGATCGCATTTTCCGATATCGAATATGTCATGTCGGACCGCCACAATGTACAGGTCCGGACAACGCTGCGTCTCGAGACATTCCGACGCTCATTTAAAAGCGTCGCGGAGGAACTGGACGACGCGCGGTTCCTTCCGTGCAACCGCGGCGTCATCATCAATATGGACTATGTCGACTCCTGCGATGACGAGGCCTTCCACATGCGGGACGGCGCGACATTTCTCATCAAAAGAAACGGGCTGCGGCAGGTGCGGAACACGTATCTCGAATACGCGCAGGAGCGCAGGACGATTACAGGGCTTCACGAAAAGTAAAATCAGCGGCAATCGCCGCTGATTTTCACATCTTGCACACCCCATGGAAATCTCCGGGGCAGTGCGTCTGACCCTATGCCGTCCGTTTCAGACAGGACTCACAGCTTCCTCGCGTAGCGCAGGAGCCTCACGATTTTCTCCTGCTGATCGTCCGGATACTGATGGAAGACTCTGAGCAGATCCTCATCCCTTGCTGATTTCACATCCGCCCGCACCGGCTCCTCGCGGCCCGCGTCAAGAATTGAGTCAACTGACACATTGCAGAGCCGCGCGTAATAATTGACAAGCCGCAGGTTCAGCTTCGCGTGGTTGTTCTCCACATTGCTGATAAATGCCACCGTGCAGCCGAGATCACGCGCGATCTTCTCCTGCGTGATCGAGCGCTCCGTCCGCAGCCGCTTCATTTCCAGTCCGATTTTCTTAAAATCCAGTTCGTACATCGCTCCACCTTCTATGCATAAAACACCGGTTACCGGAGTGATTCCGCATGTCCCGCACGCCGGGTGCAATATTCCCGCTCTTTCGCCATCGGACGGAAGATCCGATGCGCGCGCCCTTTTTGCGGGACACCGTCGCAATCGCCCTATATCTATACATATAGTATAATAACATCTTCCCGGACTTGCAACGTGAATTTATGAAAATTGCGGGTCGCAGGACGCATGGCGCAAAAAAGCCCTCCGCGCAGTGCGGAGGGTTTTTCATGTCTTGCCGTGTTTCAGAGCACAATCCCCGATGTGCCTGCCGGCTGTGAAACCGCAAGCGCTGCGGCGTCTGACATGTGTTTCAGAATACAATAACCGGCGTACCGGTTGGCGTCAGTGAATAGAATGCCTGCACCGCGCTCAGCGGGAGATTGATGCAGCCGTGCGAGCCGCTTGTCTTGTATATGTCGCCGCCAAACGAAGATCTCCAGGAAGCATCGTGAAGCGCCTCGCCCGCGTTGTAGAACATCGCGTAGTTGACAAACGAGCTGTAGCTGTTGTTCGGGCCGTGCATCGTATAGTTCGTGACTTTCCAGTAGACCTCAAACACGCCTTTGTCGGACACTCTGTCCGGATCTGTCGCGAGGCCGGTGACGCACGCGGAGTCGGCTGCGAGCGCGCCGTTCACGTACTCATAGACGTGCTGGTTCTGCAGATCGATCTCGATATATGTGCCTCCGAGAAAATCCGACACACTCTTCGCGAGCGAATATTCCGGATTAAATGTCGCGGACGTGTGGCTCTGCAGGTCGCTCGCAATCGTATTGGCCGTCGTTGTCTGATCGATCTTGTAACCGACCGCGTCGTCAACCTTGATCGGTACGGACACCGTGCCGCGATTCGTCGAATTGAAACTGATCGACCCGTTATCGGTATCATATTTGCCCGCGAGATCCGCGACAAATGAAGCGCTGTCTGCGGAAATCGTATCTGCGTCGATACTGTAGGAGACGCCTGTCACGGAAGAACTGTCCTCCGTCTGAACGAGCCAGTTTCTTGTGGTCGAGCCGTCCAGCGTGACTGTGTCGCCGTTGTACATCGTGAGGTTGATCGTCGTTGCGAGGAACGCGTTCATGTCGCTGACCGATGCGTTCAGGTTCTCGTCCGTGGACGTGACTGTCGGAAGCACGTAGAAATCGGAGTCATCCGTGAGGTCGAGCGTCGTCTTGCCGCTGCCGACCGCGTCCGTCACCTTGCCGAAGAAATCGTCGGTGTTGACTTCATTTCCGTTGACCTCAGGTACGATCGTGATCTGGTTGTTGTCACCGAGCTGCATGCCTGCGTTCTGCGGCATTGTGACATTGGCCGCATCGAGCTCCGGGAGCGATGTGAGATAGCTCTGCAGCGCCGCGGAATCATAAGAATAATTCTCGCTGACCGTGTAGGCCGACTTCTTGCCGAACAAGCCCGTGATCCAGGCCGCCTCATTCTGGCTGTCGAGCACCTTCTGGATGCCGTCATCCGGAACATAGGTGAGGCTGATCGAATTGCCGTCAATCGTATAGGACTGACCGTCCGGAAGCTTCATGTCGAGCTTGTAATCCTCGACCTTGTCCTTGACAAGCTTCTCAACCTCTTCGACCGTCATGTCACTGACATCGATGCCGTTGATCGTCGTTCCCTTGATGAACTTCGTCTCATAAGCCTTCGCCGTGATCGCGTAGCCGCCGCCAACAGCCGCGGCGACGCCCACTGAAAGGAGTGAAATCAGCAGGGCCCTGTGACTGTGTTTTTTTCCATGACGCGAATGATTGTTAGATTCGTTCATTTTTCTCTCTGCCTTCTTTATTGTCATCTGCAGCCTCCATCATGTCCGTGCATGCTCCTTGTGAAAAAGCAGTCTCATGATTTCGTCTTGCAAAATGAAATGATCATGCTACAATGGTATGGATTTCGAACTGAGTTTTATTATAATACTGTTTAAAAATAGCGCAAGGACGATTTTTTCATGTATCTGGTATGTCGGCGGATACCATATATTTCATTTATGAAATATTCACAATATCGCCGTGAAAGACATCTCCCGCGTCTGTACATTACATAGGAAGATGTTCTTCCGGCCGACGGTTTTTGAGGAGACCTGGTGTCCCGCAGGCTTAGAATTTGTTGAATTTTCACAAATCGTCTGATGTCCGGATTTTCTTCCGCACCCTTCCTTGATAGCGAAGGATCGCGAAACCGGAAATAAGGTGCGAATCATCTCTTGCGGCAGTTTTTCGTTTCACGACGTAGAAAAGTCGGGGCCCGGCCCCGCACAGGTTCTGCGTTCCGGGGAGTTTATTATGACAGAAAAAGATCTTCAGAAATTCGGCAAATGCCCCTATGTCACGGCTCAGCGTCTGCTGCAGGGCAAGTGGTCAATCGTTATTCTTCACAATCTTGACGGCCACACGCTCCGTTTCAGCGAGCTGCAGAAGCTGATGCCCTATGTAACCAATGCGACCCTCTCGTCTCAGCTCAAGACGCTCGAACAGGAGGGACTCATCCGCCGCTCGGTCTATCCGGAAGTTCCGCCGCGCGTCGAGTATGAGCTGACCGATATCGGCCATGAATTCGAGCCGGTTTTAAACAGCATCGCCATCTGGGGCGAAAAATATATGGACTGGAAGAAGCAGGCATCATGACACATCCGAACATAAAAGCAGAGCCTGCCGGTATCCGGCGGGACGAGGCCGCCGGATCTCAGGGTGCCGGAGACGAGGCCGGCGCGGGGCCAATCCCTGGCTCAGTCGGCATGAGACCGGAGGGCCGTACAGCCTATCTGGCCGGCATCGATCTGGATGGCACGCTTCTGAATGACAGGAAATGCATCACGGAGCGGACGCGCGCGCTCATTCATGAGGCCACCCGGCGCGGCTGCGAAATTGTCCCCGTGACCGGCCGGCCCTTCACCGGTCTGCCCGCAGAGATCCTGCGCATGAAGGATATTCATTATGCGGTCACGAACGACGGGACGATCATCCATCATCTGAAACCAGACAGGGGACCGTTCAGCGGGGAGACTCCCCTCGAAACGAGCGGTCAGCATACGGACCGCCCGGATGCTGCGGAAATTGCGGATTCGGACAGGCGTTCCGCGGCCGCCGGATGCGAAGATGAGCAGGACTCCGGCTCATTTGGAAATACATGCGCCGGGCCGGAGGCGCTCCGCTACCAGGAGCCGATCCTGTCTCACGCGCTGGACAGAGAGACCTGTCTTGCCGTCATGGACGCAATCGGGCGGAGCGCCGTCGTCTGTGAAATTTTCTCAGGCGGCACCGGCTATGAGACCGCCGAATCTCTCGATGCGCTGATCCGGCACGTCAGGAGTCATTATCTCGCAGATTACTATAAAAAGAGCCGGAAAGCAGTCGGCGACATCCATCGCCTTGCCAGTCATTTTCTCTCCGGTCCGGGGATCAACATGATCTCGGCGCAGTTTGCATCCGCAGAAGACTGCGATGCAGCCGTGCAGAGACTTGCCCGCATCGGGGGAGTCAATGCCGCGCGGCTCAGCGCCCATAACATCGAAATTTACGGAGCTGAGGCCGGCAAAGGAAACGCCCTGCTCGAGCTGGCTTCATTTCTCGGGATCCCGCACGAGCACACGATTGCCGTCGCGGACGGCGGCAACGACCTGCCGATGATGGACGCGGCGGCGTATTCCGTCGCGATGGGCAACGCCAGGGAGGAAGTCCTGAGATGCGCGGGCCTCATCGCTGCCGACAACAATCACGACGGCGCGATGGAGGCCGTCATGAGCCTCCTGTCTCCGCTGACGTCCCGCACTTCCGATGTCTGTCTGTGACGAAATCAAAAGTCCCGGCCGTTCATGCGCTTCTTCTTGCGGTGCTTTCTCACAAGAACGAGAACAACCGTCAGTGCGATGGCGCCGATGATAACGAACGGGAGCGCAAGCTCCAGGTTGATAATGAGCGCGTCTCTTGAAGCAGACAGTGACGGATGCGGATCAGTGCCCTCAGCCGTCGCGACGCGGTGGCCTCTCACCAAGAGCCGGTGCGTGTTGATGCCGTACGGCGTGCAGGTGACCAGCGTGCACAGGTCCTGTCCCTCCTCAATTGTGAGGTCCGACAACTCCTCCGGGAGCACGACCTTGATCTGATCGACCTGATAGGTCAGCGTCTTGTCGAGCACGATCAGCTTGAACTCATCGCCCTCCTTCAGCTTGTCGATATCGGTGAAAAGCTTTGCGGACGGAAGTCCTGTGTGGCCGGACAGCACGCAGTGCGTATTTGCGCCTCCGACCGGCAGCGAGGTTCCCTCGAGGTGTCCGACCGCGATCTGCAGAACGCCTTCCGACGTCCCGTGATAAATCGGCAGCTTGATGCCGACGGAATCGATCTCGACATAGCCCATGATGCCCGTTCCGGAGACATCGAGGAGACTCTCGTACTCCTTCTCCATCTCATCCGAGTACTGGAGACTGAAGCCTGCCGCGGCGACCTTCTCATTAAATGCCTCCGCAGCAGCCCACATCGCGTCGATTTCTTCCTGGCTCGTGTCCGCGACGACCTCCTCGTAGGTCGCGATCGCCTTCGACTGGTGCAGGTTGTTCCACCAGTCGCTGAACGTCGGATACGCCATGACGCCGACCCCCACGAGCAGCACAGCGACGAGCAGAGCCGTCGTCACATGCGAGATAATCTTCTGCTTTCTCGTGCGCGGCTTCTTCGGTTTCCCGGTCTTCTCCGACTTCTTTGATTTTTTCTCCGGTTCCGGGTCCGCCTGATACTGCGCTTTCTCCGGCTCCTCTTCTGATAATGTCTGTTCCTTGTCCGTCATAACCCCCGTTCTCCCGCCATGGCAAGAAAATGTATTTTCCTTAAGCATCCTGTCTTATCTGACGAAATCTGTCTTGTTGTACGATGCAGCCTCCGGCTTTTTCACGCCGGCCCCGTCCGCGGCATCTATGCATTTCAGAAGCCACGCCATATTCTTTCCGAGCTGCCTCATGACGCCGACTCCCTCCTCATCTTTCAGGACATCCGCGGGCTTTGATCCGTGAACCATCGTCCAGTAGGAAGAAGAGACGACCGGCATCTCATTGATCGTCGGATATTTGGCCAGCACATCAAGAGAAGAGGTCGTGCCCGCTCTTCTTGCGGACGTGACGACGGCTGCCGGCTTCAGGCGCATCTCGTTCGATGCGACGCCAAAGAGGCGGTCAAGAACCATCTGAATTTCACCGGTCGGCGCGGCATAGTAGACCGGCGCCCCGAAGACGAAGCCATCCGCCCCGGCAGCCTTTATTTTCAGGTCCTTCACGCAGTCATTCAGAGCGTTCCCGCCCTCCATGGCCGCCTTTCCGACAAATACAATCTCCGAATCGATTCCCTCTTCTTTAAGTGCGTCCGCAATAATTGCAAGAGCTGTGTACGTGCAGCCCTTCTCTCTCCGACTCCCGTTAATCATCAGTACTTTCATGTGTAAAATCCTCCTGTATATTTTATATTTATTATAAAGCCGACCGCTCCCACGGGCAAGGAGGCAGGAAACACTTCCGCTAAACTGCATATTTTGCTATACTGACAGGGAATTGACTCAATGCACACGCAAGAAAGGAGAAGGGCGCTCCTCCCACGGCAGGCCGTGCGGTTCCCGCGCCCGTATACACGTATGGCAGAAATCAAGGAAAATGTAAGCAGGACAAGTGAAGAAGCTCCGGATCCGGTCGAAGGTCTGTTCCGTTTTCTAAACAGCGTCGAGATTCCGGACGATGAGACACTGATCAGAAAGGCCAATGAACTGTCCGCGGAGCTTAAGAAGATGGACGCGGAGGGCGAGAAGAAGGAGCAGTAAGCCTCCCGAACATCCGCAGGCGATTGAAGAAACGTCAGGCGCCGGCAGACCGCCTTTTGCAAAAAAGTCCCCTCACGGAATGATGGAACCAGGCATGATATGCTGCCGGGGCCATACCGTGAGGGGCTTTTTCATTTTTCAGGATGCCGGATGTCCGGCCTCAGATTCAGTTATAGATCACGACCGCCGTGTATCTCGGGATCGTCCTGTAAATCCAGCGCGCGTTCGGCTCATCGAGTCTCACGCAGCCATGCGACGCAGCGGCATCCATCGTGCCGTCGAGGATCTTTCTCGGTGCGCTGTCCCAGTAATAGATGACCGAGTGGAAATAATAATAGCCGGAAATCTGCGTCGCCCACCAGCATTTGTGGCCGTCGCCGAACCAGTCGAATCGCGTGCCGATCTCAAAGCGGCCCGTCGGAGTCGGCGTGGACGGCTTGCCGACGACGCAGGGCCAGTACCTGACCTCGGTCCAGTTGTTCTGTGAGCCCGTGTAGATGCCGACGCGGTGGATACTGCGGTCAACCATGATCAGATAGCCGGTTCTGCTCGTCTGTCCCTGCGCGCGGTTGTACATGTCCTGGTTGTGGTTTGCAGAAGTATACTGCAAGCTGTAGGTTGTATATCCGACGAATGACTGCACGCCGGCAGCATTGGTCGCGTAGCAGTGCGTGTTGTACATGCCGCCGTGCTTGTGGTTTCTGCTGCTCACATTGGCGGACCAGGTATTCGCGCCCGTCTTTGCCGCCGTGTACCAGACGATGTCGTCCTGCGCGTTCGTCGCGCTCCAGGTCGGGAAGAGAACGCTCGTCACATTGCTGCCCGGATTGACAACAGTGACGGTGCAGGTCGTGGCGCTCGTCGGCGTCGCGTAGACGTAGCCGCTCGCCGCAATCGAACTCGTCGTGTGGGCGACGAGGCAGAGAATGCCGTTCGCGCCCCAGACATATGCGTGCTCCGTGTAAGCGCCAAATGTATTGCCGTGATGCGCGACGCTCGCGTCGACCTCATAAGTTCCCGCGGAAGTCTGCTTCGGCGTGTACCAGTACATCTTGCTCTGGTCGCCCGTCGGCCAGACCGCGATCTTCACGGCGCTGATGCCGGCCGGCGCGCTCACACCGGAGAGCGTCAGGTGGAAGGTTCCTGTATTGCCGTTCACATGGCTGACGGAAAGGCCCGATGCCGCAATCGCATCGACATGGAACGTCGTGTCCGTGACAAATGTCGATGCCCCGGAGTAGAGGTGCACATAGTACTTGCCGGCCGACTTGTGGTTCGAGATCGGGAACGTGACGGATGCAATTCCGTCCTTCGTCGCCATGTCGTACCAGCGGATATCATCCTGCGCATTGTCCGCGCTCCAGACCGCTGCCCTCAGCGCCTCGCCATTAGCGGCGCGTATGCCGCGATAGGAGACCGTCACGGTCTTCTGATCGGACGAGACAGTCGCTGTCAGTGCATGTGTATCGGAAAATGCAATGTCCGCAGATGTCTGCGCGGCGCAGCTCTGAATGCCGTTGCCATCCGTGATATAGACATGCGCAAAATACGTGCCCGTCTCGTACAGGTGCTTTGCGACTGAGGTCTTCACGATATAGTCACTTCCCGACCTGACCGGCGTCTCCCAGATGATGTCGTTCTGCTGGTTCGCATCACCCCAGATCGGGACCAGGATCGAGGAGACGCCCGACGGGGAGTTGATGCCGGAGACGCGGACCGTGAACTCGCCGGTTTCCTTGTTAATGTCCTCGATTGCTGCTGTCGCAGTCGCGCCCGGAACATTGAGCTCCGCGGCACCGATGAAGGAGGCCGCCCCGTTTATGTACTGATAGCAGTGGATGTGATAGAGTCCTGCATCTTTGTGGCCGCTAACCTTGATGTCCTCGTCATACCACACGCCGTTGCCAATCCTGTTCGCGGACTCCCATGTGATGTCATCCTGACCGTTTGCGTCGCTCCAGACGGCGAACAGAACCTTTCCGACCTTCGGGCTCACGCCTGTGGCCGACGCTGAGATGGTCTTCGCATTGCCGCTCAGTTCAGCTTTAACGCCCTTTGAAGGTTCCGGGACCTGGAAATTCGTATAGGTCTGGAATTCCATCGCACCGGACGATGTCTGCAGATAGGCGTGGCACGCAAAATCACCGTAGCCGTCGAAGTCGGTGAGATCAACCTCTGCGGTGTATGTTCCGTCCGCCTGCTTCACCGTATTGATCCACTGGATGTCGTCCTGGCCATTCACCATGCTCCAGATCGCAAGGATCAGTTTTCCGTCTGCGGCCTCGGGATCAGTCACAGTGACTTCCGCCGTGTTCTCGTTGTCGGAGATGGCAACGGAGATACCCGCATGTTCCGCATCGGCAACGGTCTCCGCGGACTGCGGCGCAGAATCCGCCGGTGCGCTGTCAGATGCGCCGTTATCCGGCGTATCTTCCCCGCTGTCTGAGGCTGTGGTCTGCGGGGCCGGGCTGCCGGCCGGATCCATCCCGCTTCCTGTCGTTTCGGAACCATCACTTTCTTCCGCCGCGTCGCTTCCTGCCGTCGCCTGCGCGGTCTGTCCCGCAGACGCGCCCGCGGACGAATCCTGGGAAACCGCGCCAGCCACGGTCTCCGCGGACGAATCCGGGAGCGTCGATGCCATCACAGCCGTCGGAGATGCGGTCACAAGCATTGCCGCGCTCAGAAGAGCCGCCAACCATTTTTTCTTCATATACATCCCTCCATGCATTTGAATAGTCATGCGGAGAAGCTTCTCCGCCACTCATACATCTACTGTCAGTATACCATATGGACCGCTCTCGCAACAGACGGCAGTTTCGTGGGATCTGCCTTCCCCAAGGCACTGCGTCTTATCCGCAAATTCCGGCATGCCTTCTCGCAGGCTCACTCCCCGAGGTATTCCTCCGTGGTCACAAGGACGCGATCACCCATCTGCCGACGGACGACGTGACTCACTCCCCAAGGTATTCCTCCGTGGTCATAAGGGTCGTGTGCACCGGCGCAAGGCCCTCCAGCATCAGCTCGGCTCCCCGCTCCTTGTCCCGGTCAAAGCCGGATACCGCGTCCTTTAGCCACACGACATGGCAGCCGAGGTCTATCGCCGCGAATGCCGTCGAGAGCACACAGCACTCGGAGACGACGCCCGTGAGAACGACTCGCTCCGCCTCCTCCGCGGCGGCACGGACCTCCGGAATCGACATAGACGAATATGTACTCTTCGAAAAAACAGGGTACTTCTCCGCAAGGCTCTTCATTTCCGGAATCAGCGCATTCAGATACGGGTCCGCGTTGATAGCCGCGTAGGTCTCATTGTATACCTTCCATGCGCCAACCGGATGTTTCGGGGCAAGATATTCCGTAAGCATCACCTTCAGGGACGGGTGCCGGCGCTCCGCCTCGCGGACAATTCTGCCGATCCGTGCTGCCACCCCCTCCGTGTCAAGGCAGGCCCACGCCTGCCCCTTCGTGTACACATTCTGCATATCCGTGACCAGAATCAGATCATGATCCCGCATTGAAAACCTCCTAAAAAAGGACCTCCGGCTCTCCGGAGGTCCACTATTTACATTCCAAGCATTTCTATGAGGAGCAGCCACACAAGTCCGTAGTAGCACACGACACCGACCATATCGGTCACCGTCGTGATAAGCGGGCCGGACGCGACTGCCGGGTCCACGCCGATCTTCTTGAAGAACAGCGGAATGACCGTTCCGACAAGACTCGAGATAATCATTGCCACGATCAGCGAGATGCCGATACATCCTGAGATCGCAAATGCGGCCGCTGCGGGCTGATGCTTGACCGCCATCAGGTACACGCCGACACCGCCGAGGGCAACGATAGCAAGAAAGAAGCCGTTCGTTGCACCGATACGGCACTCCTTCCACACAAGGTGTCCCTTCTCACGCGCCGTCAGATGCTCGTCCATAAGGACGCGGATCGTGACCGCGAGCGACTGTGTGCCTACATTTCCCGACATATCGAGGATCATCGACTGGAAAATCATGACGATTGTCAGCTGGGCGACGACCGCCTCGAAGAGGCTCACGACGCTTGACACAAGCATACCGAGGCCGAGCAGGAGAACCAGCCACGGCAGACGCTTCTGCACGCTCTTCTTCAGTGGCTCGTTCAGATCCTCCTCCGCGGACAGACCACCGAGTTTTGCGTAATCCTCACCCATCTCGTCATCGACGACCTGCGCGACATCCGACGCGGTGATAACGCCAAGGATGTGGTTGTCATCGGACAGGACCGGGATTGATTCCTCGGAATAGTCCTGAATCTCAGACAGACAGTCATCAATCTGCTCGTCCGCGTACACGTACGGATAACCGGTGGAAATAAGATCCTCCAGCTTCTGTCCCTCGCGGGCAATAATGAGGTCCTTCAGATCGAGGGCCCCGTAGTAGACGCCCTTTTCATCGAGGACGTAAATGACGGAAATATTGTCGTTGTCTGCGGCCTGGCTCACGACCGACCGCATCGCTTCCTTGATGCCCATACTGGACTTCAGGGTGACAAAATTGGTTGTCATACGGGAACCAATCTGGTCCTCGTCGTACGCCGCCAGCATCTGCAGCGATTCACGTGTCTCCTGGCTCATCAGCTCGAGCCAGAGCTTCTTCTGCGGCGACTTGCACTCCTTCAGAATGTCAACCGCCGTATCCGTCTCCATGTTGCCGAGGATCTCCGCCGCCTTCTTCGGATCAAGCTCCTCGAGGTACTGATCTGACTTGTCTCCCGTATACTCAAAAACCTCCGCGAGCGCATCCACATCAAGAAGACGGTACAGATTCATGCGCTCCCGCACCGTAAGCTCCGGGAGAGCATCCGCGATATCATTGGCATGATAATCGCTCAGCTCGTCGCTGATCACCTTCGGAGATTTCTGAGATCTGATAATGCCAAGGATTTCCTCGACGGAGTGGTTTTCCTGCATTTCTTCCGTGCTCATTCTTCAGCCTCCTTCTCCGCCCGTATGGAATCTCCCCCAAAAACGGGCAAACTCCGACACGAGCACTATATAATGATTTCCGCTGAAAATGAAATGAGAACAGAACGCAAGACGTTATAGAATCAAAGACAGGAAACAGAAGGAACCTGCAGATCCGGCCTCTCCTCCTGTCCTCATTTCATTTTCTATTCGATAAGGACATCGGGCTCCGCCATCGCTGCCTTCCATCTGTTTCACCTCTTTTCGCAGTCAGAATGGAGTCTGTATATCGCAGACAAGATAACTATAGCACTCTCTGCCGGAGTTGTTCAACCACTGTGGGGAATTTTTATCTGAAAAAAGAAAACGCGTCCGCTGGCAGTCTGGACGCGCTCTCCTAAAGGGAAGGAAGGATCGATGCATGGGATCTGGCATATCCCCTGCATCATGGTATGAAAAAGATTTGCTAATGTTTCTGTAAGTGTATCTCTCGCTTACAAGTGATACTATACCGGCGAAATGTGAACAAGATATGGCCGCAAAAGAAAGAAACTGTGAAATGGATTTCATTTTTATAAAATTCCCGACAGAAAACCCACGTGCCCTTGGGCCGTGGGATGAATGGCGGTTAGGATATATATATTTTACTAGAATAATTGCATATCAGTAAAATATATGATATAATATACATACAGGAAATCCTATTTCCGAGTCTTTAGAAAGGAGAAAACTGTATGCATCTTACCGTAAAACAACAAGTAAAGCATCTTTCAAAGGAAAATTACAAAACAATAAAAGAGCTGTGCCATATAGCAAAGAATCTTGCCAATGAAGCCATTTACAATGTAAGACAGTATTACTTTGCAGAGGGAGAATTTCTTAAATATGAGAAAAATTATACTCTTTTAAAGAACAGCCCTAACTACAAAGCGTTAAACTCTAATATGGCACAGCAGATCCTGAAAGAGGTCGATGGCTCTTTTAAGTCATTCTTTGGTCTGCTGAAACTGGCAAAGCAGGGGAAATACGCTTTCAAGGACTGCAGATTGCCGCATTATCTTCCTAAAGACGGATACACAACACTTGTCATAGGCTTTATAAGACTTAATGGAAACAAGCTGATGCTTCCGTTCTCTAACAGCTTCAAGAAAACACACAAGGCTGTCGAGATAACAATACCGCCCATACTGCTTGATAAGAAGGTTAAGGAAATCCGCATCATACCTAAAGCAAAAGCAAGGTTCTTTGAGATTCAGTATATCTACGAAGCTGAATACGTTCAAAGAAATCTTAATACAAACAATGCACTTGCACTTGATTTAGGAATCAATAATCTTGTAACCGCAGTTTCAAGTAATGGCAGATCATTCATTATTGACGGAAGAAGACTCAAATCCATCAATCAGTGGTTTAACAAGGAAAACGCCCGTCTGCAGTCTATAAAGGATAAACAGAACTTTGGCAAAAGAACAACGAACAGGCAAAAATCTATAGCTCGTGACAGAAACAATAAGGTCAATGATTATATGAATAAGGCTGCCCGTAAAGTTATAGACTACTGCATAGCCAACGATATAGGAACTCTTATAGTCGGTTACAACAAAACGTTTCAGCAAAGCAGCCATATAGGAAAGCGGAATAATCAGAACTTTGTAAACATCCCATACGGTCATCTTCGCAGCAAGCTTGAATATCTCTGCAAGCTGAATGGCATCATATTTGTAAAACAGGAAGAATCCTATACATCAAAATCATCATTCTGGGATAAAGATGACATTCCTGTTTACAATGCCGATAATCCAAGAGAATATCAATTCAGTGGCAACAGAATACATCGCGGACTTTACAAAACGTCAACTGGAAAAACATTCAATGCAGATGTCAATGGAGCATTGAACATCATGCGTAAAAGTAGCGTTGTGGATGTCAGCATTCTATACGGTAGAGGCGAAGTGGACACGCCTGTAAGAATAAGGATTGCCTGACTTGTCAGGTGGAAACTTAAATATCAAACTTCTTAAACGGAGCCGTAAGGCTCTCAGAAGCCACCTACCTTTAGGTGGGTGGTAGTTCACGTGTGTTATACTGACACTTATAAACATGTAATGATTCAGCCCCGTGGAAGGCAAGGCGTTCCGGTTTCGCGGTGCTGCGCCGTTACAAAATATAAGACAAGGAGGATTCTCTGATGACCAGACAGGAAGCAATCGAAGAGGTAAAGAAGCTGGTTGCAGCTCCGTCCTGCTGCCCGGAGGCAAAGGCTGCCGGTGAGGCATATCTCAAGGCGGTCGGAACAGAAGGCGAGAAGGCCGCTGCCGAGGCGCTCCTCAGCGAGCTGGCCGAGGATGTCACATCGGTCGACGATCTGATCGCGCTCACAGAGTCAGAGCACGGCGTCAGTATATTCGGCGCGGACGGCGCAAAGGCTCTGAGGGAGCAGGCGGAGAAGGCAAAGGCTGCCGGCGGCAGGTACTGTGTCTGCCCGGCCTGCCAGGCAGGCGGTGCACTGCTCGACAACCGCGGAGCGCTCGCCTGAAAAGAGAGGCGCAAAGAGCCATATGCCGGAGATCGTGACGATGTCCGGTATATGGCTCTCTTTATGATAAGTGGATCTCAATCCGTCCGCATACTTGCCTCGATGCCGCCGTCCCAGCGCGTCCCGTCCATAAGCTTCGAGCACATCCGCGTCATATGATGATCGGTGGGGGCGACTTCCGTGAGTCCCTTCTCATACGCATCGACAAAGTCGCGGATCTCATAAATAAATCCGTTCGGCTCCGGATCCGTCACCTCATCGACGACGTCTCCCTTCTGATCGTACATGGTCGCCTTGCGGCCGGACCAGAACTGCGGCATCACAATGCGTCCCTCAGACCCGTAGATATGCGCATAATTGTCCGCATTTCCCTGCAGGCCGAAAGAGCAGTTCGCAACCATGCCGTCCGTGAACTGAAGGAGCGAGGCGCCCATCTCGACGACGCCGGTCGGCCCGACATAGACGGACGACTTGCGCGTCTTCACAAACTCGCCGGCGATGAAGAGAGAAAATGCCAGCGGATAAATGCCGACGTCCAGCACTGCTCCGCCGCCAAGCTTCGGCGTGTACAGCCTCTCATATTCATACGGAGCATAAAAGGTAAAATCGGCGTCCATGTATTTGACCGTGCCGATCCGGCCCTCGCGCACCCAGTTTCTGACCTGACGGATAACCGGCAGATGAAGTGTCCACATGCCCTCCATGAACAGGATGTGCTTCTGCTCGGCGCTGGAGAGCACCATCTCCGTCTCGGCCGTCGTCATCGCGAGCGGTTTCTCGCAGATGACCGGCTTGTAGTGCTCCAGGCAGATAAGCGAAGATTTCACATGGCAGATATTAATCTGGGAAATGTAGACCGCTCCGACCTCTGGATCGGTCACAAGCTCCTCCGCGTCTGTATAGACCTTCGGAATCCCGAATTCTCTGGCGAATTTCTTCGCCTTCGCCTTGTCGTGCGAGGAAACCGCCACAATCTCCACTCCGTCCAGTCTTCTGACTGCATCCGCGAACTTGCGCGCGATATTTCCCGGTCCTATGATGCCAAATTTCATATATTACACCTTTTTCTCAGACAGCCTCCTTCTTCACGCCCTCCGGCCGGCGATCCGAAAAACCGGCCTTCACGAGCGCTGTGCCGACTGCTCCGGTAATCACCGTCGAGGCAAGCATCTCGAAGATGGCATTAACGCCGATCATCAGGCAGACGCCGACGATGACATTGTGCCCGCCCATGAGGCTTTGCACATACGCCGTGTTGCCGAAGAGAAGAATCAGAAGACCCATGAACAGCAGCGTATTCAGAAATGCCGCGAAAAAGCCGGTCACGGCACACGCTGGAAATGTCGCGCTGTGCTTTTTCATGAACCGGTAGATGCAGCCGAGCAGAAAACCGTCGAGCACACGCGGCAGCATTCTCTGCACGAATGTGAGGAACGGGCTGATCGCGAAGGTCGCGGCCCCCATTCCCGACATGCCGAGAACGCCCAGACACTGCAGAAACGATGTCATGCCGAAGACTGCGCCGATGATGGCGCCGCCCGCCGGGCCGAGTGTAATCGCTGCGATCGCGACCGGGATCATGTTGAAGGTGATAGCCAGCGGTCCGATATTCAGATACCCGAGCGGCGTACACGCCATGAGAATCAGAATACCTGTGAGAAGTCCATAGAGCGTCAGTCTGCCCGTTTTACCGGAAGTGAGTTTCATTTGTCAATCCTCCTGTTATTATTCCCCTTCTCTAAGAAGTCCGATCGCCCGGAACAAATATATGCCGCCTGCGCGCCGGTTGCCATCCATAAGAGGTACGACACCGCGTCTTCCGGTCATGCTCCGGGCTGCACGGATCCCGCAGTCAGGGATATAGTACATGCAACAGATGAAGTATATCACACTTGTATACAATTTGCGAGATAATGTTTCACCAAGCCATCCCGGCGAGTCTGTCCAGAATCCGCATCGCCACGTCTTCCTTGCTCATGATGGCAAGCTTCTCCTCGCCATCACGCGTAATCAGCGTCACGACGTTCGTATCCGTCCCGAAACCGGCCCCCCGGACCTTCAGGTTGTTGGCGACGATCATATCAAGGTTTTTCTTCGCAAGCTTGCCGCGGGCACGCTCCTCGAGATCGGAGGTCTCCATTGCGAAGCCGCACAGGATCTGTCCCTCCCTCTTGTGATCGCCGAGGTATTGCAGCGTGTCCTCCGTGCGCTCGAGAGCGATCGAGAGCTCTCCGTCCTTCTTGTGGATCTTCTCGTCCGATACGCAGGCCGGACGGTAGTCCGCGACCGCCGCCGGCGTGATGATGATGTCCTGCTCCGTAGCCCGTGCCGTCACTTCGCGGAACAGGTCTGCCGCACTCACGATCGGCACGAAATCAACAAATGAAGGGCGCTGAAGGGCCGTCGGCCCGCTCACAAGCGTCACGTCCGCCCCGCGGAGCATCGCCATGCGCGCAATCGCATAGCCCATTCTGCCAGTCGAATGGTTCGTAAGGAAGCGCACCGGGTCGAGGCTCTCCTGCGTCGGGCCCGCCGTGACCAGAACCTTTCTGCCCGCAAGATCCTTCGGCAGCGCAATCGCCCGCAGGACATACTCGAGAATCAGTTCTTTATCGGGCAGTCTCCCCCGCCCGACATCGCCGCAGGCGAGTATGCCGGAGGCCGGCTCAATGACAGTCCAGCCGAAGCGGCGCAGCCGCTCCTCATTTTCTCTGGTCAGCGGGTTCTCATACATCGCGGTATTCATCGCGGGCGCAATCAGTTTCGGGCAGGTGCACGCGAGGACGGTCGTCGTCAGCATATTGTCGGCGAATCCGTACGCCAGCTTTGCCATCGTATTCGCGGTTGCCGGAGCGATGACCACGAGATCCGCGCGCTTTGCGAGCGCGATGTGCTCCACCTCAAACGGGTGGTTCCTGTCGAACGTGTCCGTGAGGCATTTCTGTTTCGTGATCGCCTCAAATGTATTCGGCGTAATGAAGTGCTGTGCATTTTCCGTCAGGATGACCTGAACGGATGCGTGCATCTTCGTGAGCGCGCTGGCGAGGTCCGCTGCCTTGTACGCCGCGATGCCTCCCGTCACGCCCAGAATAATCGTCTTTCCCTTTAACATATCTTTCTCCTGAAAATGAGCTTCCCGCCTGTGAAGACAGAGACAGGCATCACGCAGCTCCCCCGCCTGCGTCCGCGCAAGCCGCTCTGACCGGATGACAAACCGCCGGACGGGTGGCATAGATGCCCGGCCCGTCCGGCGGCAGATGGTTATTGTATGGCGCCGGGCGCGGAACAAACCGTGTCTGCGCGTCCCGGACATGTGCGCCGGCGGCAGCCTCAGTTGTCCGATCTTGAGTAGGAATTCCGCATACCGCAGCTTCGCGTATAGAGCACGTTGCCAAGCAGCTCCTGCGTCAGCTTCTTCAGCTCGTCCGCAATCGCCTGGTTCGCCGTCTCACGGATATGCGCCTTCTCCTCCGCGTCATTTTCCATGAACAGATTTCCGTCAAAGCGGTGAATCAGCTCATGCCCCTTCGCCATGACAGCCTCCTGATAGCGCTCGATGTGCGGCAGGCAGTGCCCGAAGTCCGCGTCGGCCATCGCCGCGACGAGACGGTTTGCCCAGTAGAAATTGTCCGTCGTGACTTCACCCGTCGTATTGGCGAGATACTCCGGCGTCGTCGTGACATTCGCATAGAACGGGACCGCCGCGTTAAACGCATTCGAACCGAATGCAAGCCACTCAATCACCCGCGACTCCTCCGCGACATACGGGCGAATCTGGAGAAGCGCCATGAAGTCATTGCGGTTGACGCCAATCGAGCGGTACATGCCGCGTTTTCGCGGATCTCCATACGAGCCGTATGGGTCGTACTCCGTTCCCTGAAAATGCGCGGACAGCACATACTTGACGTCCTCCGGCGTGATCTTCCGCTCCGGGATCATACTCCACGGAATATTGTCGCTCTCCGGAGTATACTCAGCGTTTGGACCGTCCCAGCGGATCGTCTTCGGGTTGAGCCAGCGCTCCATAAACCACGCGCGCGGCGTGTTGTAGACGTGGTCCGCGTCATCGCGGCTTCCGAACACGTCCCGCGGGTTAAATGACATGCCCTGCGAGACATCGAGATGATTTCTCCTGATGAAGTCCGAAAGATCCGCCGAGCACATATGTTCCTGCTTCTCTCCCATCGCGTCACCAAGGTCAAAACTGTCGATGCCGAGCTGATTCGGCATGACGACGTAGACATTGTCGGGGACGCGCTTCGCGATCCAGTGATGACCTCCAATCGTCTCGAGCCACCAGATTTCATTGACATCTGAAAATGCAATGCCGTTCATTTCATAGGTTCCGTACTTCTCGAGAAGGCTTCCGAGTCTCTCGACGCCCTCGCGGGCCGTGTGAATGTACGGAAGTGTGATCGATACGAGATCCTCCTCGCCGATGCCTCCGATCGTCTCCGGCTTGTCTCCCTCCGGAGCTCTGTATTCTACGAGCGGGTCGGCACCGAGTACGCGCGGATTTGACGTGATCGTCTCCGTGGCCGTCATCGCGACATTCATTTCATTGACGCCGCTCGCGGCCCAGACACCCTCGCCGGCCACTGCGTTCGGAACCGCCGTGTATCTGAGCGGATTATCCGGCAGATCGATCTGCACGTGGGAAATGACGGAAATATAATGGCGCGGCTGCTCGAAGGGAGCCACGACGACGAATTTCTTCGGCGTGAACTTCCCCGACTGCGAGTCATCGTTCCTGGCGATCATTGTCGAGCCGTCATAAGTTGCATTTTTTCCAACCAGGATTGTTGTACAAGCCATAAAAACTCCTTCCTTCCGGATCCCGCTCCCCAGCCGGAATCCATTTGTCTCCTGTTCTTACGATTTTGCCATGACACGGATCTTTTTGCAAGTATTGACACAGCCATGGCCCTTGCGGCAGTTTCCTCCGCAGATCATTCACCTGTAGAATTCGCTCTCGCTGACCGCGCGCAGCACAAGCACACTCCGCGGCCCGATCTCAAGGCTCCGGTCCTTCACGACGCGGCGGTTTCCTTCATTTCCCTCAAAGATATGCGGAAGGTACTGCTCCGACGTGTCGACTGCGATAATCCAGCGGTAGTGCTCGGGAAGAACCGGGATGTCCATCCACTGTTTCTTCCAGAAGACATTGATCATCACGCAGACGGCATCATCTCTGTCCTCTTCCTCATCATAGCCCGAGTACATAACCCGCAGCACCTTCGATGAGGAATCCGGGCAGCGCACCTCGCACTCCTCGAGCCCCAGTCTTCCGCCCTTCCCGTATTTCCGGACACAGGCGTGTGCCCTGCGGAAATGAATCAGAAATCTGACAAATGAGAAAAACTCATAATTCCTGTTCAGGTCCTCCCAGTTCAGCCACGCGATCCCGCTGTCCTGGCAGTAGGTGTTGTTGTTGCCCTGCTGGGAGTTCAGGAACTCATCTCCCGCAAAGAACATCGGTGTCCCGCGGCTCATCATAAGGACGGTCATCGCGTTCCGGCACATGCGGAGCCGGAGCTGATTCACCTCCGGGTCGTCCGTCGGACCTTCCACGCCGCAGTTCCAGCTGCGGTTGTCATCCGTCCCGTCCAGATTCTTCCAGCCGTTCATTTCATTGTGCTTCCGGCTGTAGGCGTACATGTCATAGAGCGTGAAGCCGTCATGGCAGTTCAGGAAATTAACCGATGCGTTCTGCCCGCGCCACTTCGGATCATAGAGATCGTGGGAGCCCGTGATCCGCTGCGCTGCGGTCCAGCCGAGGCCGAAATCGCCTTTCAGAAAGTTGCGCATGTCATCCCTGTATTTGCCGTTCCACTCGGCCCACCGCTTCCAGGCTGGAAATGAACCGACCTGATAGAGACCGCCCGCGTCCCACGCCTCCGCGATCAGCTTCACGTTCCGGAGAATCGGATCATAGGCGAGATTTTTAAGGAGCGGCGGATTGCTGAGCGGAGAGCCGTCCTCGTCCCGCCCGAGAATGCTCGCGAGATCGAACCGGAAGCCATCGACATGATACTCCGTCGTCCAGTAGCGGAGACACTCAAGAATGAAATTCTGCATGACCGGATGGTTACAGTTCAATGTGTTGCCGCATCCGCTGAAATTATAGTAATAGCCGCCCGGCGTCAGCATATAGCAGACATTGTTGTCGAAACCCTTGAAGGATATCGTCGGTCCGTGCTCATTACCCTCCGCCGTGTGATTGAACACGACGTCGAGGAAGCACTCGATCCCGTTCCGGTTCAGCTCGCGGATCAGCTCCTTGAGCTCCGTCCCCTCCTGATTATCCTCGCGCGCGAATGCATAACTTGCATTTGGCGCGAAGAAGCCGACCGGATTGTAGCCCCAGTAGTCGAGCAGCTGATACCCGTCGATAACCCGCGCGTCCCTCATTTCATCGAACTCGAAGACCGGCATCAGCTCGACGGCGTTGACACCGAGCTCCTTCAGATACGGAATCTTCTGCATCAGGCCGCGGAAGGTCCCCGGGCCCTCAACGCCCGACGATTCATGCCTCGTGAAGCCGCGGACATGCAGCTCATAAATCACAAGGTCCTCCATCGGAAGCTTCGGATTCTGATCATCGCCCCAGTCAAATGTATTTCGCACGACCCGCGCCTTATAGACCTGTCCCTCCGGCCTCTTCTGGCCCCACCTGCTCTGTCCCGTCACCGCCTTCGCGTACGGATCGAGCAGAATATTCTTCCGGCTGAACCGGAGCCCGTGCTCAGGATCCCATGGCCCGTCGAGACGGTAGGCATACTCGAGATCAGTGATGTCAAGATCGAAGACGAGTATCGACCATACGTCGCCGATCTTATAGATATTCGGAATCGGAATCACCGCGTACGGCTCATCCTCACCCGTGTGAAAGAAAAGCAGCTCGCAGGCCGTCGCGCCGCTCGAGTGGACGGTGAAATTGACCGCATGATCGAACGCAGTCGCTCCGTTCAGCCGATAGAGGCCGGGGCGCACGCCGAAGCCGGCGATCCTGTCAATCGGCTTCAGAATGCGGCCGTCGACCTCGCCGACTGGTTCCCTGTTTGTCTCGTTGTTCCTGGATGTATCGCTCATATTCGCTCCTCATCGGCCTCCCGGCACCGAAACTTCCGGAAGCACCTCCCGCCCGTCCGTCTCCGGACCGCGGATCTTACCTGTAACTTCCTTCTTCCGCTATTCTCCGCGCCACATAGATGCCGCTCGCCGAGGCATGCGACAGGGAATGCGTCACGCCGCTGCCGTCGCCGATCACATAGAGGTTTCTGTAAGTTGTCTCGAGATGCTTGTCGAGAAGAACCTCCATGTTGTAGAACTTGACCTCAACGCCGTAGAGAAGCGTGCCGTCATTGGCCGTCCCCGGCGCGATCTTGTCAAGCGCATAGATCATCTCGATAATGCCGTCCAGAATCCGCTTCGGAAGCACAAGACTGAGGTCGCCGGGCGTCGCGTGAAGCGTCGGCCGGACAAGCCCCTCATCGATTCTCGACTGCGTCGAGCGGCGGCCGCGCTCGAGATCCCCGAATCGCTGGACAATCACGCCTCCGCCGAGCATGTTCGACAGGCGCGCGATGCTCTCGCCGTAGCCGTTGCTGTCATGGAACGGCTCTGAAAAATGCTTTGCAACCAGCAATGCGAAATTCGTATTCTCCGTCTTCTTCTCCGGATCCTCGAAGCTGTGCCCGTTGACCGTCACGATGCCGTTCGTGTTCTCATCGACGACGATACCGTTCGGGTTCATGCAGAATGTGCGGACATTGTCCTCGAATTTCTTTGTCCGGTAGACAATCTTGCTCTCATAGAGCTTGTCCGTGATATCCGAGAAAATGACAGCCGGCAGCTCGACGCGCACGCCAATATCGACACGGTTCGACTTCGTCGGGATATTCAGATCCTCACACACCTTCTCCATCCATTTGCTGCCGCTCCGTCCGACAGAAGCGATGCAGTACGCCGCGTCAACCGTCCCGCCGTCATAGATGCCGTGGAACGTCCCGTCCTCTTTCACCTGAAGTTCCCGGATCGGCGTATCAAAATGAAAATCCACCTTGTCCTTCAGCTCATCATAGAGATTGCCGAGCACAATGTAATTCTTGTCCGTGCCGAGATGCCGGACCGACGCATCCAGCAGCTGCAGACCATTCTGCATGCAGAGCTTCTTGAAGCTGCTTCCGGCCGTCGAGTAGAGCTTCGTTCCTGCGCCGCCGCGAGCCATATTGATCTCATCGACATAATTCATGAGCGCAAGGGCCGTCTCCCGGCCGATATACTGATACAGCGTGCCGCCGAAATCGTTCGTGATATTATATTTGCCGTCCGAGAACGCGCCGGCCCCGCCGAAACCATTCATAATCGAGCAGGACGCACAGTTGATGCAGGACTTGATCTTCTTTCCGTCAATCGGACAGCGTCTCTGTTCAAGACGGTGTCCCGCGTCAAAGACCGCGATCTTAAGATCCGGTCTCCGCTTTACAAGCTCATATGCCGAGTAAATCCCGCCCGGCCCGGCGCCAATAATCAGAACATCTGTATTCAAATCAAACACCCTTTCGTAAATAATCTTCTGCCCAGAGGCTCTCTCAACTTCTCTGCTTATTATACCCCTTGCAGCTTGAAAAACCTACTGCTCCACCCCTCTTCCATCCACGTCGCTTTACGCGAAAAAATGCGCACGGCGCTTCTTTCCCCGGCCCGCCGCGGGTATAATAAAGGCAGCAGTTCCTGACCCTGTAAGGAGGAAAAACAAATGAAAACCTGGACAAAAGAAGAACGCTACCGCGTCCTGCACGATCCCGAAGAAATCCGCGATATGCATGACCGCATTGCGCAGTCTGCCTGGAGGCAGACCTTTCACATCCAGCCGGTCACTGGTCTTCTCAACGACCCGAACGGCTTCATCCGCCACGGTGATCTCTGGCATCTCTTCTACCAGTGGTGCCCGTGGGGCGCCGTCCACGGCCTCAAGTACTGGTATCATGTCATTTCCCGGGACCTTGTGAACTGGAAGAACGCCGGCGTCTGCATCCGGCCGGATACCGTCTACGACAACAAGGGCGCATACTCCGGCTCCGCTTACCCGACAGACGGAAAAATCTATCTGTACTACACGGGCAATCACCGCGACGCGGACTGGACGCGGCGCTCCTATACCTGCCTCGTCAAACTAAACGATGATGGAACAGCGGAAAAATACACGCCGCCGCTCTTCGGCCCTCATCCGGACTACACAGAGCATCAGCGCGACCCGAAGATTCTCTTCTTCCGGGAGCCTCATCTCTACCGGATCCTGCTCGGCGCACAGAACAAAAAGGGGCAGGGCCGTATCATCTGCTATCGCTCGCCCCACCACAACCGCGGCTGGGAATTTGAGGGAGAAGTCCGCGTTCCGGGCTTTGAAAATTTCGGCGGCATGTGGGAGTGCCCGTCGATCGAGCGCATCGGCGACAAGGATGTTCTCATTTTCTGCCCGCAGCACATCAAGCTGGCAGGCCGCGGCGAATCGACGAATCACAACGGGTACATCATCGGCCAGATGGACTGGAACACACTGACATTTCATCCGGACGGAAGCTTCCACGTCCTCGACTTCGGTTTCGACTCTTATGCGGCGGAGTGCGCGGCGACGATCGGCGACCCGGACAGGGCGATTCTTGTCGCGTGGATGGGCCTGCCGGACTCTTCCTATCCGGTGACAGACGAGGAAGAGTGGTCCGGCTGCCTCACACTTCCGAGGGAGCTGACCATCCGTGACCGCCGGCTCATCCAGAAACCGCTCGACTCACTGCAATCACTGCGCGAGGCGGAATTTGATCCGCACGTCCGTTCCGTCGGGATCGCAGACCAGGGACGGAGCGACGCCGAACTCCGCGGCATGAATGCGCAGGCGATCGACGGAAAGCAACCTGTCGACGACGCGTACGAGGCCGCATCGAAAGCTTCCGGACCAATCATCACACCTCTGACCGTAAGGAAATGCGAAGAAGCAGCAACTGAAGATGACGCTGCGGGAAAGCATGACCAGACCGGCGAAAATACGGAGTCCCCTGCGGAGAGCGCCGCCTTCCACAGCGCGCTGCTCGGAGATCTCCCGAAGGCGTGCGAGATGGAAATTTCATTTTCCGAGGGCGACTACCTGCGCATGCTCCGGCTCTTTGCAAAGAGCGACGGAAGCGGCGGGATCACAATCCGCGCGGATGACTGGGCCGATGAAATCTCCGTCGACCGCTCGGGACTTACAAACCGCTTCAACACGGAGCAGGGCGAAGTGCGGACGCGTCCAATCAGCCGGCCTGTGTTCCATCTCCGGATCTTCATCGACAGCAGCTCCGTCGAAATCTTCGTCAACGACGGCGATGCTGTGTTCACGTCGCGCGTCTTCCCGACAGAGGAGGAGCGCCACTTCGTGCTCGACGGCGCAGCCGACATACGCATCTGGACACTGCGGCCCGCCGTGAAGGACGACTTTGTGGTTTAATCCCTCTCATATGGAGTAAGCCCTTCCGGGGCGTCCGTCTCCGCCTCCGGCGCGGCTTACTCTTTTATGCGGAGATAAACGGGGAGGAGCCTCACGTCAGGTTCCGGCGAATCTGCGCGAAGTCCCGCAGGGCCTGCCACCCGATCTTCACGATTTTCTTCAGGTTGATCGAATTCGTCCCGCCCTGCCGCGGCCGGAATGTGATCGGCACAAATACGATTTTTTCGTGATACCATCTCCCGAGCGCCGTCAGCATGACGTTCGGGAGATTATAATTTTCCGGAATAAGCTGAATATACTTTGCGACATAATCCGCCCGCATGAGGCGGAACGGCGCATTCGCGTCCGGAACCTTCACGCCGAACATGATGCGGAGAATCACGCAGAGCGTCTTCTCGACAAATGCGCGGGCCTTCCCGTCGCCCCGCACCGTCCGGTTCCCGAAAACAGCCGCATATCCCTTCCGGTGCCTCCAGAACTTCTCGAATTCCGCCGGGTTCGTCTGCCCGTCCGAGTCCGTCTGGAAGATGAAATCCGCCCCGTGGTCAATCGCGTATCGGTAGCCGAAGAGCACTGCCGCGCCATGGCCGCCGTTCGGCTTCGTCAGCGGCAGGAGCAGCGGACGAGCCTCCGCCAGTTTCTTCAGAATCACATACGTCTCGTCCCGGCTCCCGTCATTCACGACGACAAGCCTCGACCGCCCGTTTCCGCTGTGCTTCTCTACAATCGGATACCATCCGTCAACCAGCTGACGGATATTCGCCGCCTCGTTGTAGGCAGGTACGACAATATACAGCGTGTCCATAATCAGTTCCTCTCAGATTTATGGTTAAGTGGATTTTACTCCTTGCCGCCTTCTGCGGCAACTATCCCCCTGACAGAAAAAGACAGCCCATGAGGTTGGCTGTCTTTTTCAAAAAGGAGGTGAATAAGATTATGAGGTTTATAAGTATTCGCAGGCACGGCCAGCAGCGCCGCGCCGCGAAAAACTTAACAGTGTAAGTGATGCCGGAATTACTTGTCCGGTGTGAGATGCCAGATCTCGTCGTTGTACTGACGGATCGTTCTGTCGGATGAGAAGAAGCCCGCCTTTGCGATATTGATGAGCGTCTTCCTGGCCCATGTCTTCTTGTCCTGCGTGTCCTGAAGCATACGCTCCTTTGTCTCGCAGTAATCCGTATAATCCGGGAAGGTCATGAACCAGTCCTTATTGAGGAGCTCATTCTTCAGTCTCGTGAGGCACTCCTCATTTCCAAGAGCGAGCATCTCCGGGCCTGTCAGGAAATCGACGGCCTTGTGAAGGACCGGATCCTTCTCATAGTAATCACGGCTTCTGTAATCGCCGCGCGCATATCTTGCAATGACTGTGTCGGAAGATTCACCGAAGGTGTAGATATTGTCCTTGCCGACAAGCTCTGCGATCTCGACGTTCGCGCCGTCCATCGTGCCGAGTGTGAGCGCGCCGTTCAGCATGAACTTCATATTGCCCGTGCCAGACGCTTCCTTCGACGCAAGCCGGGATCAGCTTCTCAGCCGCCGTGACGTTGTAGTTCTCGATCATGACGACCTTCATGTACGGAGAGACCTCCGGATCATTTGCGATCACATCGCCGAGGCAGATAATGGCATGAATGATGTCCTTCGCGATGATATATGCCGGGGCCGCCTTTGCACCGAAAATAACCGTGATCGGCTGCGCCGGCTTCTTGCCTGCCTTGATCTCCTGGTACTTGCGGATCGCCCAGAGGAGATTCAACTGCTGTCTCTTGTACTCATGCAGACGCTTGGACTGGACATCAAAGATCGATTCCGGATCGATCTTCGCGCCCTGATGATCGTCGATCCACGCCGCAAATGCCTTCTTGTTCTCGTGCTTGACGGCCATGAGGTCCGCAAGGAACTGCTCATCGTCCTGGAATGCGAGGAGCTTCTCGAGCTCGTCCGCATTGTGCTTCCAGCCATCGCCGATCTTCGAGGAAATAAGAGCCGACAGGCGCGGGTTGCACTCACGGATCCAGCGTCTGAACGTAATGCCGTTCGTCTTGTTGTTGAACTTCTCCGGATAGATCTTGTAGAACGGGGCAAGCTCCGTGTGCTTTAAGATCTCCGTATGAAGAGCGGCGACGCCGTTGACGGAATGTGAAAAATGAATATCGATATTCGCCATGTGGACGTTGTGCTGGTCGTCGATGATGTAGACGAACGGGTCATCGTACTTCGCGCGGACACGTCTGTCGAGATCCCTGATGATCGGCATGAGATGCGGAACAGCCTTCTCCAGATAATATTCCGGCCACTTCTCAAGAGCCTCCGCGAGGATTGTGTGGTTCGTATATCCGCAGACATCCGTGACAATCCTGATCGCCTCGTCCGTGCCGATGCCGTTCTCGCCGAGAACGCGGATCAGCTCCGGAATGACCATCGTCGGGTGCGTATCGTTGATCTGAACCGCGCAGTAGTCCGCAAGATCATGCAGGTTCGAGCCCTTCGCCTTCGCCTCATCGAGCATGAGCTGGACGCCGTTCGCGACCATGAAATATTCCTGATAGACGCGGAGAATTCTGCCTTCCTCATCGGAGTCGTCCGGATAGAGGAACAACGTCAGGTTCTTCGCGATCTTCGTCTTGTCAAATGAAATGCGGTTGTGGATCACGCGTTCGTCAATGCTGTCGACATCGAACAGTCTTAAGCGTCCGCTCTTGCCGTGATAACCCGTAACATCAATCTCATACATCGTGGACTTGATATCAAAGCCGCCGAAATGAACCGTGTAGTGCTTGTCAGTCCGTCTCATCCAGCTCTCCTGACCCCACTTGAGCCAGTTGTCCGGAGATTCATACTGGCGCCTGTCAACGAAGCTCTGTCTGAACAGGCCGCAGTGATAAGCAAGACCTACGCCGTCAGCAGGAAGGCCGAGCGTCGCCAGAGAATCGACGAAGCATGCGGCAAGTCTTCCGAGACCGCCGTTGCCGAGAGACGGCTCATACTCAAACTCCTCGAGGTCCGCGATGTTCTTTCCCGCTGCAGCGAGCTCCGCCTTGACATCGTCATAGAGCCGCAGATTGATCAGGTTATTGGAGAGAAGCTTGCCGATCAGGAACTCAGCCGAGATATAGTACAGCTTCTTCTTGCCCTCGTTATATCCCTTATTTTTCGCCGCATCCTGTGTCAGATCGATAGCCGCGTTAAAGAGCTCCAGAGTCGTGCAGTCCGCAAGCGGCTTCTTCGTATACGATGCAAGTGAATAGTTCGCCATTTTTATTCATCCTCCATGATGTGAAAATTATGGTTTCTATACCAGGCATTCCGCCTGAAAAGGTTCATCCTTCGGGTTCTTTTTCCTCCGGCAGCCTTCCGTACATAACCATCGCGCGATGAAGCCTCTGCGCGATTCTCTCGGTAAATGCCCCGGGCTTTGCTCTCCAGGACCAGTTACTTCCGGTCGTGGACGGCGTGTTCATGCGCGCCTCGTGCCCGAGTTCCAGGATGTCCTGCGCCGTGACGATCGTGAGATCCGCGGCGGAAGCCCAGATGCCGCGCATCATGCCCCAGCTGTATCCCTCTTTCTTCGTCATATTGAGGTATTCAATCGCGCACTTCTGCGATTTCTCCGGCACGGAATCGAACCATCCGAGAACAGGTTCATTGTCGTGTGTGCCTGTGTAGGCAACGCATTTGAACGGGTATTCATGCGGTTTATATCCGCTGTTTCCGTCACTGTCAAATGCAAACTCCTCGACCTTCATGCCCGGAAAGCCCGTCGCTTTCAGAAGATCCGTGACGTCCTTTCCCTGGACGCCCAGGTCCTCCGCGATGATGCTCTGCTCGCCGAGCTCCTCCCGGATCTTCTTGAAGAGATCAAAACCAGGGCCCTTCTTCCAGCGCCCGTTCACCGCGGTCGGATCGCCGTACGGGATCGCATAGTAGCTCGCAAAGCCGCGGAAATGGTCGATCCGCACGACGTCGTAGAGACTGCACATGTGGCGGATTCTCGCGACCCACCATTTATATCCGTTTGCCTTCATTTTATCCCAGTCAAAGAGCGGATTGCCCCAGAGCTGTCCGTCCGCCGAGAAGTAATCCGGCGGGCACCCGGCGACCTCAATCGGCGTCAGGTTCTCATCGAGCTGGAACTGATCCGGATTGGACCAGACATCGACGCTGTCGGCTGATACATAAATCGGAACATCTCCGATGATCCTGATTCCGTTTTCATTGGCGTAGGCCTTGAGCTCCGTCCACTGTCTGATAAAAAGGTACTGCACCGCCTTCCAGAAATCAATCTCATCTTTATATTCAGTCCGGAGTCTTGCAAGCACCTCCGGTTTCCGGAAGCGGATATCGTCATCCCACTCAGACCACGGGCGCCCTTTATTTTCATCCTTGAGCGCCATGAACAGCGCGTAGTCATCGAGCCAGAATGCGTCCCGGCAGAATTTCGCGTAATCGTCCGGCGCATTCTCAAGGAACCGTCTGCACGCGGTTCTGAGAACCGGATATCTCATCTGATACAGCAGGCCGTAGTCCACATGCTCCCGACTGTATCCCCAGTCTTTCTTCTGATATTCCTCCGGCTCAAGCAGTCCGTCCTCCGCCAGCATGTCAAGGTCGATCATGTACGGATTGCCGGCAAATGTAGAGAAGCTCTGGTACGGGCTGTCTCCGTAGCTGGTCGGACACACCGGAAGAATCTGCCAGTAGCTCTGCCCGCTCTTCTTCAGAAAATCTATGAACTGATATGCCTCACTTCCCATTGTTCCGATTCCATATGGGGACGGAAGACTGGTGATGTGCATCAGTATGCCATTTGCTCTCATTTCTCTCTCTCCCGATTACAAATTACTGATCTGCAGCCCGCAGATTTCTTACTTCACAGACAACACGGAGAATCTCTCTTCGCATGTGTCATAGCCCCTGCCGGCCTGTTTTCCCGGACTCTTCACTCTCTGCTGCGCTCCCACCCGAAGCAGAAAAATGCAGATCCCCCACACTGTCGCCCTCCTGGAACCCGAACGCGACAACCTCGTGCGATGGGTCCGCGTTCTTCTCGATGCATCGAAGAAGAATGGCGACGCCATGCCCGGCGATCGTGGCCGTATTCTGCACGATCGTCGTCAGCTTCGGGTGACTGTATCTTGACAGCTCGATGCCATCAAAACCGCACACTGAGATGTCCTCCGGGCATCTCAGCCTTTTGTCGTAGAGGGCCCGGATCGCTCCGAGCGCCATGATGTCCGATGATGCAAAAATTGCAGTCATCTCAGGAAAACTCTCCAGCAGCCTCAAGGCCGCGTCGTACCCTCCCTGCAGGGAATATCTCGCGAACGTGACCTGCTTGTGCAGGTCCAGCATCAGGCCGTGCCGCAGGAATGCGCTCTGTACGCCCGTGATCCGGAGAAGCGACGGTCTGGACATCTGCGTGTTGCCGGCAATGACGCCGATCTTTCTGTGCCCCTTCTTATAGAGATATTCCGTCATTGCCTCCGCGGCGGCCTCATCATCAATCGAGATCGAGCTCAGATTGCTGACATTCAGGTGAGACGCACCGACCGTAACCAGAAGACAGGGAATGCCAAGCGCTTCAATCCGCTTTTCCTTTCCCTCAACATTCGCGCCGAGAAATGCGATGCCCATCGGTTTTTTTTCTGCGCTGATTTTCTCTGCCAGCGCAACTTCGTCGTCATCCTGATCGATGTAGGAGGCCATGCACACATACCCCGCCTGTTCGATCAAGAACTGCATATGCTCCAGAATATCGGAAAGCAGTGTGTTCTGCGTTCCCTTGATGATAACGGAAATACCCTGACGCGCCTGCAGCTTCAGGTGCCTTGCATTTGCGTTCGGCTGATAATCATGCGCGAGGATCACGGCATTGACCGCATCTCTCGCCTCCTGACTGACGTTCGGGTTGTTGTTGAGAACTCTGGAAACGGTTCCCACTCCATACCCGGACTCCGCCGCA
>ONSX01000158.1 GCA_900320615.1 uncultured Eubacteriales bacterium
CTCCATCGATTGCAACTGTAGAATCTGGAAATGTGATAAGACCCTTGAAATCTATATTAGTATCATTCGATACATGATTGGGATCATATATAAAATGAAAATGAGCACTATAATGATCCTCTACCTGATTATTCAACTTATCTGCGGTTGCCTGATCTTTTGCATAACACTTTGTTTTGTCACCTATTTCATTGAATATTCCTCTCATTTCTTTAACTTGAGATATATCAAAACTACTTAAGTCAAGAACTGTAAGTGAATTGCAATTATAAAACATTTCATACATGTCCGTCACGTTTGAAGTGTCAAAGCTACTTAAATCCAAATTTGTTAGAGAATGACAATTATCGAACATTGAACTCATGTCCGTTACATTTGAAGTGTCAAAGCTACTTAAATCCAAATTTGTTAGAGAATTACAATATTCGAACATTAAACTCATGTCCGTTACATTTGAGGTGTCAAAACTACTCAAATCCAAATTTGTTAGAGATTCACAATAGCTGAACATTGCACTCATGTCCGTTACATTTGAAGTGTCAAAACTACTTAAATCCAAATTTGTTAGAGAACGACAACATTCGAACATTGAACTCATGTCCGTCACGTTTGAAGTGTCAAACTTGCTTAAATCGAGACTTTTAAGATTCGAACAAAAACTAAACATGCCAGACATATCTGTAACGTTAGACGTGTCAAAACTACTCAAATCTAATTTTGTAAGCGATCCACAATTAGCAAACATATGATCCATATCTGTTACATGCGATGTATTAAATCCACTCAAATCAAAACTTGGAGGAAGATTGCAACTATCGAACATATGACTCATATTTATCACATTTGACGTGTCAAATCTGCTCAAATCGAGACTTGAAAAAAAACAATGCGTGAACATGCCATTCATACTCACAACAGGAGTATCATTATATTTTCCGTCAGGACATGGGTTTGGCAAAGGATCTCCTGTATTCCAAGTAATATTATTTCCTTCAGCATCATAACCTGTCAAACTTCTTTTATAAAATGGAGTTAATGCATTATAAAATTCGTCTGTAAATCCTACTCTATACCCATCTCCATCAGGTGTATATGTGTAGAAATCATTAGAAACAGCTTCTATTGTTTCCGCCGCCCCAACTGTTCCTGCTGAAGCCGCCCCAGTATCCTCCGCTGCGCCTACGGTGTTGTTCTGCGCTTCCGTGCTCTCTTCTACTGATGCAGCGTCTGGCTTCGTTTCCTGGCTTTCGCCAACACCAGCAGATTCACCCGTGCTTGCAGACTCTTCCGCTACGCTCTCCACATCCTGTTCCGGATTCGTGACCGCCACATCACTGCTATCGCTTTCTTCCGGCTCACTTGCCACTGTCTCTGTTCCCTGATCCATTGCATACCCGGGCATCGGCATACTCATCGTAAGCGTTGATGCCATCACGGCAGCCATCACCGCTGCCAGGAGTCGTTTTCTCTTCATCCTGTTTTCCTCCCTGCCAATTGTTCCCACGGTCCTCTGCCAAGGGGTCCGAGGGGCTTAAGATACGTAGAATCCTGCCCTTAAGAGAATTCCAAGATACTGCCGGCAGGAAACCAGTTCCTGCCAGCTGTGCAGTTATCAAGGTACCGGCCCGCTTCATATGCAGGAAAGCTGAAAGATAACAGAGCCCGGAACTTCTATTCCCAGATGCGTGTGCCACATAGGAACAAGGCCCGGCATCCGCAATGGATAGTCTCCCGTGCTTTGTTGATTTTCAACAATCAGGCAATATGCTCTGCGTCAAAGTTTATCTATAATTATAGTAATCCAGTGCTCACCGTCAACGCAGCTGCGTTCATCTTCTCTGTCCAATTACATGTCCAGTCTTATCGCAATTCGTCCGCGAAAATGTTCTGTCAGCGTCTGATTGTACGCGCAGTTGTCCAGCATAGTGCTTTCCAGCACAGCAAAAATCCCCCGCAGGCAGGATATTTCTTCCTACCCGCGAGGGATTTCCGTCGTGTAGCACATTGTGCAGCATCATTCATGTGGCCTGTCTGTCGTGTCATTCACCAGTCGTGCGCGCCGGCCTATCTGCCACAATCATCTCATATTCTTTTCTGTCGTGTGCTCTCACTCCGCCTGCGCCGTTGCCACCGCCTCTTTCCTCTTCGCATTTCTCCTCCGTCTCACCCGGCCGTACATTTCATTTTCCATCGCCATGACGTGCTCGATCCGGATCGGCTTACATAGCGGCAAATGCATGACGCGCTTCGTCCAGACTGCGGCATAGATCGCAAGAACGATAAATGTGAGCAATACGACGCGGTAGATCATGCTCCTTGCGGACGGGTCGGAGGAGATGTTTCCCATCATGAAGACATTTCCCGCGATGCCGATAAGCGGGGGCCGAGCGGCACGCGGAAGGTCCGCGGCGCCTTCGGCAGTCTCGCCCGGAAAATGAGTACATTTGCGTTCGACAACGCATAAGCCATCATCCAGAAGAAGCACCCGATCAATATGAGGTTCGAGAGCTGCGACGTATTCGAAAGCCCCATCGCGTTGATGAGGACCATCGAGCCGCCGATGAGGAGAATGCCGACATGCGGCGCGCCCTTCTTGTTGCGGTGCATGAAAATTTCGGGCAGGAGGCCGATCTTCGCCATGCCCGCGCAGATATAGGCTAGCGAGCTGATCACGGAATTGACCGTGCTGATGACGGCAAAGACGGAGACAAGCGCCATCCAGATGCGCCCTGCATTTCCGAGGAGATGGACGCCGTAGTAGATGTGCGGCGACGCACTCGAGGCAAGCTTGCCCCAGGCCGTGTAATTGTGCATGCCGAGCACGACGAGAATCTCCATCCCGCAGACGATAAGGAGCGAGAGGATCATGCCGAGCGGAATCGTCTTCCTCGCGTTTTTGACATTTTTCGAGATCGGGATCACGAACTCGCATCCGAGAAACAGGAAAAATGCAAGGCCGACCATCGAAAAGACGGTCTTCGGGTCCGAGGTAAGAACAAGCGGCTGGCGGACAACCTTCCCCGTCCCGAGCCGGAGCGCGCCGATGAGACCCATCAGGACGACCGAGCCGATCAAGCCGTACGCAACGACGTCCTGGATTTTCGCGAACATATCGATGCCGTTCAGATTGGCTGCGATAAGGAGCAACAGAAGGACGACACAGTAGACGGAGGACGGAACCTTCCCGCCGAAGACCGTCACCATCGTATTTCCGAACATCGCGCACTCAACGCTTCCGGCGATCGTGTTACAGACCAGATACCCGCCGACCATCGTGATGATCGTGACGAAGGGGCCGAGCGTTGCGAGCGTG
>ONSX01000113.1 GCA_900320615.1 uncultured Eubacteriales bacterium
CAAGACGCTTGTCGGCCAGCTGTTTGACGGCACGCTGAAGGTCAGCGATGACACGACAAAGAGCGCATCCGACTTCGCGACAGTGATCACGGTCGACGACCAGGGCACACTCTCTGGCTCATGACATGACCTGCGTTTCTGATCTGATACAGAGAAAAACAGTATCGGACTTCCGTGCGGCAGAGTATAATAATTTCAAAGAAGGACCGGCAGATGTTCCGTCTGCCGGCCCGTTTTTTACCGGTATCCGGTACATCCTGTCACAGGAGGACAGGGAGGATGGAGGCGGGCAGGTCCGGCCCCGCCGCATCACATGTGGAAAATGAAGGGAGGCGGTATCGTGGGAAATCCGTATGCGATCGAAATGGTCCATATCACAAAGCGGTTCCCGGGCATCATCGCCAATGATGATGTCACATTGCAGCTCAGGCATGGTGAGATCCACGCACTGCTTGGGGAGAACGGAGCGGGCAAGTCCACGCTCATGAGCGTTCTTTTCGGTCTCTATCAGGCTGAGGAGGGAGAAATCAGAAAAGACGGCAGAAAGGTCACGATCAATAATCCGAATGACGCGAATGATCTCGGAATCGGCATGGTGCACCAGCATTTCAAGCTCGTTCAGTGCTTCACGGTCCTCGACAATATTATTCTCGGTGTCGAGACGACAAAGCACGGCATTTTGCAGAAGGATGAGGCGAGGAAGAAGGTCATGGCTCTGTCGGAGAAGTACGGGCTCAAGGTCGATCCGGACGCGAAAATCGAGGACATCACGGTTGGTATGCAGCAGCGAACCGAGATTCTGAAGATGCTGTACCGTGACAATGATATTCTCATTTTCGATGAGCCGACTGCGGTCCTCACGCCGCAGGAGATCGAGGAGCTCATGCAGATCATGAAGAATCTCAAGAAAGAGGGAAAGTCGATTCTGTTCATTTCCCACAAGCTGAACGAGATTATGGAGGTGGCCGACCGCTGCACGGTCCTCCGCCGCGGAAAGTGCGTGGGAACCGTCAGTATTGCTGACACGAATGAGCAGGAGCTCTCCCGCATGATGGTCGGACGCGACGTCCAGCTCGTTGCCCGGAAGGCACCGGCAAAACCGGGAGAGACGGTTCTCGATGTGCGCGATATGACGGTCGCGTCAAACCGGCACAAGAACAATGCGGTGAAACATGTGTCCTTTGCAGTTCATGCGGGAGAGATCGTATGTGTCGCCGGTATCGACGGCAACGGACAGACGGAGCTTGTCTACGGACTCACGGGTCTTGCGCCTGTGGCGGACGGAAAGATCACACTGTGCGGACATGATATCACGCGTGCACCGATCCGGAAGCGGTCAGCGGAGATGAGCCATATTCCGGAGGACCGCCAGAAGCACGGACTGGTGCTCGACTATTCGCTGGAGGACAATCTTGTGCTGCAGCGCTACTGGCAGCCGGAATTCACGAAGGGCGGGTTCCTGCGGAGATCCGCGATCCGATCCTATGCGGATCGTCTGATCCGGGAGTACGATATCCGCTCCGGACAGGGGCCTGCGACGATCGTGCGCAGCATGTCAGGCGGCAACCAGCAGAAGGCGATCATCGCGAGGGAGCTTGACAGGGATCACAAGCTTCTCGTGGCTGTGCAGCCGACCCGCGGTCTTGACGTGGGCGCGATCGAGTTTATCCATAAGCAGCTGATCGCGGAGCGCGACGCCGGCACGGCGGTGCTCCTCATTTCCCTTGAGCTTGAAGAGGTCATGAACGTGTCGGACCGCATCCTCGTCATGTATGAGGGAGAGATCGTGGGAGAGCTCGATCCGAAGAAGACGACGACAGAGGAGCTCGGCCTGTATATGGCCGGAGCGAAGAGACAGGAGGCAGAACGATGAAAGAAAAAAAGAATATTCTGACCAACGGACTGTTCCAGTCGATTGTCTCAGCTATCATCTGTATTCTCCTGGGACTTCTCGTCGGCTATCTGGTATTGCTTGCGATCAATCCGGCCGGGGCCGGCAAGGCGATACAGGCTATTATCAGGAATTACCTCAATTATCCGACGAAGATGGCGCAGATGAAGTATCTCGGCAACACGCTCGTCAAGACGGCGCCGCTTCTTATGTGCGCGCTGTCGATCAAGCCTGCCTGTACGGCGCACTCGCCCTTAAGTGGTCGTGGCTTCCTTGCATGCTTCTTGCGCTCGCCGTGGGAGCACTCTGGGGACTTATTGTCGGCCTGCTGAAGGCATACAGAAATGTCAACGAGGTTATTTCCGGCATCATGCTGAACTGGATCGGTCTATATCTGGTCAACACGCTGCTCTCGAATGTCAAGGAATCGACGAGTCCGTATACATACAGCATTTCCAAGGTCAATGAGTCGGCCCGCATTCCGAATTTCGGCCTGTCGAAACTGTTCTCGAACAATGCCTACGTCACCATAGCGATTCCGCTCTCGATCATTATCGCGGTTCTGATTGATATTCTGCTGACAAAGACGAAGATCGGCTATGAGCTGCGCGCGACCGGATTCAACAAGGAGGCGGCGCGGTACGCCGGTATGAATGAGAAGCGAAACCTGATCATGACGCTTGTGATCGGCGGCGCGCTGGCAGGCCTCGGGGCCGCATTCTACTATCTGTCCGGTTATGAGCAGTGGGAGGTCACGACGTCCTCCGTCCCCGGCATGGGCTTTAACGGAATCGCGGCGACGTTCCTCGGCGGTCTGAACCCGATCGGAACAATATTTGCCTCGTATTTCCTGCAGCATATCATGAGCGGCGGATCATATCTCGACAAGAACATTTATCCGTCCCAGATCGCGGATCTGATCACGGCCATCATTATTTATCTCTGTGGTTTTGTGCTGTTCATGAAGACGGTCATGAACCGGATGGCCGCTTCAGAAAATGAGAAAAAGCTTCGCAGAAAAGAGGCAGAGAGTGAGAAGGGAGGCGAAAAGGCATGATCCTGCTTATCCAGTACACACTGATTTTTGCGGCGATCCTGTCGCTGGTCGCTCTCGGAGGCTGCTTCAGTGAGCATTCGGGCGTCATCAATCTGGGCCTCGAGGGCGTCATGGTCATGGGCGCTCTGGGAGGTGCTCTGACGATGAAGGCTCTCGGCAGCGCTCCATCGGCAGTGGTTGTCATCGTGACAATTCTTGTTGCGGCCCTCTCGGGACTTGTCTACACGCTGCTTCTTGCATTTGCCTGCATCAATCTGAAGGCGGA
Source organism: uncultured Eubacteriales bacterium (assembly GCA_900320615.1). Lineage (GTDB taxonomy): Bacteria > Bacillota > Clostridia > Lachnospirales > Lachnospiraceae > Chordicoccus. Next base: position 3,214 of record ONSX01000113.1, read on the forward strand.
CCAGACGCTCGTCGGCACGGCTCTCAATATCCTGGCGACAGCGGCAGCGACCGTCATCGTCAAGGCGATCAATATGGCAGAGGATTCTTCCAATGTCTCCTCGACGGTCGTCTATACAAAGGCGAACCACGCGCTCACGACGAAGATCGGAGGCTTCAGTTTCAACTGGTTTGTGGCGGTCGCAATCCTTGCGCTGATTGCCGCGTATGTGATTCTCTACAAGACAAGATTCGGACTCAGGCTCATGGCGTGCGGCGAAAATCCGCAGGCAGCCGATTCGGTCGGCATTAATGTCTTCAAGATGCGCTGGTGCGGCGTCCTCATTTCCGGCGTGCTCGGCGGCATCGGCGGCATCGCCTACATCACGGCCGGTGTGTCCCAGTGGAAATTCGAGACGGGCGTGGCAGGCTGGGGCTTCCTCGCACTGGCCGTCATGATCTTCGGTCAGTGGAAGCCGCTCAACATCGGACTTGCGGCACTCCTGTTCGGCTTTTTCCGGGCGCTCTCCAGCGTCTACTCCGGTATCGGCTGGCTCGCGTCCATGAAGATCCCGAGCACAATTTACGTCATGCTGCCGTACATTATTTCGCTCATCGTCCTCGCGTTCACGTCTAAGAATTCGAGAGCTCCGAAGGCGGAGGGCATACCGTACGACAAGTCGACGCGTTGAGCGGCAGATTGGTGCGGTTCAGAGGATATATTTTTCATGCTGCTGTATGAGAGGAAGCGGTCCAGCCCGTGAAAGGCAAGGGTTCGCGTCAAGGGACGCGGATTCCTGAGCTATAAAAATAATTTATAGCCCGATATAAAAATGAGATATTAGACAAGAACCGCCGAATGGATTAAGATCAAAATCACAAACAGAACAAATCCGATAACAATAATAGGAATGTAGGAAATCGGATCACTGAAATATTCCAGGGAGGACACAAGAATGGCGAAGATCACGGAAGAATACGAGAAGACATGGCATTTTGAGACAAAGCAGGGACACGTCGGACAGGAAGAGCCGGATCCGGCAACAGACGCAAGAGCTGTCCCGATCTATCAGACAACATCTTATGTGTTCCGTAACAGCGATCACGGTGAGGCGAGATTCGGCCTCAAGGACGCGGGAAATATCTACGGAAGACTGACAAACCCGACAGAGGGCGTGTTCGAGGCGAGAATTGCTTCTCTTGAGAACGGCACAGGCGCTCTCGCGGTCGGTTCAGGCGCTGCTGCTGTCACATACGCGTTCCAGGCTGTTGCTCACGCAGGTGATCATATCGTCTCCGCAAAGAACATCTACGGCGGCACATACAATTATCTGAAGCATACGTTTCCGGACTATGGGGTCACAACGACATTCGTCGATCCGTTTGATCTTGACGAGGCAGAGGCAGCCATTCAGGACAACACAAAGGCGCTCTACGTCGAGAGCCTTGGCAATCCGAACGGCGAGGTTGTCGATATTGAGGCATGGGCGGCGCTTGCGCACAAGCATGGCCTTCCGCTCATCGTCGACAATACGTTCGCAACTCCGTACCTTCTCCGTCCGATCGAGCACGGGGCGGACGTCGTTGTTCATTCCGCGACAAAGTTCATCGGCGGACACGGCACGACGCTCGGCGGCGTCATCGTCGACGGCAACTTTGACTGGACACAGTCAGACAAGTGGCCGTGGCTCACAGAGCCGAACCCGTCCTATCACGGCGTGAGCTTCGCGAAGGACACAGCTCCGGCTGCATTTGTCACATACATCCGCGCAATCCTTCTCCGCGATACAGGCGCAACACTCAGCCCGTTCAGCGCATGGCTCCTTCTTCAGGGAACAGAGACTTTGTCGCTCCGCGTCGAGAGACATGTTGAGAACGCGCTCAAGGTTGTTGATTACCTTGAGAAGAACCCGCATGTCCTGTCCGTGAGCCATCCGGCTGTATCGAAGGATCCGAAGCAGAGAGAGCTCTACAAGAAGTATTATCCGAACGGCGGCGGCTCGATCTTTACATTTGATATCGATGGCGATGAGAGAAAGGCCAAGGACTTTATCGATAACCTGCAGCTCTTCTCCCTGCTCGCCAATGTCGCCGACGTCAAGTCGCTCGCGATCCATCCGGCATCTACGACGCACAGTGAAGACAACGCGGAGGAGCTGCTTGATCAGGGCATCCGCCCGAACACGATTCGTCTGTCCATCGGCATTGAGCACATCGATGATATCATTGCCGATCTGGAACAGTCGTTTGCCAAGACATTTGACGATTAATCCGCTATACATTCCTATGGGAACAGCCGCCTCCGGGCGGCTGTTTTCATGTCGCGGGCTACAATCCGCGATATGTGTACCGGCCCGCGATATGGACTTTTGGGCGGGCGGGCCATATAATACCCAACGTAGCTTTGAAATTATGAAAATTTATGCTTCCGTATCCGGAGGCATTTTATCGAGAGGAATGGAGGAAACATGGCTTCAACAGTAGGGAACATTAAGCATGCGGCCGAGAGACAGGCGATGAGTGTCATGCTTGACGGTCTGGTCAAGCATCTCGACGGAAAGAACGAAGAAGAGAGAAATGCGACATATCTCAAGATCGTGGATCTTGCAGGCAGGTTCTTCGGCAAAGCCGCTCCGGAGGAGAAGCTTGCTCCGGTTCGCGCGGCGATCACGGAGCCGGACAACCCGAACCACCGCTGGATCAGCATGATCAATCACATCCTTGATCACACAGATCCGCATGTGGCGAAGATGACCCTTCTGAATCTCGGATACGAGGCTTTCCTGAACGGAACAAAGACGATTCGTGCAAACCGTGAGAAGTACAACTGCAATATTCCGTGGCTCATCCTGTTCGACCCGACACAGGCGTGCAACATGCACTGCGTGGGCTGCTGGTCCGGCACATACGGCCACAAGAGCAACCTGACCTTCGAGGATATGGACTCTCTTCATGATGACCGGCGGTGAGCCGATGGTTCGCAAGAAGGACGTTCTTCGTCTCTGCGAGAAGCATCAGGACTGTCAGTTCGCGGCATACACGAATTCGACGCTGATCGATCAGGCTCTGTGTGATGAGGTCAAGCGTCTCGGCAACCTGATCTTCATGGTTTCCATCGAGGGAACGCCGGAGACCAATGATGCCCGCCGCGGCAGCGGTCATTATGAAGCTGTCATGAAAGCCATGGACCTCATGAAGGAAAACGGCATCATCTTCGGAACATCGATCTGCTACACGAGACAGAACATCGAAGCTGTCACGGATGAGAAGTTCCTGCGGATGCTCGCTGACAAGGGCGCTCATTTCGGCTTCTATTTCCATTACATGCCGGTCGGCAAGAACGCGGTCGTCGACCTGATGCCGACGGTTGAGCAGCGCAAGGAAATGATCCGCAAGATCCGTTACATCCGTTCCAAGGACTGCGACATCGAGTTCTTCCCGATGGATTTCCAGAACGACGGCGAGTATGTCGGCGGATGCATTGCCGGAGGACGCAACTACTTCCACATCAACGCGAACGGAGATGCGGAGCCGTGCGTATTCATTCATTACAGCAACACGAACATCAGGGACAATACGATTCTCGAGATGCTGCAGAGCCCGCTGTTCATGGCTTACCACGAGGGACAGCCGTTCAACAGAAATCATCTGAGACCGTGCCCGATGCTTGAGAACCCGCAGCTCCTGAAGGAGATGGTCGCGAAGACAGGCGCTCATCAGACAAATGTCGAGGCGCCGGAGGAAGCGGATGAGCTCTGCGCGAAGTGCGAGCCGTACGCAAAGGAGTGGGCTCCGGTCGCTGACGAGGAGTGGGCTTCTGAGACTCACAAGAAGCCGACCTACGAGAACTACACGAAGGAAAAGAGAGAGCATCCGGAGCTTGCTGCGTTCGAGCACGCAGAATAAGACGGAACCTGAATCCCCGGCACATTTGTGCCGGGGGATTTTTACTTGTATAAACCGCAGTGCTGCGCACCGGCGAGGCATGCGATAAAAAAGGAGCCGCAGGTTGTGCGGCTCCTTTTTGAGCATTATCAGTCAGTCCGGAAGCGAGAATGATTTCGTCTTTCCAATGTAGATATCGCCTGCAGCCGAATCGACGTGCAGCCTGAGCGTGTATTTGCCGCTCGTGCCGATGACGTTTCTCGCGACACCGAGCCAGTAGGTTCCGTCGGTCTGCAGCGTTGCGCTGTGCATCAGGAGACGCTCGCCGGAGTCGTCGTAGATGGACACGTAGAGGCTGCCGATGTCGTCCTCGATCTTCTCCAGATTGCTGATCACGAAGTAGACGTTGTCGTCGTCGTACGTGACTTTGATCTTCGGCTTTGACTTGTTCATTTCCTTCGAGACTTTCTGGGACTCCGCGCTGATGCCGGCGAGTTTTGTCATGAAGGAAGATTTCCGCGACAGTTCGGTGTTCATTTCCGTGACGCCGTACTTCTCTGTCAGCGTCTTCTTGTCGGCGAACAGATTCGTGCCGAGGCCGAGACGGTCTCCGTCGATCGTGCAGCCGAGAGCTGCGAGTGTCGTCGGGAAATCGTCGAACGTCGTGTAGGTGCGCTTCTTGTCCGGGTTCGCGACGGTTGCGTCCGCGTTGATGTAGCAGGTGTAGACGCGGCGGTTGTAATCGGAAGAGACATCGTTGCAGAAATCTCCGTCCATTGTCAGATGGTCGCCGGAAATGACAATTGTCGTGTTGTCATACCACGGCTGCTGCTGAATCCACTGAATAAATGAATACACCTGTGCCGAGCTGCACGCCATGACATTGGCGTACTGATTGTCGCCGAACGTCGTCGGGCAGAGCTCGCACACATAGCCGTTCGGGAAATGCGTGTCGACCGTCAGCATCGTGAAGTTGAACGGCTGATCGGACGAACCGAGCGTCGACAGCTCATTTTTCGCGTAGGAAAAGAGCTTCTCGTCCTCGTAGCCCCACCAGACTTTGTAGTTGGCCGGAATCCAGCCGACTTCCTTCGCGTAGAGGTAATCCATAATGTTGTAATTGCCGTGGTCCGTGAAGTACAGCCTGCGGCCACCGAATGTCGCGTTCGAGCCGAGCATGAAGACCTGCTGATAGCCCTGCTGCTGCAGGATGTCGCCGAGCGTCGTGATCGACGGGAAGAAGCTGGTCTGCGTCGACATGCCGTTGTTGCCGAGCGATGTCTTGAGCGGGAGACCGGAGGTCTGCGCGAAGATGCCGCCCATCGTCCATGTCGCGCCGTTCATCGCGTAGCTGCCGTTCAGCTTGTCGGAGCTCCCGGAGAAGTCTTCATTTTCCTCGGCGAGCTGCGTGAGCTCCGGAATGCAGTTAAAATCAAAGCCGCCGCCGTTGCCCTTGTCGGCGTAAGTCATTTCCATGGACTCGAGGTAGATGTAAATGAGGTTCCTCTTTTTCTCCGGAAATGTGATCGTTGTCGTCGAAGGATCGACGTAGTTGTCCTCAATGAAGCTGGAGTCCTTGTTGCGGTTTATCCACCAGTTGCCGATGTCAAGCTTTGTGTATCCGATCGACACGGCCGCTACGATGCCGGCCAGACCGCCGAGACCGAGCAGAAGCCTCATCCTGCGGATGAAGGACTTCTTTCTGAGGAGCGCCAGTAAGACGATCACTGCGGCTGCTGCAATACCAGCCGGAAGCACGCAGGCGGTGAGGAAGCCGGAGATCATATTGTCGCCCGTGCCCTCGAGAGGCTCGCTCAGCTCGAAGATGATCTCATCCATCTTGAGATTGCTCCAGGTCGTGAAGGCCCATCTGCATGTGAAAATGAGAAACACAGCCAGAGTGACTGCGAGGGAGATCAGAACAGACAGAATTGCTGTTCTGATCTCCCTGGCGCTCGGCTTTCTGAAGATTTTATGCCGGTTCTTCTGACCGTCAGGATCCGTCTCTTTCTTCCTGCCGTGAAATCTTTGAAAAATGGATTTCTTCGGAGCTGCCGAGGTGTCTTCTGCGCCTCTGTCAGCGTTACTGCCATCCGCCGGTGTGGTTTCAACCGGCAGAACGGACTTTTTGTCCTTATCTTCCAGTTTCTCGCTCAAATTTTTTTCCTGTCCTTTATGTTCTCTCCAATAAAATGCGACGTATGCACGCCCAAACTCTCGTTTAAGCATACGCAGAGATTTTATCATGAAATCGGGAGAAAGAAAGCGGAAAATACATGAAACACAGAAATATCATAAAAAAATCACATTCTCCTGAGGTTTACAGGAAGCGGATTCTATGCTAGACTAAGCCACACAATGAGACAGGAACAGTGATGAAGACCGCGGAACTATCCGGGGCTGGAGTTGCTGAACCTGTCTTTTTTATCTTCCGGTCCTGAAACTGCGGAGGAAAATGGACCTGAAAAGACAGGCCGAGTTCGCACGGCCCTGCGGGAGCCCGCGCAGAGACGGTTACAGGTACAGGCCGGTGAAGGCAGAAAGGAAAAGAGAGTATGGCAGCACTTGCAACGAAGTCGAAACAGAAAATGACAACAGTCGAGATCGTCTACTGCGGCATGTTCGCCGCGCTCATGGCGGTCGGAGCATTTATCAAGATCATGATCCCGCTCGGGGTCTTCGAAGTAACCTTTTCACTTCAGTTCTTCTTCGCGCTTCTCGCGGGGTTCTTCCTCGGGGCAAGACGCGGCTTTACGAGCGTCCTCGTGTACCTGATTATCGGACTCATCGGTGTTCCGGTATTTGCGCACGGCGGCGGTCCGGCGTACGTGCTGAAGCCGACTTTCGGCTTTCTGATCGGCTTTGCATTTGCGGCACTTGTCGCAGGTACAGTATACAGGAAACTCGGCAGATGCACCTTCCCGAGACTTCTTCTCGCCGCATTTGCGGGAGAAATGGTTTATTATGCGTGCGGACTCGTGTATTATTATATTATGTTCAATTTCATTCTGCCGAACGGCTCATCGATCGCCATTCCGGAGCTGCTCAGTGTCTGGTTCCTCAGTACAGTTATCCCGGACTTCACGCTGTGCGTGGCGGCGACCTTTGTCGCAAGGCAGCTTCTGCCGCATCTGGGAGTTTTAAAATGACTGTATTTCCGCTGTTTGAGAATATCGACGGCAAGACCTTCCTTATTATCGG
>ONSX01000036.1 GCA_900320615.1 uncultured Eubacteriales bacterium
TGACCGTTTCTTTCTCGCGGTCAACGAAATTCATGTTGGTGTCAACCTTTTTATAAAGCATCTGTTTCCCCTTCTGCAGCTTTCTCGTCGCTGCTGAATTATGGTATAGTTCGCGCAGGTGGCCGGGCAAAGTTCAGCGCTCTTCCGGATCGTCACGCCGGGCAAAGTTCAACGCTCTTCCGGATCGTCATGGACGGGTGCCTGAGTCTTGTGTCCGCGCGATGGGCAGGGTATCCCTGTCATAGTGATTAATTGTACTTTTCTAAGGCACATACTGTCAAGGTTTTCGGGAATATCCGGGCGTGAAATCGATTACAGAGGGAGCCGCAAGCGTTCGCCTTTGCGCGCTGCGGCAGCAATACACACAGCAGGCCCGCGGCGGGCCCTTCCGCTTTTGCGCGCTGCGGCAGCAGCATAGGCGCGGCGGTGGCGAGCGCTATTGATCCCCCTGTCCTTCGAAAGATATAAAAAACCGGCGGGATATCCCGCCGGCTGATTTCATCCGCTAAAAAAGACTGCCGCACTAATCACTTAATGCGGCAATCCCCTTCCGCCCTGCACAGGGGGTGCAGGCAGCTTCCCTTGTCTGATTCTCCGCCCGATCAATACGATCAGTAGTACCAGTTCTCCCCAATCAGGATAGAATGTCCTGTTGAGTTCCTGCTCCGGAAATTCAGGTAACTGTGGTTTCTGTATCCCTTCGTCAGGCAGTCGCTCACGGCCTGCTTGACGTAATCCGCGACGTTGCCGCCGAGTCTCGCCTGATAGTAGGAGGGATCCGACACGCTCGGGCTGTAGCAGTACTGGCCCGGAGCTGTCAGCTGCGCCAGCGCGTTCGTGCCGTAGCCGCCGTAGTTCTGATCCGCACGGTTCATCGCAGATGTGATGACCGCAAGCGCGCCTTCATAGCTGCCGCTGTCCTCTTGTCCGACAATCGCCCAGAGCAGCTCAAGCTGGCTCTGCGAATAGCCGGAGGAGTCTGCATTGCCGGATGTGATCTCGGAGTTGACCAGTGTCTCTCCCTGAGCGCCGGCAACGCTCACAGAGTCATACTGCGTGAGATCGTAGGTCTTGATGAGCTTCTTCAGGTCATCCGTGTAAGTCGGACTGGACGCAAATCCGGCAAAGCCCTTCGCCATGATCTCGTCAATATCAGTCACTCCGACAAGACTGTCATCCTTCGAAATCCGATATGCCGCGTAGTCCTCCATGCAGTTCTCGATATCAAAATACGTTCTGGCCTGCTCATTTTCAAAGACCGCCTGGCCCTTGCTGCTTAGTTCCGCGACGTAGCGTGCTGCGCTCTGACCCGCCCACGGGCTCGACCAGGAATTATTATCGAGGTCGGAGGTCATGTTGAGGACGTTGTTGTCCGCCGCTTTAATCCCGCCTTTTGCTTCACCGGAAAATGAAAGCCAGTCCGTGTCCTCGATGACCTGCGCGATCAGAACCGAGCGGCAGTAGCCGTAATCGACCCATTCCTTGCTCGATGAGGTGAGAAGCGCATCGATAATCTCCCTGCGGGCATCCTCATCGCCAGCCGCGGCCTTCTTTCCTGTCTCCTGCAGATCCGATGCCTGTGTCGTCGTCGAATAGATCGAGCTGTTTGCCTCGGTCTCATCCGTGATAAGTGACACGGCCTTCACAACTTTGCTGTAATCTACGTTAGAAATGATGACACCGGTCGTCGACGATGACGCGTTGATCGCCTGTCCGCCGCCGATGTACATCAGGACGTGGTAAATCTGACCATTGTTGGCATAGAACAGCAGATCGCCCGGCTGCGCGTCCGCCGGATTAATCGCAGTCCCGCAGTCTGCCTGAGCCGCGGATGAGTGCGGAAGCGTAATGCCGAAGTTCGCGTAAATGCACATCGCGAAACCTGAGCAGTCTGTCCCGTTTTCAAGGGACTCGCCGCCCCAGACATATGGTTTTCCGAGGAAGTTCAGCGCGTAATTAACAATCTGCTCACGTGTTGATCCGCTTACCGACGCGATGTTCTTCGCGTCCTCGACGTTACGAACCGTCTTCAGGCTGTGGCGGTATGCCTTGTTGTTAAACGCACTGATCTTTGCGGACGCGGTCTTCATTTTCGCCTCGCCCGTCGCCGTCACAATGTCCTCCGCCTCCGTTCCAGTTCTTAAAAGAGCCGTCTTCACGAAACCGCGGACATCGCCGGACTCAATGTAAGCCCAGCCGTCACCGCCATCCGGCTCAATGATGAAACAGAGACCGTTCCGCGGAAGCGTTCCGATCATGCGGCTCGACGTATTCTTGCCCTCATAGATGGTCAGTGAGGATTTCTCGGGACCGACTGCATAAACCTTCGCAATCTTTGTAAATCCGTCAAGAAGTGCCGCGCGCTTTTTGTTCAGTTCTGAAATAATTGACTGTGTTCTGGAAACAATGACTGTCTCCGGTGGACGAACGGTCGTGCCGCCGCCACTTTGCTGAGCGGCCGCTGCTGCCGGCGTCGGTATTGCCGACGGAGCTGGCGTTGCCGTCGGTGCTGGTGTCGCCGTCGGTGCCGGTGTCGCCGTCGGTGCTGGCGTCGCTGTCGGTGCCGGTGTCGCCGTTGCTGCCGGAGCCGGCGTCGCTGTCGGTGCGGCCGTCGGCGTCACAGCTGAATCCGTGCCCGAAGATGTTCCTGAGTCTGTACCAGATGTACCGGAATCCGGTGCTGCCGGAATGGATGCGGCATCGGATGCGGCGCCGGACTCTGAAGCTGCCGGATCAGAGGCCACATCAGATGCAGCGCCGGACTCCGGAGATGCATCTGATGCGGCACCGGAGTCTGCATCAGAATTTGTCGTTTCCGGATTTCCTACAAGACTTGTTGTATCGCTGCTGACCGCAGAATCATCTGCGTAGGCACTGACGCTTCCCATTGCCGGCGACAGTGTCACTCCACAGATCAGAGCTCCTGTCAGCAGACTCCTGACTATTGCATTTCGTGTTTTCAACGATACGTTTCCCTCCCGTTTTCCGAGTGGACAAAGAACCGTCACGATTCAGAACAAAACCCGCCTCTTTCAGACAGACTCAGCCGATACGCGCTTGCCTCGCGCTCCGCGGCCTTTCTCTGCCGCCGGATTCTGTGGAAGATCTGCTTTCCCCTGATCTTCTCCATGTCCTCTTCAGAAATCATTTTTGTTGTTTTGACTGCATAGAAATGTCCGTCCGAAGATTCCTTGACCCTGACCTTGCACTTTACAAATCCGTGCTGCGGACAGCAGCCCACTGCCAGATGATTCTTGCCGCTATCCGCGAACCAGCGGATAACTCTGCGAACATTTCTGTGACAGACAAAGCATCTCACACTGCTCACATCCGGATCGGCCATCAGCTCCTCCTTCGTGTCAAACTCGCGTGAAATGTATTTGTCATATGTTGCGTAGTGGATATGGATCTCTTCTTCGCGGCTCTTCGGGTTCTGCCAGCAATCGATGGAATAATTCTCCCGGATGATATCGTCCGGGATCGTCTGCAGGACACGTGCCGTGTAGGCCGCGTCTTCCTTCGCAAAATGAAAAGCACCGTCCTCCGGAAGATGCAAATACTCGACCGCATAGGAAAGCGCCCTGCGGTTTCGCCGCGTCTCATAGCAGATCGCGAACAGCTTCTGGACATCCTCGTAGAAGATCGGCCCCTTCAACCTGTCGATCATCCCGTAAAATGCCAGATTTCTCTGCAACTCCATCAGATCCAGCGTTCCCCATGTGCAGAACCGCGGCTCTTCTCCGCACCAGTCCAGAAATTTCTCCGCGGCCTGTTCAAATGGAATGCCGTTCCGGTTCAGATCCTCCATGGTGAGACCAATCACTTTCTGTGTCTGAAAATGAAGCCTCCTGTAGATCTTCGGTTTGACCAGAGCCCGGAATGCGTCCAGGTATTGTTTCTGCTCATTCAACTTGACTGCGCCGATCTCAATAATCTCGAACGGCAGCTTTTCATTTTCATCAGGCTTGCCCGTCGGGCACTGGTTCCACTCAAGATCAAATACAATATAATTCATTAAACAGTATACTCTCTGAAATATGCTCCTGCAAACGTTGTCCGTTTATGGCAAAACGCCAAACTCAGGCATTATCCTCTCTTATATGTGCTCGGGGACATGATTGCGAGAATCGGAAAGATCTCAAGTCGTCCGAGCAGCATTGCGATGCTGAGCACAAATGTTGAAAAATTATCATAAATCGAGAAATTGCATGTCGGTCCGACCTTGCTGAGTCCGGGGCCGATATTATTGAATGTCGCCATGACGGCCGAGAAGTTCGTCGTCAGGTCAAAATTGCCCGGATCAGCTGAGACAAGCAGAAACGTGATGATGACAATAAACACATACGCTGCAAGATAGCCGCTTACATTTTTCAGCGTCTGCTCGTCTACCCGTGAGCCGTTCATTTTCACGACGCGGACTTCATTCGGATGGAAGATGCTGTGCATGTTCCTGCGGAGATTTCTCCAGAGCAGAAGCACACGGGACACCTTGATTCCGCCGCCCGTACTGCCGGCGCACGCGCCGACGAACATCAGGCAGATCAGGATCGCCTTCGAGAAATTCGGCCATTGATCGAAATCTACGGTCGAGTATCCGGTCGTCGTAATGATCGATGCGACCTGAAATGCGGAGTGGCGGATTGTCGGCTCAAGGCCCGACGTATCAGCCGTTCTTCCGAAAACGTTGATGGCGATCAGCACGATGCTGGTGAATACGATGGTCAGATACAGCTTCAGTTCCTCGTCATGAAGCGCCTGCGAGACATGCTTCAGGATCATCAGGTAATACAGACTGAAGTTGACGCCGAACAACAGCATAAAAACGGTCGTCACGTTCTGTGCAAACGGAGTATACGTCGCGCAGCCCGAATTCAGGACGGAAAATCCTCCGGTTCCGGCTGTGCCATACGCGATGCAGAACGCGTCGAATACTGGCATTTTCCCGATCAGCAGAAAAATAATATCGAGAACGGTCAGCACGATATACAGCTTGTAGAGAATCGAAGCCGTATCGCGCATGCGGGGAACCATCTTGTTGACAGACGGCCCCGGGCTCTCCGCTCTCAGGATGTGCAGCGTCGAGCCATCGTTCTTGCCGTCGGCCGGAGCGATCGCGAGGTAGAAAACCAGAATGCCCATACCTCCGACCCAGTGGCTGAAGGATCTCCAGTAGAGAATGCCTTTGCCGAGCGCCTCTACGTCCGGGCAGATGGATGCGCCGGTCGTCGTGAATCCCGAGACAATTTCAAAAAACGCGTCTATAAAATTCGGTATCCTCCCGGAAATAAAGAACGGAAGGCATCCGACGAGGCTGAGTGTGATCCACGCCATGCCGGTTGTAACCATGCCCTCGCGTGCATAAAATTTGTGCTCTGCATGCCTTGTCAGAAGAAACATGAGCGCAGAAGTTCCGAGCGCGATCACCATCGTCCAGGCAAACCCACTGATTGCTGCTCCGTCTCCCGTATACAGGGAAATCACAAGTGCCGGGATCATGAATGCCACTTCTAGAATCAGAAGCCAGGCGTGAATACGAATCATCATTTTATAATTCATTCTTCTTCACTCCCATCAATTCTGGAAGATGTCATTGAGCTGCTGGATCGGGAATTTTTCTCCCGATACGACAACAATTCTGTCTCCCGGATGGAACATGGACTCTCCGTTCGGGAACTCAATCTGACGTCCGTGCGTAATCGACGCAAGAAGTACATTTTTCTTGAGCCGGATATCTCTTAACTTTTCGCCACAGTGCTTCGTGTCCTGATCGACGATGAACTCAATGGCCTCCGCCTGTCCGTCCGCAATAGAATGGACCGTAACCGCTGCTCCCGACGTGTCCTTCATGGCGCGCACGTAACGGATAATCGTATTAAAGCACAGTTCCTTCGGGCTCACGACGCTTCCGATCGGAAGCTTCTCGAGAAGTTCCATATTCTCGCCGCGGCCGAGCTTTGTGATGACCTGCGGGACCTTCATGTGGTTTGCGTAAATCGAAAGGATCACGTTCAGCTCGTCAAGGCCTGTCAGCGCGATAATCGCATCTGCGTCCTCGATGTGCTCACTCTCAAGAACACTCTGCTTGGAAATATCGCCCTGTACGATGGTCGCGCCATCGAGCTTCTCAGCGAGTTCCTCGCAGCGTTCCCTGTCCTGCTCGATAATCTTGACTGCAATGCCCTCGCGGAGAAGAAGGGTTGTCAGATAAAATGCAATCCGGCCTCCGCCCGCGATAATGACGCTGCGGACTTTGGTCGTGATCAGTCCGATGCTGTTCAGAAGCACCGTCAGGTTATTGGCTGAAGCGGTAACGAAGATCCTGTCGCCCTCGCGAAGAATAAAGTCGCCGGACGGAATCGTCGTTCTTCCGTCACGGACAACAGCACAGACAAGAACCTGGCACTTCGTGACAGAGGACATCTGATACAGAGGCTGGTCGCGCAGGGGACTATTGTCATCCACGCGCAGCTCAACGATCTCGATCATGCCATTGGCAAATTTGTCGCGCTTAAGGAACCCCGGGTAGCGGAGCAGACGGTCAATCTCGCGTGCAGTCTGCCGCTCCGGGTTGACCGTGAGCGAGAGTGCGAACTGACGGCGCATCGCATAGGCTGTCTCCACATAGTCCGGCGTGCGGATTCTTGCGATCGTGTGCAGATTCGGGTTCATTCCATGAGCCGTCAGGCATGTCAGCAGATTAACCTCATCCTTGCCTGTAGCCGTGATAAGCAGATCCGCAGACTGTACGCCCGCATTCCTGAGCACCTCCATAGACGCGCAGTTTCCCTGAACCGACATGACGTCATACCTCTCGATTGTGCTTTCCAGCGCTGCCGGATTGCTGTCAATCAGCGTCAGATCATGTCCTTCGCCGGACAGAGCCTTTGTGAGCATGGATCCGACCTTGCCGTCACCCGCTATAATAATGTTCATACAAACCTTCCCTCTTAAAAAATGCATGAAGTCTACATCACGGCAAGCCCTGCCTCCGAACGAGACAGGCACTTACCGCCAATGTACATCATAACACTTCCCAACGGGAAAGCAAACGTTTTGTATAAGCCCCTGCGCAATGCCGGAGCACACTCTCAAAAGAACGCAAGCAGCGCCGGAACCATCAGTATGACCATAACGACAAGGAGCAGGAGGATCATCGGCATAAGAAGCTTTGTTCCGGCCTCCTCACCCATAATCTTCGCCCTCTTCTTTCTCTCCTCGAAGGCGCGGTCTGCCTCCTTCCGGAAAAGCCGCGCCATTCCGTCACCTCCTTTCAGCAGGTTCTGAACAAGCAATGTGGAGAAGGTCTTGTACTCCGGGAGCGGTGTCCTCTGTCCTATGTTGAGGTAAGCCTGCCGCTCCGACACTCCGTGCTCCATCTCCCGGCAAGCCCGGACAATCTCCTCATATCCCGGCCGTGCCGGTTCTCCGTGCCGCAGAGAATCCTCGTAATCACATCTGACCTGCGCGAAGCTTCTCCGCATGCTGAGGCCCGCCGCATTGAGAAGAACAAGTCTGTTGATCAGATGCGGATAGTCCGTCAGCATGTTCTCCCGCCGCTTTGCCACATCCAGTTCCTTCAGCCGAATTCTCGAGTATAAATAAAAGGCCGCAATCAATGCACCCATGAGAAGCAGGGTGAAGCCCTGGCCCGCGTCCACTGACGACCATCTGACCTTCCTTTCCCCGAGCGACGCAGGAAGGCGGAGATTCTCTTCCTCTGCCCTGTTTGTCCGCCGGATTTCCCTGAGCGCGCGCCGCCGAAGGATTTCCTCATCTGTTCCTGTCTCCGGAAATGCGGTCAATGTCAGGGCTTTATCCAATGTCTGCGACTCACAGCCGAGCGTCACGGTCAGGACAACTCTGCACCCGCTCTCCGGGATGTCCTCCCCCAGCTTTCCGTCCCAGCCGATCATATCCGGCTTGTCCGTGACCCAGCTCGCACTGACAAGTCCGTCCGCCAGTGACTCTGGAAATGTGAGATCCCGGTCCACATGATCCGGCTTCATGTCGCCGAGAACCTGCCTTTCTACGCTGTCAGCCGTATGCTCAAGGAGTTCTCTGACCTCAGCGTCTGTCATTTTTCGGGCATCAACCGGAACTGTCAGGCTGTGCGTCTTTCCGTCAATTTCAAAGGTAACAGTCTTTTCCTCCTGCGCGCTCCCGTATTTGCCGCGCAGAAGATATCCCTGCGCCGCCGTATCCGAGGACGACGCATTCCAGACCGAAAGCATAGCCAGGAGATCAGCGGCACATACAATCATCAGCGCGCGAGACAGCGTCTCCTGCCCCGCAATTTTCCGCATTTTCGGAAATGTTCGTAGCAGAAACGCGGCCGATGCCTGAAAAAGCCCTCTCGAAATGACAAAAAGGACGCAGAATACACCCAGAACTATAAGATACGGGATATAAACCATCGCATTTCCTCACACACTGATATCCACGATCTTCATGCCCCATACGACTGCTGCCGCATACATGGCGAGGCAGGCGCTCATCACAATGGCCCCGAATGCGGAGCCGTACAGCGGATCGAGAAATCCGTCCGATGCCACGCGCATGTACAAAATGATCCCGCACGGCATAAGCGCCATGATCCGCTGCTCCATTTTCTTTGACGCGAGTACCGTATCGATCTCTCTGCGGACCTCTATCCGCTCCTCGATCGATTCCGCCGTACTGACAATCACCCTCGTCATGCTGCCGCCGAAGCGCTTTGCCGTCGCAAAAACCGCCGCAAAATTCTCAATGTCCTCCACGCCGGATCTTCTTCCGAAATCGAGAAACAGCTTTTCAACCGGCACGCGGAGACCGATCTGACTGACCATGCAGCTGAACTCGCGATCCATACAGGAATTGTCTCCGAGAACGAGCCGCAGGGACTTCTCCGTCTCAACGACTGCATTTTCCACGGACATCCCGGCCCGCACCGAAACAGACAGAGAATTCAGCGCCTCTCGGAATTCAAGGTTCAGCTTTTCCTTTCTCTTTGCGCAGCGGTACATTCTCACCTGCTTCATCCAGAAAATGAGAAGCGGCGACAGGACAGCCGCAGCTATCCACGTATCGTAGAAGAGCCATGAAATCGCCAGCAGCGCGGCGGCTCCTTCCAGAAGAACCAGAAAGGCCTCGCCGGTACCGAACCGATAGACACGATAATCCGGAAGCGCCCCGTCTTCATGCCTCGTCTCCGTCCATGCAGCACTCTCCCGGCCTGTCCGGCCGGTTCTCCGCCTGTCCGCTCTGCCAATCTTTCTTTTTCCGGGGCGGACGGACTCCGCGTTTTGTCCTGTCTTATACATGGCATACCCTCTTAATTTATTATCCTGCACCTCATGCTTCCGCGCATCCGTTCCGAACCAGTTTTCTCCTGTGCTTCAGCTCGCCGGACCTCTTCAAGGCCTGCTCCTCATCGTTCCAGAGATAGAGCGGATGCAGCTTCACCTCGCCGTTCTCCATGCCGTCCACCTCGGAGATCTCGAGGATGCGGCGCGACCGGTCTCTCAGACGCCCAAGCTGAATAATGATGTCCACGCCGGAGGCGATCTGCCGCCTGATCGCCGGGAGCGGCAGGTCGAGTCCCATCAGCACACACATCTCCAGTCTCGATACAGCGTCTTCGCAGGAATTGGCGTGTATCGTACACAGGCTGCCGTCGTGTCCCGTATTAAATGCTGTGAGCATGTCAACGGCCTCTCCCGATCGCACCTCGCCGACGATAATCCGGTCCGGACGCATCCGCAGCGCACTTTTAATCAGATCGCGGATTGTGACCTCCCGGTTCTCATCAAAGTTCGCCATTTTCGCCTCAAGGCGCACGAGATTCTGGATGCCCTGGATCTGAAGCTCCGCATTGTCCTCAATCGTGATAATGCGCTCACTGCCCGGAATAAAACTGGACAACGCATTGAGGAACGTCGTCTTGCCGGCTGACGTCCCGCCGCTGATCACGATCGAATATCCGGATTGCACGAGCTCCTTCAGAAAATGAGCAGCCTCCGCCGTGATGCTCCCGTACTCTGTCAGCTTGTCCATAGTGATCGGCTCATCAGGAAACTGTCGGATCGTGAGAATCGGCCCGTTCAGCGCGACCGGTGCAATGACTGCATTTACGCGGCTTCCATCTGCAAGTCTCGCGTCCACAATCGGATTCTGCTCATTGATCACGCGGTTGCACGCGCCTGCCACCTGCTGCACAACATCCTCCAGCTTCTCCCTTGAAGAAAACTGCCGTTCCCATAACCTGATCTTTCCCGACTGTTCAATGAAAATACAGTTCGGTCCATTGACCATAATTTCCGTGACCGTCTTGTCATCGATCAGATCCTGCAGGATATCAAGTCGCCGGACCGAACAGAAAAGTTCGCGGGAAAGCGCGACCCTTGACCCGACAGGCAGCCGTCTCGCCTCCGGATGAGCCATGACCATGTCGCTGATAATATCCCGGATCCTGTCATCATCTGGCTCCTCCGACCGCAGCCGATCCGTAAGAGACCGTCTGATCTCCCGGCAGATGCGCTCGTATCTCGCTGTTTCCTCCATTACCAGCCATCCCTCTCTATGCATGCTCCCGCAACTGAGCCGAGCCGCGAATACGGCAGCATCTCAAACCAGCGGTCGCCCGTCTCAGGCAGGCTCACATTCTGCATCTGTATTTTCATGATTTTCTCCAGAAAATCTTCCCCGCAGGCCCCGCTGAGCACTTTCTCCTTCTGCGCAATTTTCGTTCCGGACACAAAATCGTTCAGCACCGGCATATAGATCCGGTCACACAAAGTCAGGATATCCGGGTATATTTCCGGAAGATATGCAAAATCGACAACGACTGCCTCGTATCCGGATTCGTCCTTCATCAGCTCCATGAGGGACTCCCAGTCATCCTCCGTGACCTCCCGGAGCTCATAAAAGCTCTCCGCCGGAGGCAGAAAATTCATTTCCCCGATCTGCCTCAGAAGAGGCCGGATCCGCTCCATCGCCCGGGATTTATTTTCCTTAATATAAAAGAGCGCGTCGGCCAGCCCCTCCTCATACCGCATGTGGAGGATCTGCTCAAACCCTGAACAGGTCTCAAAACTTAAGAAAATGACAGATTTCTTTCTCGCAAGGAGCTGACCCAACGCAACCGCAAATGATGTTTTCATGCAGCGCGACACCGGAGAGTACACGCCGACAAGCTCCGTTCCTGTCCGCGCTGTTCTTCCCGCAGTAAGTGACACGCCCCGCTTCCGCCCGTAGATTTCTTCCACCTTCTTCATGATGTCTGTTGACGACTGATAGCGGTACACAGAAGGCATCTCTCCATCCCCGGCTGCCGGTGGTCTCTCCGTCAGAGCGATCACAACTGCAGAGCCCGAGCAGTCGATCTGTCCGTCCGCTCCTGACAGAAGCACAACATCGGCAGTATTTTCGCTCAGAAAATGCTTCAGCTCTTCTTCCTTCGTAAATGCGCGCACCTCGAAGGGTTCTGCTTTTCTCCGGTTCACAGTCTCCATAAACCGGATGGCGTATCCCTTCTCCGGGTCATACAGCGCAAGAATTCTCTTTCTCATGTCGTCCCCTCTCCCCGGCAAAAAGTCGCTGCTCCGCCGCATCTCATCGCACAGCGTATACAGCCAGCCTCATCCGGCGAACCCGCTGATCCCTGTCTCGCTTTACCGCATAGCACATACAGCCACCGCCATCAATACCGGTATCGAAAAATGAAAATCCCCCGACTTGTCGCTCCCGTCTCTGTACGCGACCGGGTGGCCCGCCGCCAGGCTCTCTCTCGCAAACTTCCTGATTCGTTCCGCCGCAGATTCAAACCCTCCGCAGAAAATGAGAATCGCCGCCGCGATCGCGGCCCCGAACACAATACTCCATACGATAACCCGTAGAATCTGCGGGCATCCCACAATCGCTCCGATCGCCGACAGGAGCTTGATGTCGCCAGCTCCAAGCATACGCAGTCGGAATAAAATGGCACCCAGAAGAAGTGGGATCGAGACTCCGCCCATCAGCATAAGAAGCTCATTCGCGCCATCCACGGGGAGACCGTGCATGAAATAAATGACCGCCGGTATAATGAAAATCAGAACACCTGCGATCCACCCGGCAAGAATCAGCGGATTCCTGATTTTCCCATATCGCAAGTCAGTCAGAACGGCGCATCCTGCCAGTGTCAGAGCGGCAATTTCCTGAATAGTCATAGTCCTCCTGTCCGCCGGTTCTGCGTGTCCGGCCGCGATTTATTGTGAGGTGAGTATATAAAACTAATCCATTTTTACGCAATATCGGAAATTTTGATGAATCGGCTCTGGCTTTTTCGTTCACAACTACATAATCGCAGCAGACAATGAGATTCCCTCTGTCACTGCAAGAACATATGTGCTATGATGAAGTCGTCACTTGAGAAGAGTCAGTCAGACAGACAACTCTCCCGACTGAATAAGTCATTTCAGTCAGGCTTTGGAAACGGAGACATCTCAATGAACCAGATTGTTGAAGCATATGGCCGGCTGATAGACAGCCAGCTCCCTGAGCATCCGCAGCGCGCAGCTGACCTCATGACCGCTGCATACAGTCTTGTCGGCATGCAGGCCAGTCATTTTCCTTCAAAGAAGCGCATGGCTTCCCGGGAATTCCTCCAGGGATACACGGCGAAACTGATGGCAAAGCTTCTGAAGGATCCATCGGACTCCGCAATCGTCAATATTTTCATGCCATCGGAAATCTTTCACGCCCTCGGCACTCCCGTGTGCGTCCCGGAGGGTCTCTCCGCATACGTCGTCTGTACGGCAGCAGAGCGGGCATTTATCGACCTCGCTGAGGAGAAAGGCGCAAGCGGTACGCTCTGTTCTTATCACAAGCTGCTGCTGGGGTGCGCTGAGGCCGGCGTCCTGAAGCGCCCGATGATGATCGCGAACACAACGCTCGCTTGCGACGCGAACCAGCTGACGTTCCGCCGTCTCGCCGACAAGTGGCACGTTCCCCACGTCGTCATCGACGTCCCGTATGAGACTGACGAGGAGGCCGTCGACTATGTTGCCGCACAATTGCGCGGGCTCGCGCGGACGGCTGAGGAATGCTGCGGAAGAAAGCTCGATGAACGGAAGCTGAAGGAGTGCGTCGCGCGCTCCGATGAGTCCATGAAGCTTTACAGGCGCTATCTCTCGCTTCGGAGCGGGGTTCATTTTCCGGAGACCTTCACGCCTGAGCTGCTCGGCGCCATCAGCAACAAGCTCTATCTCGGCACGGAGGATGCGCTGACTTACGAGAAGCTTCTTCTCAAGGATGTGAAAAATGCACCGAAGCACACAACAGAGCGGCGCATTTTCTGGATGCATACGATGCCGAACTGGCAGGATGACGTCATGCAGATCTTCCAGGGAAGTGAAAACCGTCACACCGAGGTCGTCGGCTGCGACTTTGCGTGCAGCTCGCTCATTGACATGGATCCGGAGCATCCGTATGAATCCATGGCCCGACGTCTCGTCATGGACAGCTTCAATGGTCCGGGAAGCCGCAGGATCGACCGGGCACTTAAGCTCGCAAAGGAACTCAAGGCCGACGGAGCACTCATTTTCTGTCAGTGGGGCTGCAAGCAGACACAGGGAATTGCTGTGCGGGCGAAACAAGTCTTCGAGGAAAACGGCCTGCCGACGCTGATTCTCGACGGTGACGGCGCGGACCGCGCGAACGGCGGCGGTCAGCAGGTCGTGACAAGATGCAACGCATTCGTCGAACAGCTCGAGGGACTCGCGGATAATTCAGCGGAAAGGGAGGGCCGGTAAGCTATGGCAGTTATGACTTATGTCTGCAAATACACACCACTCGAGCTCATGCTCGCATTCGGCGCCGGCTTTGAGGCCCCGAACAACGATGTGCCAGACTTCTCGAAGTCCGAACCACTCATTCATCAGAATCTCTGTTCCCACGCAAAGATGCTGGTGCTGGACCTCCTGCGCGATCCCGAGGCGAATAACGTCAGATCTGACCAGCAGACCACGGAACATACAGGCAGCGCAGGTTCCACCTCACAGATGACAGCTCATGCAGACAGCGCAGGTTCCATCTGTCAGGCCTCGGGGCATACAGGCGGTACATATTCCGCGCCGCAGAAGGAGAGTTCTATCAGGCGCGAGCTCATCCTCACGAACTGCTGTGACTCGATCCGACGAGTTCTCGACTCTGTTCCGGAAGACAGATTTTCATTCCGCCAGATGCTGGATCTGCCACACACGAATCACGGATACGCGATTGACCTCTATACAAGGCAGCTTATCAGGCTGATCAGCCGCTACTCGGCGTACTGCGGGCACAGCTACGACCGCGCAATGCTGACAGAGTCCTGGCGCAAGAACGCGGAAGCCTGGCAGGAACTTCTTCACGAAAATGAAGACTTCATCGCGGTTCTGGGAGCGCGTCCTTCGGACGAACTCTTCCAGAAGCTCCGCGCGGAGCTTCGTCTTCCACTCGTGAACCTCACCTGCGGGGGCCTCCGTCCGCTCCCGGAGCCGCCCGCTGATGTCGAAAAGCTGGACGAGGAGGACCTGATCCGCGCCTATGCGACGGCACTTCTCTCCCAGGTTCCGTGCATGCGCATGGAGGATGTGAGCGGCCGGACGAGGCTTCTGCGTCTCAAGGGTCTCCGGGGCATCATTTATCACTCCGTGAAATTCTGCGACTACTACTCATTTGAATACGCAGAGATCCGGCGACACAGTGATCTGCCGATTCTGAAGATCGAGTCGGACTACACATCCCAGAGCGAGGGACAGCTCAGCACGAGAATTGCCGCATTTGCGGAGAATATGGAGACAGTCATGAAGAAGACATATCCGGAACAGGACATGAAGAAACACAAGGGGCCCGACGCGGACGGCATCTACGTCGGCATCGACTCTGGATCAACCTCGACAAATGTGGCTGCCATCGATGCGGACGGACATCTGGTTGCATCGGTCATCCTCCGTACGGGAGCAAAGGCCGGACTTGCCGCGGAGAAGGGACTTACACAGCTGAAAGAAGAGCTGGGCGACCGCGCAGACAGCATACGCCGGATTATCTCCACCGGCTATGGCCGGGAGTTTATCTCATTTGCTGATGATACGAAGACAGAGATCTCCTGCCACGCGAGAGGCGCGCATTTCGCGGATCCCGAGGCGCGGACAATTATCGATATCGGCGGCCAGGACAGCAAGGTTATCTGCCTGGACGAAGACGGCAACGTTATGAATTTCGTCATGAATGACAAATGTGCGGCCGGCACGGGACGCTTCCTTGAGATGATGGCGCACACGCTGGAGATCAGCATGGAAGAAATGAGCAGTCTCGGTCTCACCTGGAAGAAAGACCTGACGATCTCCTCGACCTGTACGGTTTTCGCTGAGTCAGAGGTCGTGTCGCTCATCGCTGAAAATACAGCCACCTCTGATATTATTCACGCGCTCGACAAGTCGGTCGCCTCGAAGACAGCCAGCATGGTCCGCCGCGTACAGGGCAAGGGCCCGTACATGATGACAGGCGGTGTCGCGCGAAACAAGGGCGTCGCGAAGGAACTCGAGAAGAAGCTCGGAGCAAAGCTTGCGATTATGCAGTACCCGGACCTGATCGGGGCACTCGGCGCCGCGCTCTTTGCGCGCGGCTGACGCTAAGGCGCCGCTCCGCGATTTCTGTGGAACAGTCGTTGTATTAACGCATTTCGAAGAACGACGGTGAAATCAGAGCCATCACGCTCATCACTGTTTCGAAATACTCTTTTTCAAGAGCGGCTCCACCTTCTCCCAGATGTCCGCCGCGACGAGCTCCGGCTCGCGATCGCCGTTGATGATGATCACCTTTTCGCGGTCCTTCTCCTTCTCGAAGGCCTCAAAATAGCGTTTTCTCGTCTCAATGAGCCGTCCCGTCTCCTCGAAGAGCTCCTTTGTCATGCGGTTCTTCTCGATGCGGTCCATGGTGACAGACGGATTGACATCGATAAAGATCGTCGCGTCAGGCCGGAGAAGAGCAGCGCACGGGGCATTGGCCGCGATGACGTAGTCCATCGGCAGGTCGACGCTCTGGTAAGCGTAGGACGAAAAATAGTACCGGTCGCTGATTACGTTGACGCCCTGGTTCAGGAATTTCAGAATGCCATTTGTCTCATTCTGGATGTGGTCGAGGCGGTCCGCGACGAAAAGCGGCGCGATCACATCATTGGTTGTCTTCACGCGACCAATCATAATCTGATGAATGAGGTCGCCGAATGGAGAATCATTCGGCTCCATCGTCCGGAAAACCGGGAGGCCGAGTTTCTCGATATGCTTCTTGAGCAACCGGATCTGTGTTCCCTTGCCGCTCCCGTCAATTCCTTCAAACGCGATGAACGCGCCTCTTGTTTGTTCTTCCATGACAATCCTCTCATCTCACATACTTTCCTGACACTTTCACCTGAGGGCAGGAAATTCCCGCCACTTGCCAGCGCGATCGGCTGGCCAGTGCATTTCTGCATTCTGCCTGTCACCTGACGGCCTGCGCCTTCCATCTGCCTCCAGCCTGGCCCTGTCACATAACGGCCTGCGCCTTCCATCTGTCTCCGGTTCTGCCCGTCACGTGGTGGCCTGCGCCTTCACCTGTCTGAGTGCAGCCGCAACAGGCGGGATGCACAGAAGCACAATCGTAATTGCGCCCTCCGCGTAGATGTACGCGCCGTTATAGAGTGCCGAATAGACAAACGGTGCGGCCGCTGCTCCGACGTGAATACCGAACTGCGCGAGAGTGTCGCTCGCGTAGATTCCGAAGAAAATAACACCCGACAGGAACGAGAACACGAACCGCCCCGTGATACCCACGATGTAGCCGATCAGGAGGCCATGCTTCTTTCTGGAGAAAAATCCGGAGATTCCGAGCGCACCAAACGCGAACACATAGTCAAACAGCACCTGCGGCAGACTCACGATATACGGATCCAGTACAAATTGCAGAAGTCCGTAGGCGATACCGGCCGAGATGCCGACCGTCGGCCCGTACCAGTAGCCGATCAGAACGATGAACAGCATAGAGAACAAAGTGACGCCGCCGCCCATCGGCATTTTCCAGAACTGAATCATCGATGTGACCGTCGCAAGCGCGATGGCCGCCGCCGAGAAAGCGATCTGCTTTGCTCCCGTTTTTCTCCCGTGATTGCCAATGCGCGCAATGAGAACGAGCGCCGCGAAAATAATGACGCCAATGAGAACATACCCCGCCACGGTCAGCGAATAGCTGCCATCCTCAAGCGGTTTGACAAGAATATTGGACATAATTATGGACATAAATGTCTGCCTCCCTCCGCCGGTATTATCCGGATCAAGTAGTAAGGGTTTTGCGCAATCTGCGCACTTCTCAGCCTCTCCGGGCACCCCTGTGACTGTTTCATCTTAGTTCGTTTTCTATGCAAAGTAAAGTATTTCCTGTCCGCCGCAGCTCACTTGCCGGAATCTGTACACATCCGTGGCGTCAAAGAATGATTTCGCCTTTGGTATTCAGGGAGGGACAGCGGGATCTGCACCTGTCCGTAACTGCAAAGGCGGTGTCCCATATCTCCGCGGCGACAAGCTTGTTCTGTATAAATCGACAAAAATGTGATCGATTTCTTGTGCATATTTCTCAACATATAGAAGTTTTATTTTCCTTTTTCATTGAGTATTGATATTCTTTTTCAAAACTTCCTGTGTTAGAGTTAGTGTATTCACGCGAAGAGCGCAAAAAGGAGATTCCGAAAAATGCATACAGCCCTTACGATTGCGGGGAGCGATCCCTGCGGCAGCACAGGAGTACAAGCGGACATCCGGGTCATGACAATGAACGGCGTCTATCCCACAAGCGTCGTCACCTCTCTGACCGCTATGAACACAAGCAGACTCTACTCATTTCAGGAAATGACATCAGAAATCATCGGTGCCCAGCTCGACGCGGTTTTCACGGATATCCGTCCGGACGCGGTCAAAATCGGCTGGGTTTCCTCCTCGGCGGTCATCGCAATTATTGCCGGGAAACTTCGTCAGTATCACGCGAAGAACATCGTACTCGATCCGGTCATGGTCTCCTCCGACGGCCAGCGTCTTCTTGAAAACGGCGCCGCCAACACCATGCGAAACGAACTGCTTCCGCTTGCGACTGTTGTCACGCCGAACTGTGCGGAAGCCGCCATGCTGACAGGCTTTAACGTACGCAACGAGTATGACATGATCAGGGCTGCCGAGAGACTCTGCTACACTTATCCGTGTGCGTGCATTCTGAAGGGCGGTCATTCACAGAAAGACGATGCATCAGAATTCACGGGCAATGGAGCAGAACCGGATATGATCCGCCGACTCTCCGCAGAAGGCACATCCGAAAACTCGAACGATCTGCTCTATATGAACGGAACTTTTCAATGGTTCCGCGGAAGGCGAATCAACAGCAGGAACACCCGTGGAACAGGCAGCGTCTTCTCAAGTGCTCTCACTGCCAATCTGGCCAAGGGTTTCCCGCTCACGGAAGCCGTCAGCCGCGCGAAGGAATATGTCACAGACGCCATCACCTCCATGCTCGACCTCGGCAACGGCAGAGGTCCGGTCAACGCGGGATTCCCGGCGGACGGATATTACGCGGAAGAACCGGACAACGAAAACTGAAGCCATTACTGTAATATTAACCAAAGGCGAGACGAATATTTTTAGTATTCGTTCCGTCTTTTTTTCTTGAAAACGATTACATGTCAAAGTAGAATAGAATCAGGTATGTACCTGGCGCTATTAGAACTGTGCCAATCACATAAAAACTCAAGGAGGGTCTAAGCATTATGGGAAAAGAACAGAAAAAAGTCGTTCTCGTCGGCTGCGGTATGGTCGGTATGAGCTATGCGTATGCCATGCTCAATCAGGGCACCTGCGATGAGCTCGTTCTGATCGACTATATTCAGGAGAAGGCAGAGGGCGAAGCAATGGATCTGAACCATTCGCTCGCGTATTCAAACGGCCACATGAAGATCTGGCACGGTGATTACAGCGACTGCTCCGACGCAGATGTCGTTACGCTCTGCGCGGGTGTTCCGCAGAAGCCGGGTCAGTCCAGACGTGACCTCCTCAAGATCAATACAGGTGTCTTCAAGTCCATCGTTGAGCCGGTTCTTGACTCCGGTTTCCAGGGTGTCTTCCTGATCGCCTCCAACCCGGTTGATGTCATGACGGAGATCGTCCGCAGACTTGCCAATGACTGGGCAAAGGCTAACGGC
>ONSX01000005.1 GCA_900320615.1 uncultured Eubacteriales bacterium
CATGTGCCACTTCCTAACCGAAAACCTGTACCGGCGAAAATGGCTTAATTATTGAGAAAAATGGCATTTCTCACCCACAGGGATGCCCGAAGAATCGGATATGTCCATCCTCACAGAGCTGGATGAGGCGGAGATTCAGCTGGAATTCCTGAAAAGCCTGCCATTTGTCGATTCGGACAGGATTGCTGTCTTCGGTCACAGCCAGGGCGGGCTGATTGCCGGTCTGCTCGGCGGAAAACACCCGGAGGAGATCCGCTGCATCGCGCTCTCATCACCCGGCTTTAATATAGGAGAAGACTGGAAGAAGGGCATCCTGAATGGTCTGGATCCTGAGAAGCTGAAGCGGAAGGGATGGATGGACATCAAAGGATATAAGATCGGCTACCGCTATTATAAGGATGCGCTGGACACGCCGACCTATGAGATTGCGTCGCACTATCACGGTCCGGTGCAGATCGTGCACGGAAATGCGGATAAGATTGTCCCGATTGAGTACGGACGCCGCTTGAAAGAGGTCTACGGGAAGAATTGCACAATGATTGAGATCGAGGGCGCGGACCATGACTATTCCTCCGTGCCATTTGCGGATGCGCGGGTCCGACACACGGTGGATTTTCTGAGGGAGCACCTCTCCTGAGCGGTTCCTCTGCACATTGCTCGATGGTCTGCGATTGCCGATTCGCCGCAGCGCAGTAGTTGCGGTTCCCTCTGCACAGGAGGCTTCGATGAAGCGCGGCGTTCAGACCTGCGTGAAGAGTAAACCGCAGCTCTGACACAAGATTTGTTTTCATTTTGCACAAAATTTCATTGACGAATGCGAATTGAGCCGCTATAATATCTTTTGTTGGCGCAATACCAGCGGATAGGGGAATCTTCTAATGGTAGGAAAGCGGTCTCCAAAACCGTCAATGGGGGTTCGACTCCCTCTTCCCCTGCTTGTTATATGTTATATCGGCCAGCCACCTCACAGCAGAGCTGCGGGGTGCTATTTTTTTGCACGTACGCCGCAGGGTGGAAGAGCGGAATATTTCACACAATCTTAAGAAAAGCACGGCTTTCTGTTCAGAAGGCTGTGCTTTTTTACATTCAGAGAGAAACGTTACGTGGAATTTACAAAGTTTAACGCGGCTGCGATGGAGGCACTTTCCGGGGTTTGTTATCCTTCATTTGTAATCAGCAAGAGCTGATGTACACAACGAGGATCCGGATGAGGGATCCGCATACGCCGGGTAGAGGTTCCGGCAGAAGGAGAAATTATTATGAAAATGAAAACACTCGCGGCACTCGCACTTACGGCGATGATGACTGTCGGCCTTGCGGCATGTGGCAGCTCATCTTCAACATCGTCAACTTCATCAACGGCTGCTTCCAGCACAGCAGCTGCTGCAACAAGCACTGCTGCAGGCGATAGCACAGCAGCTGCATCGGGCAGCACAGATGACAGTGAGTTCAAGAATGTTACGGGCACGATCACAGGCTCCGGCTCTTCAGCTCTGTTTCCGCTGGCACAGGATGCTGCAGATGAGTTCAAAAAGCTGAGCCCTGACTGCTCGATTACAATGAACGCGGGCGGTTCCGGCACAGGTCTCAAGCAGGTCTATGACGGCTCTGTTGATATCGGCAACTCTGATGTCGATGCTTCTGAGAAGCTTGATTCCTCTCAGGCAGGCGAACTGGTTGACCATAAGGTCTGCGTCATTTCCATGGCTCCGATCGTCAACAAGGATGTCACAGAAGGCGGCGTTACAAACCTGACACAGGATCAGCTGATCTCGATCTTCACAGGCAAGACAACGAACTGGAAAGATGTCGGCGGCCCGGACGAGGATATTGTTCTTGTTACACGTCCGTCAACATCCGGCACAAGAGCTCTGTTTTCCGAGTACGCTTTGAACGGCGCTGAGGAAGCTTCCAACCAGGCTCTTGAGACAGATGATTCTGGTACGCTTCTTCAGTCTGTCGCAGATACAAAGGGTTCGATCGGTTACATCGCTCTTTCCTATCTTGTCAACAACGATACGGTTTCCACAATGAGCATCGACGGAGTTGAGCCGACCCTTGAGAATACATACTCCGGCAAGTGGAACGTCTGGGGCTATGAGCATATGTACACAAAGGGTGAGGCAAAGGGTGCCGTCAAGGCATACATCGACTACATCATGAGTGATACATATGGCCAGAAGATGGAGTCCCTTGGTTACTGCGTCACATCGAAAATGCAGGTCACACGCTGACGCAGACAAAGCGAAAGCATAAGCGCGCAGCCGGAACGAAGTAATAACCGTTCCGGCTTGCGGTTTATCTGGATGGCATTATCCGGGAGGAATTAAGTTAATGACAGATACGGCGGCAGGAGCAGTGAACAGAAAGAACACGGCGACTGCGGAACAAATGGATTTTAAGACAAAGGAAGGCATCTGGAAGGTACTGGTTATTGCCTGCGGGCTCCTGATGATCATTCTTCCGCTTGCAATCGGTGCATTCCTCATTTACAGAGGCGGCGCGACATTTACAAAATACGGGCATTCCGTTCTTAAGTTCCTGTTCAGCTCGAACTGGAATCCGGCGGATGATATGAACGGCGGCGGCCATGTCGGTGCGGCGGTTTACATCGTAGGTTCACTGGTGACCTGCGGACTTGCCCTTCTGATTTCGGTTCCGTTCTCGATGGCGGCAGCTATCTTCATGACAGAGATCGCTCCGAAGACGGGCAACAAGATTCTCCGTCCCGCGGTTGAGATTTTCGTCGGAATTCCTTCCGTCGTCTACGGCTGGATCGGTCTGACGATCCTCGTTCCGTTCATTCGGAAGATCTTTAACCTGAATCAGGGTTTTTCAGTCCTCGCGGCGGGCATCGTTCTTGCGGTCATGATTTTCCCGTCCATTACGACGCTCTCGGCGGACGCGATCCGGAGTGTACCGATCTCCGCGAGAAAAGCAGCTTACGGGCTTGGCGCGACAAGATGGCAGGTCATCAGCGGCATCGTTGTTCCGGCTGCACAGCCAGGCATTCTGACTGGTATTATCCTCGGTCTTGCAAGAGCGTTCGGCGAGGCACTTGCCGTCGCGATGGTTATCGGCAAGACGAGGTCGCTTCCGAAGAGTATCCTTTCACCGACGACAAACCTGACATCGGCGATTGCCTCTGATATGGGCGGTGCGATGGAAGGCGGCGAGTACAATGCGGCTCTGTGGTCCATGGCTCTGCTGCTGTTCATCATCTCGCTGCTGTTCATTTTCCTGGTTCATTTTGTAGCGATGAAAGGCGCGGAAAGGAATAAGAAGTAATGCGCAACAAGGTTAATCTTGCCAAAGACAAATTCATGACCGGCGTGTTTTACGCTGTTGCGGGCTTCTTCCTGCTGCTGCTGTTTGCATTTGCCGGCTATGTCATCATCAAGGGCTTCGGCGGCGCGAAGCTGTATATGTTCTCTTTCACGAGAAGCGGTATCGGAAATCAGTTCTTCAATACGGTTTATCTCGTCTTCCTGTCACTTGTCATCTCGGTGCCGATCGGTATCATGGCCGGCATCTACATGGCTGAGTACGCAAAGGAAGGGAAGATCACAAAGTTCCTCAGAATCTGTATCGAGACGCTGTCGTCCCTGCCATCCATTGTCGTCGGTCTGTTCGGTTATCTCGTATTCATCGTTGCGACACATCAGCAGTGGAACCTGTTTTCGGGTGCTCTGGCTGTGGCGATCCTTTCCCTCCCTCTCATTGCAACGACAACTGAGGACGCATTCCGCTCCCTGCCTGACAGCTACAAGAAGGGCAGCATCGGTATGGGTGCGACACTCAGACAGACAATCATAACTGTTCTTCTTCCGGCGGCCGCACCGCGAATCATCACTGGCGTCATCCTCGCAGCAGGCCGTGGCTTCGGCGAAGCTGCCGCTCTTCTGTACACAGCCGGCATGAGCACAGACATCAACTGGTCGTCCTGGAACCTCGCATCGCCGACATGCGCGCTGAATCCGTTCCGGCCCGGCGAGACGCTCGCCCTTAATATCTGGGCATCGAGAACAGAGGCCCTCGGCGCTGATGCGACGCAGATCGCGAACCTGTCCTCTGCAGTCCTGATGGTCATGGTTCTTGCATTTTCTCTTCTGGCTCATGTCCTTGAGCACAGAATCCGCAGGAACATGGGTGAGAAGGCGTAATAATCGGCGGAGTACACTTTACGGAAGCGTTACCTGCCAGAAAATGCAAATACTGCGGAGCCTCCGTGCTCCGTCATGATGGAGATTGTAAAATGAGAGTAAATGACAATACCATCCGTGCAGACGAGGATTTATACGAGATGCAGGCGGATCGGATCGACAAGAGTCTTGAGAAGGATGCAGATCATACGGATGATTCGACGGCCTCCCGCGTCAGCGAGAAGTTCAGCGTCAAGGACCTGAACCTGCACTATGGCACATTTCATGCGCTGAAGGATGTCAGCATAGATATTGACACCAATGCGATTACGGCTCTGATCGGACCGTCCGGCTGCGGCAAGTCGACATTTCTCAAGACCCTGAACCGCATGAACGACTTCGAGGAGGGCATCAAGATCGAGGGTTCTGTCCAGCTTGACGGCCAGGAGATCTATGACAGGGCGATGAATCCGATCGAGCTCCGCCAGAGAGTCGGCATGGTCTTTCAGCAGCCGAACCCGTTCCCAAAGACAATTTACGACAATGTCGCCTACGGCCCGAGAATCCGAGGTATTCACAAGAAGTCTGAGCTCGATGAGATCGTCGAGAAGGCCCTCACGGAGGTTGGTATCTGGGATGAAATGAAGGATCGCCTGAAGAAGAGCGCGCTGGGGCTGTCAGGCGGCCAGCAGCAGAGACTCTGCATCGCGAGAACGCTCGCTGTCTCTCCGGAAGTCATCCTGATGGACGAGCCGACATCCGCTCTCGACCCGATCTCCACCATGAAGATCGAGGATCTGGCGATGGAGCTGAAGAAGAAGTACACGATCGTCATTGTCACACACAATATGCAGCAGGCAAACCGTATTTCCGACAAGACAGCATTCTTCCTTCTTGGCGAGCTGATTGAGTACGGGAAGACGAGTGATATCTTCCTAAATCCGAAGAACAAGAAGACAGAAGAGTATATCACGGGCCGTTTCGGCTGATATTCAAGAGAGAGGGGATAATCATATGGCAACCAGATCAGTCTATGATACGGAGCTTAAGAAGATCGATCACAGCGTTTATATCATGGGAACGGAAGTTGAGAACGCGATCGACAAGATGATCTTTGCATTTCGCAACAAGAGCGACGCGCTTGCCGCGGACATCATGAAAAATGACGACCGTATCGACAAGATGGAGACGGAGATCGAAGAGGACTGTATCAACATTGTCGTAAAGGAGAGCCCGATTGCGTCTGACTGGCGCAAGATCGCTTCTTACATGCGCATGACATCCGATATGGAGCGGATTGCGGACAATTGTAGCGACATCGCGATCTATATCCGGAAGATTTCGGATTATAAAGAGGAAATCGAAGAACCGAAAGGCCTCGATGAGATGTTCGGAATCATGAGAGGAATGGTTCGCGACACTTTCGAGAGTTTTCAGCAGGGAGATGTCGTGCTTGCCTCGAGCGTCATCGATGAGGACGATGTCGTCGATCAGTATTTTGAGAAGATGAACAAAGAGATCGGGGAGCTGATGAAGCAGCATTCGGAGCATATCCAGCAGTACATCGATTTTATCCTGATCAATAAGTATATCGAGCGCATGGCGGATCACTCGGCGAATATTGCATCCTGGGTGAAGTTCGTGGTGCGCGGCGAACTGGATCTGAAGTTTACGGACCGGTATGCAAAAGAGAGCCAGAAGAAGTAAGAAGAGAGCTGTGAGAAGCGTTCCGAGGCTGGGAACGGAATGGTTACGTCAATTTTATGTTAAGAAGCAAAAAGCCGGGAAGGAATCCCCGGCTTTTTGTGGTACAATTAAAGAGCTATGATCTATATACTTGAAGATGATGATAATATCCGGAAGCTTGTCAGCTATGCGCTGAAAAAAGAAGGGTATGATGTCCTCAGTTTTCCGGAGCCGGGCGTGTTCTGGGATGCGATGAAAAACCGCATTCCTGAGCTTGTTATGCTGGACATCATGCTCCCCGTGGAGGACGGACTTTCCATTCTCAAGAAAATCAGAAATACGTCCTCCTACGAAAACATACCCGTGATCATGCTGACGGCAAAGAGCAGTGAATTTGATAAGGCGAGTGGCCTCGACCTGGGGGCTGACGACTATATCTCGAAGCCGTTCGGCATCATGGAGCTGACGTCGCGCGTGCGCGCGGTGCTTCGACGGGTGAACCGCGGTAATAGTGTGGGTGTCAGTCGCGAGACCTATCAGATCGGCTGCCTCGAAGTTGATAACGGAAAGCACTCGGTCACGGTGAACGGCGAGGGTGTCGATCTGTCGTTCAAGGAGTACAGCCTTCTTCTGTGCCTTCTTGAGGCGGATCAGAATGTCGTCTCCCGCGAGGAACTCCTGAACCATGTCTGGGGCGAATATTACGGCGAGTCGAGAACCCTCGACGTGCATATCAGCAAGCTCCGCGTCAAGCTCGGAGAGGCCGGCGACTATATCCGCACGGTAAAAGGCGTCGGCTATCAGCTGACGGGCGCTGTCTGAGCCCCCGGGGATCGGAGGAAATGCTTGAGAAAGAAAATATTTCTGACTACATTTCTCACGACACTCTTTGTCCTTCTGTTCAGTCTTGCGATGTCAGCGATGATTCTGTTCCGCTTTTTTGAGGAGCGGAGCGAGGATGAGCTGAAGCAGGAGGCGTCTGCGATTGCGAGCGGAACGGATGAATACGGGATTGACTATCTGACAAGGCTGAAGAGTGAGCGGAGAATTACGCTGATTGATACGGATGGGACTGTTCTCTATGACAATGAGGCGGATCCTCTGGAGATGGAGAATCACAAGAACCGCACGGAGGTGAAGGAGGCCTTTGCATCGGGCAGCGGGACGAGCATCCGCTATTCGAGCACGATGACGGAGGAGACCATTTACTACGCGCTCCGGCTGGATGACGGACAGGTGCTTCGCATCGCCGCGACGCAGGACTCCATCTATGCGTGGCTCATCAAGCTGCTGGTGCCTGCAGGAGCTATTTTTGTGATCGCCGTCTGTGCTTCCCTGATTATTTCGTCGAGGCTCTCAAGAAGCATTCTGACCCCGATCAATAATCTGAATCTCGATGATCCGGAAAAAAACAACACCTACGAGGAGCTGAACCCCTTGCTTGAACGAATTGCTACCCAGAATAAGACAATCCGGAGTCAGGAGCGGGAGGAGTCCGAGAAGCGCGAGAAGTTCAGGCGCGAGTTCACGGCAAATGTCTCCCATGAGTTAAAGACGCCGCTCACATCGATCTCGGGCTTTGCCGAGCTGATGAAGCAGGGCGGGATGGACGAGGAGACGGTCATCGACTTTTCGACAACGATTTATGACGAGTCCCAGCGCCTGATCACGCTGGTCAACGATATCATCCGTTTGAGTTCTCTTGAGGATCGGGATATCCAGTATGAATGGGAGAATGTCGGTCTTCTCGGTCTCTCGAAAGATGTCGCATCGAGACTTCAGCCGGCTGCCGACAGAAAGCGCGTCAAGCTCCTTGTGATTGGCAGAGAACAGAACGTCTACGGTATCTGGGATCTCATTTACGAGATGGTCTACAACGTCTGCGACAACGCCGTCAAGTATAACAAGGAGAATGGCGCGGTCACGATCACAGTGGGAGGAGACGAGAAGACAGCGAGTGTCAGCGTCGAGGACACGGGCATTGGCATCCCGAAGGAGGATATTGACCGGATCTTCGAGCGGTTCTATCGCGTCGACAAGAGCCATTCAAAGGCAGTCGGCGGGACGGGCCTCGGACTTTCGATCGTCAAGCACGGTGCGATCATACACCACGCGCACATTCACGTGCACAGCACCCTGGGACAGGGAACGGAGATTATCCTTGAGTTCCCGAAAAAGCAGGATGAGTCGAGGTTCGACGTACCCGCGAATAAAAAATGAGAGGACGGCATCACAGAAAGAACGCGCATAATCGCCAGTACTAATCTTTCCGTGATGCCGTGTTCTTTGCGATGAGATGAAAGGAGAAAGCTATGTACTGCAACCAATGCGGGGCGGAGAATCCAGATGGTTCCGCGTTCTGTTCAACGTGCGGTGCGCCGCTCGGCGGTCCGTCCGATGGACACGGCGGAAAGCGGGGCGCAAAAAAAGAAGAGAAGCCGCTGGACAATGTAGCCGTCAACAGGGAGCTGCTTGAGAAGACGGCGAAGGAGACGGACGGAACTGCGTGGGCAATTTTTTCCCTCATGATGGGTATATTCAATGTGGCGACGGGGCGGATGACCGATCTCACGATTCCGTTTCTTCTTCCGGCCGTGGGAGTTGTGTTCGGTATTTTCTCGATTCGAAACCGGAAGAAGCACAATTACATGGCGAGGCTTGGCATTGCGCTGAGCCTCGCCGGGGGAGTTATGCAGGCGCTCTCGTACGCGGGTCTTCTGTGAGAATTCAAATGCCGGGCCATTTGCTCATATGTGCTTTGCCGTCACCCGCGCGAGGGCTGCGAGAAGTCGCTGCCTCTCGATCGGTTTTGAGACAAAGTCATTGAAGCCGTGGTCCTTGGCCCGCTGGATCGAATCGCCGAAGATGTCGGCCGACACGGCGATCATCGGGATCGTCTTCGCCTCCATCCGGTGGAGCGAGCGGATCTGCGATGCGGCCGTGTAGCCGTCCAGAACCGGCATGATGAGGTCGATGAGGAGAGCGTCGAAATGTCCGTCCGGACTGTTTTCGTATATCTCGAGCGCCTCCTCCCCGTCTGAGGCATACTCGCTCTTTACGCCGGCCGTCTTCAGGATTTCTCCGGCGATCTCGCGATTCAGTTCGTTGTCGTCCGCCACAAGCACGCGCAGGCCTTTCAGCGAGTCGGTCAGGCGTTTCTCCGAATCAGATGCTTTGGCGGCATCCTGTTTATTCCTGTCTGAGTATTTTTTGTCGGCGCCGATCATGACCGCCGCGGTAAATGTACTGCCCTTGCCCTCGGTGCTCTGTACAGAGATATCGCCGTTCATCTGGCGGGCGAGATTGCGGGAGATCGTGAGACCGAGGCCAGTACCCGTCCCGTATTTTGTCGGATTTCTGTTCTCCTGTTCAAACGGCTGGAAGATCCGACCGAGGAATTCAGCACTCATGCCGCAGCCGTTGTCGCGGATTCCGGCCGTGAGGCGCACCCGGTCTCCGACCGTCTCTTCGTTCAGCGTGAGACTGACGATGCCTCCGGGCTCCGTGAATTTGACGGCATTGTTCAGCAGGTTCACAAGAATCTGCTCGATACGGACCTTGTCGCAGATAATATGGTCCTCATGGACTCCATAGGTGTATATCTGAAAATGAATACTCTTCTTGTCCGCAAGTGGCTGGATGATTGTTCTGGCGGCCTCGACGATGTCCGTGAGCGTGCAGGGAGTCTCGTGAAGCTTGAATTTGCCTCCGCCCATCTTGTTGATGTCGAGCACATCGTTGATGATGCTGAGCAGATATTCGCCCGATGCATTGATCTTGTGCAGACAGTCAATCGCCTCATCCAGGTCATCTGTCTCCATGCCGAGAGAAGACAGACCGATCACGGCATTCATCGGTGTGCGCAGCTCATGGCTGACCCTCGACATGAAGAGATTCAGGTCCTCATTTGTCTTCTTTTCCTTCTTCAGAGCGTCCTTCAGCTGCCCGTCCAGCTGCTCGATCTGCTTGCGCCTCCTGTAATCCTCCGTCACGTCGATGAAACTTCCGACAAGGCCGATGATCTTGTCCTCGTCGTAGACGGGCGCCTTTGTCGCGAGAATGTCCCGCACTTCGCCGTGAATGATGCATGTGCCGTGGACAAGAAGCGTGCTCTCGCCATTTAATACGCGGATCTCGTCACGCCTGTACGGCTCCGGATCCGGGTGCCAGCCCATATCCTCGTCCGTTTTTCCGATGAGAATCGAGTCCGAGCTGAAGCCATAGAACTTCAGAAAGGCCTGATTGACGCCGACGAACCTCCGCTGCCTGTCCTTCCAGAAAATGCAGTCACTGGTTGTCTCCAGGACTTTGTCCAGCATAAGCTTCTTCAGCTTCTCGTCCTCCTCAGAGGAGGCACTGTCAGTGGCGGAGCTGTCCTTCTTCAGATGCCGCATGTAGAGGAGCTGCGCGCCGCCCGTTTCCGCGCCGGCCGTGAGCTCGCCGCTTACATGTATGAATGGTGCGCCAGTGGACAGACGAAGGCGGATCCTGATGATGTAGCGCGTACCCGGATGGGATGCGGCGAGCGCAATCTGTCCGTTGAAGGTTGCCTTGTCATCGGGATGCAGGATGTCAAACGGATGCTCCTGATGGAATCGAAAGATATCCTGGAAGTTGACATGGATTTTATTGGTCAGGTGGCGGGTCGCAAGGATACAGCTGACTTGCCCGCCCCTGCAGAGGAAAATGAGAAGATCCTCGGGAAGATTTTCAAGTGCGTTCCTTGTCTCTGCTGAAAAATAATAATATGCCCTGTCCATACTGTCTGCCTCCTGTCAGAGGAAACATGGCGCTTCCCCGGCCGCATCGCGGCAGGCGCCGTACACAATAAAAGTAATTTCATTATATACTGATTTTATGGATTTGTTTTGACGAAAGTGTTGATTTTGCAGTTCATTTTGAGGATAATGGGAAACGTATCGTTTACGAGTCTTAGAAGGGAATTTTGAATCATGAAGAAAGTTGTCAAATTCGGTGGAAGCTCACTTGCTGATCCGGCTCAATTCCGGAAGGTCGGCGCGATCATCCGCGCGGATGAATCCCGCGTATACGTTGTTCCGAGCGCTCCGGGAAAACGCTTCTCTGGTGATATAAAGGTCACAGATATGCTGATTGAGGCGTACCGCATTGCCACGGAGGGCGGCGATCTGAACGCACAGATGGCGGAGATCAAGGCGCGCTACGATGAAATTATTAATGGTCTTGGTCTAGATTTCTCGCTGGACGATGAGTTCAAGAAGATTATCAAGACGCTCGAGGATGAGCCTACGCTCGATTACGCGGCATCAAGAGGTGAGTATCTGAATGGCCTTGTGATGGCGAACTATCTGGGCTATGAGTTCATCGATCCGTTCGACGTGATCTTCTTCAACGAAGAGGGCAACCTGAATTCCTACAAGACATCCAAGGTTCTTGCCGCAAGACTGGAGAAGACGCCGAAGGCTGTCATCCCGGGCTTCTACGGCCAGGGCAAGGACGGGAAGGTGAAGACTTTCACAAGAGGCGGCTCTGATGTCACGGGATCGGTTGTGGCTGCCGCGGCGAGAGTCGATGTCTATGAGAATTGGACAGATGTCTCCGGATTCCTGCTGGCGGACCCGCGCATTATCCGGAACCCTGTCCCGATCAATACGATCACATACAGAGAGCTCCGCGAGCTGAGCTACATGGGCGCGTCCGTCCTTCATGAGGACGCGATCTTCCCGGTCCGCTCCAGGGGCATCCCGATTAATATCAAGAACACGAACCGCCCGGAGGATGAGGGAACATGGATCGTTGAGAGTACAGCGAGAAAGCCGAAGTACACGATCACCGGAATTGCGGGCAAGAAGGGCTTCTGCTCCTGCCTGATCACGAAGGCTATGATGAACAGCGAGGTCGGCTTCTGCCGCAAGGTTCTGTCTGCATTTGAGGAAAATCATATCAACATCGAGCATATGCCGTCCGGCATCGACACGATGACCGTCGTCGTCCACGAGGATGAGTTCCTGGAGAAGGAGCAGAAGGTCGTCTCGGCGATTCACCGCCTGTCTCAGCCGGACACGGTTGAGATTGACTCCGGCATCGCGCTGATCGCTGTCGTCGGCAGAGGAATGAAGTCTCAGCGCGGCACGGCGGCCCGCATTTTCTCGGCCCTTGCGCATGCGCGCGTAAATGTCCGCATGATCGATCAGGGTTCATCCGAGCTCAATATCATTATCGGCGTGGCAAATGAGGATTTCGAGACCGCGATCAAGGCAATCTACGATATCTTCGTCATCACACAGCTTTGATTCTTGTGCGGACCCCTCCGGAGTTGATTTCCGGCGGGGTCCGCACTTTTTCTATGGAGGCACAGCATGTCTGAGGCAAAGCTCTGCACAGTCTGGAAGACCGGCGACGTGCCGCTCCCGGAATATCCGCGGCCGCAGTTGAGGAGAGACCAGTATACGGTTCTGAACGGGCTGTGGGACTACGCGATCACGGACTCGAAGGAGAGGCCGGCTTTATATGACGGGCACATCCTGGTGCCTTATTCCCCGGAGACGCAGGCGTCTCTTGTCGGGCGCGTGCTTGAGCCGGAGCAGTATCTGCATTACCGGCGCCTGTTTAAACGGCCTGCCATGCCACAGGGGTCGAGACTGATCCTTCATTTTGAGGCGGTCGACTATTTCTGCACAGTCGCGGTGAACGGGCAGATTGCTGGCAGTCACCGCGGCGGGTACCTGCCCTTCTCATTCGATGTGACGGCTGCTGCCGACCGTGAGGAAAATGAGCTCCTCGTCACGGTGAGCGACCCGTCTGACACGTTTACGGAGGCGAGAGGGAAGCAGTCACTTCATCCGGGCGGCATGTTCTACCAGGCGACATCCGGCATCTGGCAGACCGTGTGGCTCGAAATCGTGCCGGAACTCTTCGTGACAGATCTGCGTCTCACGCCGCTTCCAGACAGGCGGGCCGTCGGGATCCGCATTTTCACATCGGACAATGAGGGATCTGCGGATGAACATCCGGGAGAGAGCGGGCCCGCGCGCCATATGGCACGGGTGGAGATCTTTCTTCCGCGCGAAGACGTGACGGACAGCACATTTTCGGAGCTTCTGGAGAAACCTGCGGCAGTCTTTGCGATCGAGAGCGGAACAGGCGCGGTTCTGCCGGTCCCGGTTTTCCGGGAGTGGTCGCCGGAGCATCCGTATCTTTATCCGGTCCGGATCACGGTCGGGAGGGACACAGTCATGAGCTACTTCGGCCTCCGGACCTTTTCCGGCATAAGGGACGGCAGCGGGCACATACGCTTCGCACTGAACGGAAGGCCGTATTTCCTGAACGGCGTGCTCGATCAGGGATACTGGCCGGAGAGCTATCTCACACAGCCCGGCGACGAGGGTCTCATTTTCGATATTCAGGAAATGAAAGGTCTCGGCTTTAATATGCTGCGGAAGCATGTGAAGATCGAGTCCCGCCGGTGGTATTATCACTGTGACCGGCTCGGTATGCTTGTGTGGCAGGATATGGTGAGCGGGGGCGCATACGCGTACGGCTTTATGACGGTTCTGCCGACGGTTATTCCCGCGGCACGACGAATTGTATCAGACAGGAGCCACAGGCTGTTCGGGCGGGATCTGCCGATGTCACGGCTCGAGTACAGGCGCGACGTCCGGGGCATGCTGCGGGAGCTGTATAACTGCGTCAGCATCTGCACGTGGGTGCCGTTCAATGAGGGATGGGGGCAGTTTGATGCGGACCTTATCGTCCGGATGATCGAAAAGAGGGACAGGACGAGGCTTGTTGACCAGGCGAGCGGATGGTTTGACTGCGGAGGCGGAGATTACATCAGCTCGCATGAATATTTCCGGCGGCTTCTGCCGCCGCTCCGCCTGCCGTCCGGAAGCAACCGGGGCAGAGACGGAGATCTGGTCCGCGGTGATGGATGTGTCTCCGGCAGGGACGCAAGGTCTCCGGAACAGGGCACCAGGTTGCAGCGTGGGTCTGTTCATCTTCCGGGAAGAGATGCGCGGATCTGGGCACTCACGGAGTACGGCGGCGTCAGGCGCAGCGTGAGCGGCCATGAAGCCTTTCCGGAGAAGAGAAGCTATGGCTACGGGAGAACCGCCGGGAGCAGGGAGGAGCTCACAGACGCCATTGTGCGGCTGGTCAGGAGGCAGGTTCTGCCGAATCTCAGGCACGGGCTTTCAGCCGCTGTCTATACACAGCTGAGCGATGTCGAGGAGGAAGTGAACGGGCTTTTTACCTGGGACAGAAAGGTGCGGAAGGTGGACGCCGGGAGGGTCAGAGAACTGAACCGGTATGTAGGGCGCCTGTTTGAGGAATCCCTCTGAGGGGCAAAATGATTCGCTGGAACCGGTCTGGACTTAAGGAAGGAGCGGAGAATGCGGATTCAGGGGCTTCTGCGATAAGAAATACGGAGATATATGACAGAACCAAAAAAGCTGAAGGTACAGGTCAGGAGACCAGTACCTTCAGCTTTTTATTTTCTATGCCGGCATGCAGAATCTCATGGATGCCTTCGGACTTACCGTCGAGATGAATCGGGGCAGAGCGATCTGCTCGGATCGACGATGAAATAATACATTACTTACCGATTCAGAAATGCCTTGATCTGCTTGTAGACACCCTCGCCGTCCAGCTCGTACTTGTGGATCAGCTCCGCTGCCGGACCTGACTCGCCGAACCGGTCATAGACGCCGATCCGCTTCATGAGTGTCGGTGCCTTCTCGGAGAGGACTTCAGCGACAGCACTGCCGAGACCGCCGATCACGCTGTGCTCCTCGACAGTTACAACCCTGCCGGTCTTCTTTACGGACGCGAGGATGAGCTCCTCATCGATCGGCTTGATTGTGCAGATATTGACGACCTCTGCGTCGATGCCATCATTGGCGAGCGCCTTTGCGGCGTCAATGGCAGATGCGACCTCGATGCCGGTCGCGAAGATTGTGAGGTCACGACCCTCCTTTACGACCTGTCCCTTGCCGATGCGGAAGGTTTTCTTGTAGGACTCGTCGTTGATGACCGGAACAGCCATGCGGCCGAAGCGGATGTAGACAGGACCGACATAGTCAAGAGCTGCCTTCACGGCGGCGCGGGCCTCAATATCGTCCGCCGGGTTCATGACAACCATGCCCGGAATCTCCCGCATGAGAGCGAGATCCTCGAGGCACTGATGAGACGCACCGTCCTCACCGACGGAGATGCCTGCGTGTGTCGCGCCGATCTTGACGTTGAGGTGCGGATAGCCGATGGAATTTCTGACCTGCTCATAGGCACGCCCCGATGCAAACATTGCGAATGTCGATGCGAACGGGATGAGACCTGTTGTGGAGAGGCCTGCCGCGATAGCCATCATGTTGCCCTCTGCGATGCCGCAGTCATAGAAGCGGTCCGGATAGGCTGCCTTGAAAATTCCGGTCTTTGTTGCGCCCGCGAGGTCTGCGTCAAGAACGACGAGGTTCGGATAAGCTTCAGCGTATTCCTTCAGCGCTTCACCGTAACTCTGGCGGGTTGCGATTTTCTTTACTTCACTCATGTTTCTATATCCTTTCGATTGTTCGATTGCTGTATGTCTTACTTAAGGGATGCTCCGATCTTCTCAAGATCATCCATTGCGATCTTGAATTCTTCATCATTCGGCGCTTTGCCGTGCCAGCCAACCTGGTTCTCCATGAAGGAGACGCCCTTGCCCTTTGTCGTCTTCATGATGATGGCTGTCGGCATTCCCTTGGTCTGCTTTGCCTCAGCGAGGGCTGCGCGGATTTGATCGAAGTCATGGCCGTCGATATTGATGACGTGGAAATTGAAGGCCTCGAATTTTTTGTCGAGCGGATACGGGTTGTTGACATCGACGATCGTTCCGTCAATCTGCAGGTTGTTGTTGTCGACAATGACAACGAGGTTGTCAAGTTTCTTCGCGCCTGCGAACATGGATGCCTCCCAGACTTCGCCCTCCTCGCACTCGCCGTCGCCGAGCAGCGTGTAGACGCGGAAGTTCTTGTTCTGATGCCTTGCGCCGAGTGCCATGCCGACTGCAGCTGAGATGCCCTGACCGAGAGAGCCGGAGGACATATCAAGACCCGGCAGATAATTCATGGACGGATGGCCCTGAAGCCGGGAACCGACATGACGAAGTGTCTCCATTTCCTTCATTGGGAAATAGCCTCTCTCCGCCATTGTTGCGTAGAGTCCCGGAGCCGCGTGCCCTTTTGAGAGGACGAACCGGTCGCGGTCTTCCTTCTTCGGATCCTTCGGATCGATGTTCATTTCCTCGAAGTAAAGGAATGTGAGAAGGTCCGCCGCGGAGAGTGATCCGCCCGGATGACCGGACTTGGCGGAATGTGTGCCGATGATGATGCCTTTGCGGACTTCATTTGCGTGTCTTTTTAATTCAAGGTTATTCAATGTGTACCTCCCTGGCCGTAATATGCGTTGGCGCCGTGTTTTCTGTAATAGTGCTTGTCCTGCAGCTCCTGGGGAGCAGGCTGGACCTTCGGATTGATCAGTTCCGTCCGGTAAGCCATCTTCGCGACTTCTTCGAGAACGACCGCGCTGTGGACAGCCTCGATCGGATCCTTGCCCCAGGCGAATGGTCCGTGGTTCTTGCACAGGCAGGCGGGAACTGCCTCCGGATCTTTTCCGAGACGGGCGAACTCACTGACAATCAGTCTGCCTGTGTTGAGCTCGTA
Organism: uncultured Eubacteriales bacterium; assembly: GCA_900320615.1. Classification (GTDB taxonomy): domain Bacteria; phylum Bacillota; class Clostridia; order Lachnospirales; family Lachnospiraceae; genus Chordicoccus. The sequence continues at coordinate 16,505 of ONSX01000005.1, forward strand.
CGCGTCATCGATCTCTGCTTTCGTGAGGCAGCGGAGGCACGGTATTTCACCATAGAAATAGTCGGCATGTGTCGTGCCGTAGCACGGGATGCTTCTCCCTGCCTGTGCCCAGCTCGTCGCATAGGACGAGTGTGTGTGAACGACGCCTCCGATGGTGTCCCAGTTCCGATACAGCCACGCGTGTGTTGCTGTATCGGATGACGGATTCAGCGATCCCTCGACTTTATGTCCGTCGAAATCGACGACAACCATATCCTCAGGACGGAGATCTTCATACGGAACGCCGCTGGGCTTAATGACGAAGAGACCTTTCTCCCGGTCGACCCCGCTCACATTCCCCCATGTAAATGTGACGAGACCATACTTCGGCAGAAGCAGATTTGCTTCGTAGACGGCCTTTTTCAGATCTTCCAGCATTATCTCATATCCTCCTTTATAAGTGAACAGTGGAATCTGCACCTTCTAGTATACAGCATTTCGGGTGCTCTTTGGGACTTTTCTAAAGAAACATTCAAAAAGTTGGCAACCGATTCCTGTTACAGATACGGTTTGAAAAACCAGATAAAAGATAAATCAAAATTATGTGTTGACATCAAGAATAACGATCTTATATAGGAACGAACACATCTTGTCGCTGTCATTAAAAAATGTGATTTTCGATGGACAGTTTATCGAAAATTGTACGGTCCCCTTACCTTGACAAAGGAGCTTTCGGCTCCTATTATTAGCTCGAATCATTTAGCTAAACAAATTTATCTAAAGAAACAAAAATCATTCGCGGTAACCACAGGGAGGAAAAATCATGAATACGCAGGAAAAAGTAATCGATATCATCAAGGACACACTGAAGTTTGACGACAAGGAGATTACGCCGACGATGGACCTGTTCAAGGATCTCGGCGTGGATTCTCTCGATGCGGTCGAGCTTGTCATGGCGCTTGAGGAGGAGTTCGGTGTGCAGATTCCGGACGAGGAGCTTCCGAAAATGAACACAGTCGAGAATATCACAAAGTATATTGAGGCTCACAAGGCCTGAGGGAGACGCATGAATCTGACAAGGGACGATATTTCTTATCTGATCCGCGAGTTCGGCGAGTCGGATCTGAGTGAAATGAAGATAACGGACGAGGGGACGACGTTCGAGCTGAAGCGGAAGATAGAGCGCGGCGCGGCTGCAAACGCCGCGGCTGTTCAGCCGGCAGAGACGCCGGTGCATCCGGGTCCTGATGCGGCGTCCCCGGAGGCTGCCCGTCCTTCCGAGGCGAAGGACGACTCCTCTGACGAAGCAGTCCGGGCACCGCTCGCAGGTGTTTTCTACCGGGCATCGAAGCCGGGCGCGGTTCCGTATGTCGAGCCGGGCAAGCATGTGGAGAAGGGAGACATCATCGGTCTCATCGAGGCAATGAAGATGATGAGTGAGGTTCCGGCTCCGTATGCGGGCACAGTGAAGGAAATCAGGGCTGAGGACGGTGTATTTACCGGGTATAACGACGTCCTCATGACGATTGTCAGGGATTGAGACGGGAGAGGCTATGTTCAGGAAAATTCTGATTGCAAACCGCGGAGAGATCGCGATGCGTATCATCCGTTGCTGCCACGAGATGGGAATTGACACAGTGCTCGCGTATTCCTGGGAAGACAGGGATTCGATGGCTGTCTCATTTTCCACAGAGGCGGTATGTATCGGTCCCGCACCAGCTGCTCAGAGCTATCTGAATCAGGACGCGCTGATCAGCGCTGCGAAGGCATACCACTGCGAGGCTGTTCATCCGGGATACGGGTTCCTCTCCGAAAATGCAGATTTTGCCGAGGCGTGCGAGAAGAATGGTCTTGTGTGGATCGGACCGACGGCGGATATGATCCGGCAGATGGGTGACAAGCAGTCTGCGAGAACGCTTATGAAGAAGAACGGCGTTCCGGTCGTTCCCGGATCGGACGGACTGGTCGCTGATCCGAAGGAGGCGGCGCTTGTCGCGGAGAAGGTCGGATATCCCGTATTGCTCAAAGCGACCGCCGGAGGCGGTGGACGCGGCATGCGGGTCGCGGCGGACGCCGACGAGCTTGAGGACGCGTTCCGGGAGGCATCGGCCGAGGCGGATGCCGCATTCGGAGATGGTTCTCTCTATCTCGAGAAGTTGATTGTCAATCCGCGCCACATCGAGGTACAGATTATGGGAGACAGTCAGGGCCATATTTGCACGCTCGGAGAGAGAGACTGCTCGATGCAGCGAAGAAACCAGAAGCTGATTGAGGAATCTCCGGCGAGGTGCCTGAATGCAAGGCAGAGGACAGCGCTCTACAAGGCTGCCCTTCGCGCCGCGAAGGCAGCGCACTATATGAGTGCGGGAACGGTTGAATTTGTTCTGGACCATTCCGGTCAGTTTTATTTCATCGAGATGAATACGAGAATCCAGGTCGAGCACTCCGTGACTGAGATGGTCACAGGGATCGACCTGATCCGCGAGCAGATCCGCGTCGCGTCGGGGCTTCCGCTCTCATTTAAGCAGAGTGACGTGAAGCTTCAGGGGCACGCCATCGAGTGCCGGATCAACGCGGAGAATCCGGAGAAGAATTTTGCTCCGTGCCCGGGAACGATTTCGTTCCTGCACATGCCGGCGGGGTTCGGCGTCCGCGTCGAGAACGCGCTTTATCCGGGCTGCCGCGTGAGCCCGTATTACGACTCGATGATTGCGAAGCTCATTGTCCACGCGCCGGGGAGACTCGCCGCGATCCGGAAAATGAGAGTCGCGCTCGAGGAAATGACTGTCGAGGGAATCGACACAAATATCAATTTTCTGTATCTGCTCATGTTTAATCGCGATTATATGATGGGTAATTTTGACACGTCATTTCTTGCGAAAGATACCAGCACACTGGTGCGGTGGGATGAGGAGAGCAGAAAGAAGTTCGGCCGGAAGGCAGAGCGGAAGGACAGGGCATGAACGCATTTGAATCAAAACGAAAGACGATTATGGCCTACCGGCTGCTCCGGGAGAACAAGGCGGCCTTAAGGCCGGCGGGAAAGAGGCTTGCCGCTCTGTTTGACGACGGATGGACAAAACTCTTTGAGGATGTTGCGACGCGCGATCCGCTTGCCTTCCCGGGATACAGGGAAAAGCTCGCGGAGTGCCGGAGAACGACGGAGTCGGAGGACGCGCTGATCTGCGGCATCGGAACGATTGGCGGCATCTCTGCCATTGCCTGCGAGCTCGACCCGGATTTCATGATGGGCAGCATGGGAACCGCCGTCGGCGAGAAGATGGCGATGGCCTGCGAGGAGGCGGACAGGCGCCGCCTGCCGCTCATTGTGTTCTGTGCGAGCGGCGGCGCGCGCATGCAGGAGGGGATGTATTCTCTTCTCCAGATGGTGAAGACATCGGCGGCGGTCCGCCGCTTCAAGGATCACGGAGGGCTGTATATTTCCGTCCTCACACATCCGACGACTGGCGGCGTCAGTGCGAGCTTTGCATTTCTCGGAGATGTGATTCTTGCCGAGCCGAACGCGCTGATCGGATTTGCGGGGCCGCGCGTCATCGAGAAGACGATCGGGGAGAAGCTCCCGAAGGGCTTCCAGCGCTCCGAGTTCCAGCTGGAGCACGGCTTTATCGATCGGATTGTTCGGCCGGAGGACATGAAGCGGGTGATCGTGCGGATTCTGAAGCTGCACAGGAAGGCACCGGTCTTCCGGGACGAGGCCGGCGGAAAGCAGAGTGTGCCGGCAAGGCAGGAAGCTCCTGCGGCATCTGAAAGTGCCGGGAAGATAAAGAACAGCGCATCCGCAGAACAGCGCGGGGAGATGGATCCGTGGAAGCGCGTGCTTGCGGCACGCTCGAAGGACCGCCCGAAGATCACGGATCTGATTCCGCTCATCTTCGATCATTTTATGGAGCTGTGCGGCGACAGACTCGGCGGCGAGGATCCGGCGATCCTCGGCGGCATCGCAACGCTCGGCGGCATACCGGTCACTGTGATCGGACACCGCAAGGGAAGAGACTTGAAGGAAAATATCCGCTGCCGCTTCGGCATGCCGGAGCCTGAAGGATACCGGAAGGCACTGCGCCTTATGCAGGAGGCAGAGAAGTTCGGCAGGCCTGTCATTTCCTTTATCGACACGCCGGGCGCATATCCGGGAAAAGAGGCTGAGGAGAACGGCCAGAGCGCAGCGATCGCGGAGAATATCGCCAGAATGAGTACACTCCGGGTGCCGGTCATAGCGGTCGTCACCGGCGAGGGCTCGAGCGGAGGCGCCCTCGGTATAGGAGTCGCCGACGATGTATGGATGCTGGAGAATGCGGTCTACTCCGTTCTCTCACCAGAGGGCTTCGCAACGATTCTCTGGAAGGATGAGAAGCGCACGGAGGAGGCCTGCCGGGCCATGAAAATGACAGCCGGAGAGCTCTATGAGCAGGGGCTCTGCGACCGGGTGATTCGGGAGCCGCATGGCGGTCTTAAGAATAAAGACAAAGAGGCGATGCGAAACTTCGGCGCATCTCTCCGGGAGGAGCTGACGAACCGCGTGATTGATCTCATGAAGATTGCCCCCGATGAGCTGACGGAGAAACGCTACGAGAAATACAGACATTTTGAGGGCCGTATGGCGCCGGTCTTCAGCGGGAGGCCAGAATGAGCGGAATCAGAATAATCGGTCTCGGTAAAGCACTCCCGTCCCGAATTGTGACCAATGATGACCTGAGCCGCGTCGTCGAGACGTCCGATGAGTGGATCCGGACGAGGACGGGGATCCGGGAGCGCCGGATTGCCCGGGAGAATCTTCCGAAGCCGCTCCGAACAGAGCACGGGCCTGAAGATGATATGGAAAATCCGGAGACCTGCACGGCACTCGCTGCAGGGGCTGCAAGGCAGGCCCTGCAGGACGCCGGAGCAGATCCCGCCGACATCGGCCTTGTGATTGCGGCGACTATGTCGCCCGATTCTTTTTCGCCATCTGTCGCCTGTTCTGTGCAGGAGGCTCTGGGGCTTCCGTCAGGCATTCCGGCCTTTGACGTGAACGCGGCCTGCAGCGGTTTTGTCTACGCGATGACGGTGGCGGATGCTGTGATGCGGGAAATGCATATTGCCTGCGCGCTTGTCATCGGCGCAGACGCGGTCACAAGCCTCATCGACTTCACAGACAGAGGAACCTGCGTCCTTTTCGGAGACGGCGCGGGTGCTGCAGTTGTGAAAATGGACGAGGACAGTTCATTTGCCGGGGTGCTCGGCGCGTCAGGGAAGCGCTCGGCGCTCAGCATACCGGTCGGCGGACACATGCTGATGGACGGGAGGGACGTCTTCCGCTTTGCCGTCACAGTTGTCCCGAAGATTCTTGCGGAGCTTGAGCAGAAGACAGGAATCAGCTGCCGGGACATCGACCAGATTGTGTGCCATCAGGCAAATGACCGGATCATCGAGCACATCCGGAGAAAGCTTGAACTTCCCGGGGAAAAATTCTTCCGGAACCTTCAGCATTACGGCAATACATGCGCGGCGTCCATACCGGTTGCGCTCACAGAAATGAAAGAACAAGGACTTCTGGGTCCGGGAACGCGCATATTCTGCGCCGGCTTCGGCGCGGGACTTGCGTGGGGCGGACTCTACCTTGAATGGTGAAAGGCGTACATCATGAAATATTTACAGGAACTGATCGGAACACGGTACCCGATTATTCAGGGCGGCATGGCCAACATCGCGACAGGTGAATTTGCCGCCGCGTGCTCGAATGCGGGCGCGCTCGGAATCATCGGCTCCGGCGGCATGAATGCGGAGCGGCTTGAGGAGAATATCGAGAAGGCAAAGCGCCTGACGGACAAGCCGTTTGGCGTCAACCTCATGCTGATGAACCCGGACACGGAGGCGATGGCGGATGTCGTCGCCCGCTCCGGCGTAAAGGTCGTCACGACAGGGGCCGGAAACCCGGGTATTTACATGGACAAATGGAAGGCGGCCGGCATCAGGGTGTTCCCGGTCTCCGCGTCCGTCGCTCTCGCAAAGCGTCTTGTGCGCGCGGGAGCTGATGCGATCATCGCCGAGGGAACTGAGTCCGGAGGACATGTCGGTGAGATGACAACGATGACGCTTGTTCCGGAGATGGTGGATGCGCTGGATGTGCCGGTTATCGCGGCCGGCGGCATCGCGGACGGCAGACAGATGGCGGCCGCGATCGCTCTCGGCGCCTGCGGCGTCCAGGTCGGAACCTGTCTTCTTGTCAGCAGTGAGTGCCCGATTCATGACAATTACAAGGAAGCACTCCTCAAGGCGCATGACAACGCGACAGTTGTGACCGGCCGCTCCGTCGACGCGCCGACCCGCATCATCAAGAACCAGATGGCGCGCGAGTACATCCGGAAGGAGCGCGAGGGCGCAGAGCGCATGGAGCTCGAGAAATATACGCTCGGTTCGCTCCGCCGCGCCGTATTTGACGGCGACACGAAGACCGGTTCCCTGATGGCAGGCCAGGACTGCGGGCAACTGACAGAGATCCGCCCTGTAGCGGACATTTTTGCGGACCTTGTCGAGGGCTGCCGGAAGGTTATGCACTCGATGGGCACGGAAGCAGAAAAGATCTGAGAGGAAGGCTTACATGAAGACAGCGGTTTTGTACGCGGGGCAGGGCAGCCAGGTGCCCGGAATGGGAAAATCCTTCTATGAGGAATTCTCCGCGTTCCGGGACACGATCGACCGCGCCGCGGAATATGTTGATTTTGATCTGAAGAAACTGATGTTTACGGGGCCGCAGGAGACCCTGAATGAGACAAGATATACACAGCCGTGTCTGGCGGCGTTCGCGGCGGGCGTCACCAACCTTCTTCGCAGCGAGGGTTTTTCGGCCGATGCGGCCGCCGGCCTTTCGCTCGGTGAGTACAGCGCGCTCTATGCGGCCGGCGTATTCACGGAGGAGCAGCTTATCCGGGCGACGGCCTTCCGCGGCGCCGCGATGCAGAAGGCCGGTGAAGGACTGGAGACGAAGATGTGTGCTCTCCTTGGGCTTGACGATGAGAAGGCCGCGGCGTGCGCCAGGAAGGCGGCTTCCGAGACAGGAAAGCCTGTCTATATTTCCAACTATAATGCAACCGGTCAGGTCGTCATTTCCGGGCTTCTTCCGGCCGTGCGGCGCGCGGAGGAGCTCGCCCTTGAGGCCGGTGCCAGAAAATGCATGGAGCTTGCGACGTCGTCTGCGTTCCACACGCCGTTTATGGAAGAAGCCGCGCGGAGCCTCAGACCTTATCTTGAGAACCTTTCGCTCGGAGAGATGCAGATACCTGTCATCTTCAATGCGACGGGAAGCGAGCTTCGTCCGGATGAAACGGTCCGGGCGCTTCTTGAAAAACAGGTCGTGTCGCCTGTTCATATGTCCCAGAGTCTCCGATATCTCGCGGAGCACGGAGTTACGCGGACGGTCGAAATCGGCCCGGGCCATGTGCTCACGGGCTTTGTGAGGCGGACGATCCGCGGGACGGAGGGTATCGTTCTTGACGAGGCCGATGATCTGAAGCAGTTTCTTGAGGAATTGAGGAAAAACAATGAGTGAAAATGAAAGACGGTGCGCCATTGTGACAGGCGCAGGTCGGGGAATCGGCCGGGCAGTGGCAATGAGGCTCGCAGAGGACGGCCTGGACCTTGTCATCAACTGCGCGCACAGTGAGGAGGCGGCCCGTGAGACGGCGGCTATGTGTGAGGGATCCGGAGCCCGCGTGCTTGTCGTCAGGGCGGATGTTTCCGATCCGGATGGCGCAAAACAGCTCTTTGACGAGACAATCAAGGCCTTCGGGCGCGTCGATGTTCTTGTCAATAACGCGGGGATTACGCGGGACGGGCTTCTTCTTCGCATGAAGCCGGAGGACTTCGACGCCGTGATTGCGACAAACCTCACGGGCACCTTCCTCTGCATGAAGCAGGCTGCAAGATATATGCTTCGCGCAAAGTACGGGCGGATCATCAACATGAGCTCTGTCGTGGGACTACGGGGAAATGCGGGGCAGGTCAACTACGCCGCGTCGAAGGCCGGCGTGATCGGTATGACCAAATCAGCGGCCAAAGAACTTGCCGCAAAGGGCATTACGGTCAATGCAGTTGCGCCCGGAATGATCGAGACGGACATGACGCGCGCTATGCCGGAGGCGGCGCACGAGGTGATGAAGAGCGGAATTCCGGCGGGACGGATCGGCCGCCCGGAGGATGTCGCGAATGCGGTGGCATTTCTCGCGTCGGAGCAGGCTTCCTATATCACGGGACAGGTGCTGGCTGTAGACGGCGGTCTCGCAGTGTAAGGCAGACGGAAAGGATTGACCATGAAACGAAGAGTAGCAGTCACCGGTCTCGGCATCGTATGCCCGATCGGAAATACGAAGGAAGAAGTGTGGGAGAGCGTAAAGGGCGCGCGCTGCGGGATCGCGCCGATCACACGGTATGATACAGAGGGTCGGAAGGTCACGCTTGCAGGAGAAGTGAAGAACCTTGACTTTGACCAGTACATCGAGCCGCGAGAGCGCAGAAAACTCGACCTGTACTCGCAGTATGCGCTTGTCGCGGCCCAGCAGGCCTGGGACGATTCCGGCCTTGAGAACGTGGAAAATGAGAGCCGCGACCGCTGGGGCTGCATCCTCTCGACCGGTATCGGCGGCATCGGAACGATCGAGGAGGAACACACGAGAGGGCAGGAGCGCGGATATGACCGCGTCTCGCCGTACTTTATTCCGATGGCGATCGCGAACATGGCGGCCGGCAACATTGCAATTCGCTTCGGGCTTCACGGCCTGACGAGCTGCAGTGTCACGGCGTGTGCGTCTGCGGCCAATGGCATCGGCGACGCGTTCCACTACATCCGCGACGGATACGGCGATGTGATGCTGGCGGGCGGTGCGGAAGCTGCGATCACACCGCTTTGCATCGGCGGTTTCACGGCGCTGAAAGCCCTGTCGAAATCGACAGATCCGGCGCGGGCTTCCATCCCGTTCGACGCGGAGAGGAATGGCTTTGTCATGGGAGAAGGAGCTGCCGTGCTCGTTCTCGAGGAGTATGAGCACGCGAAGAGACGCGGTGCCTCAATCCTGGGAGAGATCGTCGGATACGGCGCGAACTGTGACGCCTACCACATCACGGCCCCTGACCCGGAAGGAACGGGCGCCGCAAAATGCATGGCCATGGCCATTACTGACGCTGGCCTTCAGAAAGAGGACATCGATTACATCAATGCGCACGGCACATCGACGAAACTCAATGACGCGGGCGAGACAAAGGCGATCCGAAAGTTGTTCGGCGGGGATGCAGACCGCCTGAAGGTGAGCTCGACAAAGTCGATGACAGGTCATCTTCTCGGGGCGAGTGCGGCTGTCGAGGCCGTGATCACGGTTCTTGCACTGAAGAACCATTTCGTGCCGCCTACGGTCGGATACAAGGTTCCGGACCCTGCCTGCAACCTCGACATCGTGCCGAATAAAGGAGAGAGCCTTGCCATGCGCTATGCAGCCTCGAACTCTCTGGGATTCGGCGGACATAACGCGACGCTTGTCTTCAAGGCGCCGGATATCGGATAAAGAAAGGAGAGTCCATGACACTCAGTTCAAATGAAATCCAGAAGATTCTCCCGCACCGCTGGCCGTTCCTTATGATCGACAAGGTCACGGAGTGCGAGCCCGGACAGTATGCCGACGCCGTCAAGTGCGTCTCAGCAAATGAGATGCAGTTCTGCGGTCACTTTCCGGAATACCATGTCATGCCGGGGGTTCTGATTCTCGAGGCGCTCGCGCAGACGGGCGCGGTCGCGCTCCTCACGGAGGCGGACCAGAAGGGAAAACTCGTCTTCTTCGGAGGAGTCAAGAACGCGAGGTTCAGAAAGCAGGTCGTTCCGGGAGATGTTCTCTCCCTGCACTGCGAGATTATCGCAAGACGCGGACCGATCGGGTTCGGGAAGGCTGTTGCGACCGTCGATGGAAAGACGGCGGTGACAGCGGAGCTTTCATTTGCCATATCCGATCCGGTTTGAGTTTTTCCCCTCTTCGTGATATAGTAAAAGTATCACATTACTTGGAGGGCAGAACCGTGACAACCGAAGAGCTGTTCGCTAAAGTCTATACTCAGTTTAAAATGCATTTTTATCGGGAGGTATTCCGAAACTTCGAGGACCGCGAGGCGACACTGACGACTGTCGAGACCTTCTGCATGGAAGTGATTCATGCGATGGGCCGTCCGACGATCAATGAATTTGCGTCTTTTCTGCGCATGTCTTCGCCGAATGCGGCCTATAAGGTCAATAATCTCGTGAGAAAGGGATACCTCCGGCGCGTGCGCTCGGAGAAGGATCACAGAGAATATTATCTGGAGGTCACACAGCGCTACATCGATTACTGCAATGTCAGCAACTCCTATGTCAATAGCGTTATGAAGCGCGTCCGCGAGCGGATGACGGACAAGGAGTGGGCGGATTTTTACCACACGCTTGAGATTCTGTCCGATGAGATGAAGAACGATATCCCGATGGAGGTAAAGGAGCCGTCGATATGATTTTTGAGTACCCGGATCTGGTCCGGTCATTTTCGTGTATCGCGGATCGCTGCCCAGACACCTGCTGCAGGGGCTGGGAGGTTGACATTGACAGCGAGACCGGGCAGTACTACCGCAGTGTAGAGGGACCGTTCGGTGAAAGGCTCCGGCGCGCGCTTTCTGTCTCGGACGAAGACGGAAGTACGTATATTCCGCTGACAGAGAACGGGGACTGTCCGTTCCTTACGAAGGCAGGCCTGTGCACGATTATCACAGAGCTCGGGGAGGCGGCGATCAGCCGCGTGTGTACCGAGTATCCGCGCTATTTCGTGCAGATCGGCGGCTATGAGCAGATGGATATGAGCCTCTCCTGCATGGAATACGGGCAGATTTTCTTCGCGGCTGGGCCGATGCACCTCATCCGCACGGAGCGGGAGGTCGCCGGCGATGAGATGGAAGAAGAGGATGCGGAATATCTGCGCAGCATTCTGCAATTCAGGAATGAGGCTGTCTCCGTCATGCAGGACGGAGACGGAACCTGGAGAGAGAGGCTGGCAGCGGTCGGGCAGGCTCTGACCGGAGATGAGACGCGCGGCTGGCTGCCGGGGCTTTCAGAGGACGAGCAGCTCCTTCAGCGCGTTCGCTCTCTTGAGCTGCTCGATGAGAGATGGGAAGGCATCATGGACGAGGTGGAGGCACTCGGGTCTGCGAAAACCTCCGGGGAGACATCCTTCGGAAATGAGGAGCAGACGGACCGGTGGTTTACAAAACTCAGTGTGTATTTTCTGTTCCGGTACATGATTGATTCCTATTTTGACGGCGGGGGTGACGGCGTGATCCGCTTCACGTCGAGAAGCCTTCGTTATATCTGGCTTATGTGCCGGGCCCGCGCGAGGCGGCTCGGGCGTATGCTCACAGATGAGGATCTTATTGACATCGCGCACCTCTATTCCAGACAGGTTGAGCACTCGGAGGAGAATGTGGCTGTGATGAAGGGGCTGTAAGCAAGGCCTATGGCAGTTCCTGCATAAAAGAGATAAGCAAATTCAGACTGCTGTATACAAATTGTATACAGCAGTCGTTTTTTATATCGTGACAGAAAGTTTCTTGGTATAATGAGCGGGAAAGACGTATTGTCATGTGCAAGACATGCAAAGGGGAAAGGAGTGATGAAATGAGTCGGACAATCAAGGGCGGGATCCATCCGCCGGAACACAAGGAACTCTCCGAAAACGCATCGCCCCGCGTATATGAGGCGGAAGGCGAACTCATATATCCGCTCTCGCAGCATATCGGACGCCCGGCAAAGCCGGTCGTGAAGAAGGGAGACCATGTCCTGGTCGGACAGAAGATCGCGGACGCGGACGGATTCGTGTCTGCCTGTATTTGCAGCAGCTGTTCGGGAATCGTGAAGGCGGTCGAGAAGCGTCGCACGAATGCAGGCACCTATGGAGAGTGCATTGTCATTGATAATGACGGACAGTTTACGGAGGCTCCGGATTACGGAAGAGAGGTCAGCTGCGATGACCTGACAAATGAGGAAATCATCGGGAAGATCCGCGACGCAGGTATCATCGGTATGGGAGGGGCCGGATTCCCGACCGCTGTCAAGCTTATGCCGAAAGATCCGGGTGCGATCCGCCATGTCATTGTGAACGGCGCGGAGTGTGAGCCGTATATTACTTGTGATGATCAGCTGATGCGGACACGCGCGGCAGACATCGTCGAGGGACTTCAGATCGTCATGCGGCTGTTTCCGCATGCAGAAGGCGTTATTCTGATCGAGGACAACAAGCCGGAGGCCATCGCGGCCATGACAGCTGCGGCCGCCGGGCAGGAGCATGTGCGGGTCGTTGTGGCAAGGACAAAGTATCCGCAGGGAGGCGAGAAGTCAGTTATCAGCCTCGTGACGGGCATCTACACAAAGGTGAGCGAGCTCCCGGCGGAGGCGGGCTGCATTGTCGACAATGTGGCGACCATTCTTGCGATCCGGAATGCCGTGCGTTTTTCGAAGCCTCTGGTGCGCAGAATGGTGACTGTGACGGGAGATGCTGTCAAGACGCCATCCAATCTGATTGTGCGGATTGGCACGAACGCAGAGGAGCTTGTTGCGGCCGCGGGAGGTATTCGCGAAGGAGTAACTCTCGAGAAGGCGCTCTTTGGCGGACCGATGATGGGCGTTGCAGTAGCGGATCTCTCCGTCCCGATCCAGAAGGGATCCAATGCGCTGACGCTCCTTGCGCATGACGAGGCGATGGACGCGCAGAGAGAGATGACTGCATGCATCCGCTGCGGGCGGTGCGCACGCGTATGTCCGATGGGGCTTGTTCCGGAAATGATGGCGGAAGCGGTGGAGAGAAAAGACTACGAGAGTTATGAAAAGAAGTTCTACGGTCTTGAATGTATCCAGTGTGGTTCCTGCACCTTTATCTGTCCGGCCAAGCGTCCTCTGACGCAGCTCTTCAAGATTGCAAAGGCAGAAATCATGGCAAAGGCCGCGAAAAAACCGGTGCCTTCAGGAAAGGAGGATAAGTGATGACAGAAGAAAAAGTACTTCATGTGTCATCCGGACCGCACGTCCGGAGCAGGCTGAAGACGGGCTCTGTCATGCTCGGAGTGATCATTTCGCTGATGCCGGCGACGATTGCGGGAATCTGGAATTTTGGCCCGTCCGCACTGTATACAGTGCTGGCCAGTGTCGCGGTCGCTGTCCTGACGGAATATCTGTTTGACCGGATTGCGCACAAGGAGAACACGGTAAAGGACGGGAGTGCGGTTGTGACAGGCATTCTCCTTGCGCTTGTCCTTCCGAGCGGCACTCCGCTCTACATTCCGGTCATCGGCGCTGTCTTCGCTATTCTTGTCGTCAAATGCTTCTTCGGAGGTCTCGGAAAGAACTTCATGAACCCGGCGCTTGCTGCCCGGTGTTTCCTCCTGATCTCTTTCGGCACGCAGATGACGAGATATGAGGTTGACGGTGTGTCCGGCGCGACTCCGCTCGCGACACTTGCAGCAGGGGGAAATGAGAGTCTACTCAATATGTTCCTCGGCAGGACAAACGGCGTTATCGGCTGCTCGATTCTCGGGCTTCTGATTGGCGGTATCTTCCTGTGGGCAATGGGCGGTATCACCTGGCAGATCCCGGTGTCGGTGCTCGCGTCGTTCACGCTTTTTATCGCGCTGTTCGGGGGATACGGTTTCAGTCCGGTCCGCCTCCTGCAGCAGATCTGCGGAGGCGGCATCGTGATGGCCGCATTCTTCATGGCAACTGATCCCGTGACGAGCCCGGTTACCGGCAGGGGACAGCTGATCTACGGATGTCTGGTAGGAATCCTGTCCGGTCTCTTCCGCGTGTACGGGAGTTCGGCGGATTCGGTCAGCTACGCAGTCATTATCTCGAATCTGTTCACACCGCTCATCGATCTGATGCCTGCTCCGAAGCCGTACGCGTACAGAAAGAGACAGGCAGCGAAAGAAGCGGGACAGAAGAAGCCCTCACGCTTCCCGAAGCCGGCTCTCATTTTATGCGCTATCACGTTGATTGCCGGCCTTCTTCTCAGTACGGTCTACGGCATGACTAAGGCGCAGATCGCGCTGAAACAGGAGGAGGAGAAGACAGCTTCCTACAGGGAGGTTCTTCCGGACGCAGAAAAATTCAGTGCGGGTTCTGACCTCAAGTCGGCGGTGAGCGCCCTTGACGGAAAAACGTACGGAACGTCGTTCGGCAAGGTCACGATTGACGGGGCTGTGGAAGGCAAAGACAGCTCGGGCAGTGCCGTCGGCTATGTTATTGCGGTTACGAGCGGCGACGGCTTTAACGGCGACATCTCGCTGTCTGTTGGTATACTGAAGGACGGCACAGTCAATGGGATTTCATTTACGACACTCAATGAGACGGCAGGCATGGGCATGAAGGCGGAGGAGCCGACGTTTAAGGACCAGTTCGCAGGAAAAAACGTGGACGCCTTCGTTCTCAACAAGCAGGGTGGATCGACGGAGGACAATCAGATCGATTCGATCTCCGGTGCGTCCATCACATCCGGCGCGGTTGTGAACGCGGTCAATGCGGCTGTCGATTTCTACAGAAACCAGATTGCAAAGTGAGAAAGGAGGAAATGAGATGAACCAGTATACGGAACGGATCTATAATGGAGTTGTCAGGGAAAATCCGACGCTCGTCCTGATGCTCGGCATGTGTCCGACGCTAGCGGTCAGTACGTCCGCGACGAACGGCATCGGCATGGGCCTGTCCACGCTGGCGGTGCTCACCGCGTCGAATCTGATCATTTCCCTGCTGAGACATGTGATTCCGGATGAGGTCAGACTGCCGGCCTATATCGTCATTGTTGCGTCGCTTGTCACGACTGTTGAACTACTGATTGAGGCGTATCTTCCGGCCCTCTATGACGCGCTCGGAATCTATATTCCGTTGATCGTCGTCAACTGTATCATTCTCGGACGCGCGGAGGCCTATGCGAACAAGCACAGACCACTCCCCGCCGTCTTTGATGGCATCGGCATGGGACTCGGCTTTACGATCGCCCTGACGATTCTCGGACTCATCCGTGAGCTTGTCGGCGCGGGAACTGCATTTAATGTACAGGTTCTCCCGAAGTCATACAATCCGATCGGCATATTTGTCAAGGCGCCCGGCGCGTTCCTTGTGATCGCATTTATGATCATGATTATGAACGCCTGCGGAAAGAAGACCCGTCAGAGAGAACTTGTCACATCTGGTTGTGACGGAAACTGCGCGTGCTGTGCGGTGCGCGGTCTGGAGAACGGACAGACACAGCACGGGCTGTCCGGGAAGGGAGATAAATCATGACAACGTATATTATGATTATCGTGACATGTGCCTTGATCAACAACGTCGTCCTGATTCAGTTCCTCGGTATCTGCTCGTTCCTCGGCGTCTCACAGCAGATGAAGGCCTCGGTCAGTCTCGGCATTGCGGTCACGCTCGTGACGACCGTCTCATCTGCGGTTGCATGGGTTCTCTATACGCTGATCCTCGCGCCACTGGGACTTGAATACATGAAGACGATCGTGTTCATTCTTGTGATCGCCGCTCTCGTTCAGTGCGTCGAGATGTTCCTGAAGAAGACGTCACCGGCCATTTACAAGGCCCTCGGCATCTACCTTCCCCTGATTACAACGAACTGCGCGGTTCTCGGCGTCGCACTGACCAATGTGCAGGATGAGTATAATCTTCTGCAGAGTGTCCTCGCGGGACTCGGGACAGGGCTTGGCTACACGCTGGCCATTGTTCTTCTCGCAGGGATCCGGAGCCGTATCGATGAGTCGGATCTGCCGAAGCCACTCCGGGGAGCACCGGTTGTTCTGCTCTCCGCGGCTCTCATGTCGATTGCATTCATGGGATTTTCAGGTCTCGGAAGATAAGGAGGGGGAGACGATATGTCAGGAATTATGATTGCGACGGTCGTTCTCGCCGTCATCGGCATCGTGGTCGGCGTCTCGCTCGTCTCTGTCGGGCGGAAGTTTCATGTGGATACCGATCCGAGAGTGACTGAGATCCGGGACTGTCTTCCGGGCAACAACTGCGGCGCGTGCGGCTATGCCGGCTGCGACGCGATGGCAGAGGCGATTGCCGCGGGAAAGGCGCCGGTGAGCGGATGCCCCGTCGGTGGTGCTCCTGCCGCGGAACAGATTGGAAAAATCATGGGTGTTGACGCGGATGCGGAGGAGAGAAAAATTGCATTTGTCAGATGCAAGGGAAGCTGCGATGTGACGAAGGAGCGGGGAGAATATGTCGGCATACACGACTGCAGGGCTGCTGTGCTCTCGGGCATTTCTATCTGGGAGTGCGATTACGGCTGTGTCGGCTTTGGCTCCTGTGTGAGCGTCTGTCCGGCGGATGCCATTCATGTGGAGAACGGCGTCGCCATCGTTGACCGGAAGAAGTGCATTGGCTGCGGCCTCTGCGCGAAGGCCTGCCCGAAGCATCTGATTGAGCTGATTCCGGAGAGCCGCACGCAGGCTGTGCGCTGCAGCAACCACGACAAGGGAAGGGCCGTCCGCAATGTCTGCAATGCGGGGTGCATCGGCTGCGGCCTGTGCGTGAGACAGTGCGCGTATGACGCGATTCATGTCGACGGGAACCTGGCGCATATTGACTACGCGAAGTGTGAGCTCTGCGGAAAATGCGATGACAAGTGTCCGGCTCATATTATCGCGGACCTGAGAGAAGGAAACTGATTGTTTCCGCGAAAAGATTCGCGGCATATATAAAAGGAGGTATAGAAAATGAAAATTGCCATGGCAAATGACCACGCGGGTACAAAGCTGAAGCAGGAGATCAAGGCGTACCTCGAGTCGAAGGGCCACGAGGTCGTCGATTTCGGTACGTATGACGAGGAGTCCTGCGATCTGAGTGATTTTGTCTATCCGGCTTCTCTTGCTGTCGCAAGGGGCGAGTGCGAGAGAGGAATCTTCGTCGACGGTGTCGGCTATGGAAGCGCGATGATCGCAAACAAAATCAGTGGCATCTACGCCTGCGTGTGCCAGGATCCGTTCTGCGCGTCGCTTGCACGTCAGCACAATGACGCAAATGTCTTGTGCATCGGCGGAAAGATCATTGGCGGCATGATCGCCATGGAGATCGTGAAGACCTGGATGTCGACGGAGCCGCTCACGGCAGAAAAATATGTCAGACGCCGCAATAAGGTGAAAGAGATCAACGACAGACACTGTGTGCCGGTGAAATAACGCGGGTGCATGATGAAAAGACTTATATTCACTCCGCATACAGATCTGTATGCGGAGTGAATTCTACTGAGGATGGGACGCAGAAAGGAGAAAACGTGGCAGAGCACAGGCAGCGGCACATCGCGGATGAGATGGAGAAGAGGGAGAAGGAGATCGATCAGCGTTTTGAGAAGGAGCAGATCGGAAAGGCGGAGACATCGAGACTTCGTCTGGTCCGGCTGCTTCACCGGCTGAAGGCAAGGATCGGGCAGGATGCGAAGTCCTTCCGGGTGTACCGCATTCTGCGGATCCTCGTGATTCTCACGATGGTCCGCTCATTTGTCACAGGGAGCTATGAAAATGCGGCGCTCTGCCTGCTCTCCCTGATCCTGTTTCTCCTGCCCGCATTCTTTGAGGAAAATCTGCATATTGTGATTCCGAACCCGTTTGAGATTACCATTTATTTCTTTATTTATGCAGCGGAGATTCTCGGCGAGATCAACCACTACTACACAATGATTCCCGGCTGGGACACAATGCTTCACACGCTGAACGGGTTCCTTTGCGCGGCTGTCGGCTTCTCGCTCGTTGACATTCTGAACCAGAAGTCGCAGAAATTTCATCTGTCTGCGGGATATCTCGCGCTTGTCGCGTTCTGCTTCTCGATGACGATCGGCGTCTGCTGGGAGTTCATCGAGTTTACGATGGATCAGCTGTTTCAGCTCGACATGCAGAAGGATTATATCGTGAAGACGATCGGATCTGTGACGCTTGACCCGACGCACTCGCAGATTCCGATCAAAGTAAGCAACATTACAAAGACTGTGATTTATACGGCATCGGGAAAGACCGTGACCGTTCATGGCGGGTATCTGGATATTGGTATCATCGATACGATGAAAGATCTGCTGGTCAATTTTGTCGGCGCGCTTGCATTCAGTATCTTCGGGTTTCTGTATCTCAGCGGAAAGGACCGGAAGAGAGCCGGAATCGGCAATGCGATTGTCGACGGGCTGATTCTCCACCGGGCGGATGAGCCGCCGGCGGCGGAGATGGTCGAGGAGGAAGAGGAAGCAGAAGAGAAAGAGGACGAAACCATGACGGACTTTATGCGCGGGAAGGCAAAGGCTGAATCGGTGGTCGGGAGGTCGGAAGAGAAGCCAGAGACGGCAGCGTCTGGAAGACCGGAAGAGAAGCCTGAGGCGACAGCGTCTGGAAGACCGGAAGAGAAGCCAGAGACGACAGCGTCTGGAAGACAGAGCGAACCGGGAGAGATGAAAACGTCCGGAGCATCAGCACATAATAAGGCGTGAAAGAGAGACTGACTGGTCGCCAGGTTGTTTTTACCCTGTAACTTTATAATAGGAGGAGAAGAAGATGCGATTTATATATCCTGCAATATTTGAAAAAAAGGAGGACGGCACTTTCCACGCCTCGTTTCCGGATCTCGAGGACTGTGAGGCGGACGGGGATTCATTTGAGGAGCTCATGAAGAATGCCAATGAGGCGATGTTCAACTGGATCGACATCGAGCTTCACGAGGAAGACCCCTGCCTGCCGCCGGCATCCTATCCGGATGAGATTCATCTTGCAAACGACAGGCAGAGTGTCCACAATATTCTGGTCCACTACCGGATGGTGGAAGGCTGGGACGAGTGAGGTGCCCGCGCGGCATGGCGCGTCAGTGGCAGCACCGGACCGGGCGGACAGAAGGCTGAAGCTGCGTCATCAGTCCTTGTCCGTATCGGATCTGGCGGATCCGGCGGCTGGAGATGCTCACTCAGCTCCAGTCAGCATGAGGCCGCTCCGTCAGGCGCCTGAGCACCCGGCAGACATGTCCGACCGGAAGGCCCACAACATTGCTGTAATCTCCGTCTATACCCTGAATATACGCGGCAAAATGCCCCTGGATCGCGTAGGCGCCCGCCTTGTCCATGGGCTCATCGGAGCCTGCATACGCGAGGATTTCCTCTTCCGTCATCGGATAGACGCGGACGGACGTCTTTTCAACAAATGAAAACTCTTCCAGTGCGGGAAGGTCTCTGACAGATCCGGTGAATACTTCCGGATGAACGTGAGAAATTCTCCGGGGCTCTTCCTCTGCGTAACCTTCGGCAGTCACCGGATATCCGATGCGCAGAATTGTCACACCTGTGCAGACCTCGTGTTTCTTTCCAGCGATGAGTCGGATCATATCGGCGGCTTCCTCATGGGTGCGCGGCTTGCCGAGGACCCGTCCCTCAGCCGCCACGATTGTGTCCGCGCCGATAATCAGAGTGCCCTCGGGGCAGAGCTCATAGCGGCCTGTATCTTCAGAAGGCATGGGAGCATCCGAGAAGCGGCCGGCGATGTCATATGCCTTCTGCCGGGCGAGTTCCCGGACAACACCCTCCGGGTCAGAGAACTTCGGATGTTCCGGAAGAAGGCTTGGAATGATTTCCGGAAGAAGATCAACCCTCTCAAGGAGCTCGCGGCGCCTCGGAGAGGCGGATGCGAGAATGAGTCGCGGGAGAAGAGCAGAAGAGACAAGATGATCGCCGTGATAGACAAGACGGAGATGGAAGAACGGCCGGTTTTTCCGGATCTCCCCGAAGAAAATCTGGTCGCCCTCCCACTGGGGGAGAGAAGGAATCTCTTCCTTCGGGATCCACTTGAGCACACCCTCATTGCAGTCAGTGAGAGAGCCGGTGAAGCTGTCCGCCGTGTAGAGGTACATGACCTCAGAGACCCAGCGATCTGAAATAAAGTCCACCGTTCCGCGCAGACGGAGCGAGGTGAGCGTGAGCCCTGTCTCCTCGAGAACCTCCCGCCGGACGCACATCTCAGGTGTCTCACCAGGCTCGAGGTGGCCGCCGACGCCGACCCATTTTCCCTCGTTTAAGTCATTTTTTTTCTTAATACGGTGCAGCATGAGATACGCATCGTTGTGCTCGATATAACAGAGCGTCGTTTCTGTGTACATAGATACCTCCGTTCAGCTTATATTCCTGTTTTTTTTGTAACTGCTACCAAGCTTAATCCCTGGGAAGCCAGACTGCAAGTTTCGCGCTGCGCGTGGATGTGGTAATATGTATCTATCCGGCATCCCGGAGACTTGAGGAAGATGCAGGGGGAGCCTGTCATCCTTCACTTTTCGCAATTCTCCGAGTCTGGAGTACTGAATATCGCAACGAGGAGACTGATATGATCGCTGGCATGACATACTACCAGATTCTCTGGTACTTCCTTCTGTACTCGTTTGGCGGCTGGGTCGTCGAGGTCGTCTATCACGCCGTGAAGCTCGGAAAGATCGTAAACAGAGGATTCCTGAACGGGCCGGTCTGTCCGGTCTACGGCTTCGGTATGATCGGAGTCCTCAGTGTCATCCATGAGTTGGGCCGGGTGGCAGGCGGTCTCAATCTCTCCGCCGATGGAACCGGAAGAGAGACCTGGGTCGACGTCCTTGCTCTCTTCCTGATCGGAATGGCGCTGACGACCGCTGTCGAGTTGATCGCCGGGTGGCTCCTTGACATCCTGTTCCACACGAGATGGTGGGACTACAGCAATCTTCCATTCAATTTCCACGGCTATATCTGCCTCAAATTCAGTATTATCTGGGGATTTGCCGTCGTCTTCATCGTGCGGCTTGTTCATCCGTCTCTCGGGGCGGGAACAGTCGCGATGATACCCGTGCGAACAGGCTGGTGGCTGCTTCTCATTTTCTACTGCGCGTACGGGGCCGATCTCGTCGTCACGGTGCTTACGATTGTCGGACTGAACAGAAAGCTTGCGCAGATCGATGAGCTCCGGAAGTCGATGCGGAAGGTCAGCGACAATATGACAGATGTGATCGCGGGGGCAAGTATCAGCACGGCACAGCGGCTCCAGGAAGGGCAGGTGCAGGCAGCCCTCGGGAAGGCGGAGATTATGGACCGGATCGGCGAGGAGCACGGACTCCGGAAGGAGGAGAAGGCAATCGAGCGCGCCGAGTACAAGGCGAGGGCGGACCGCATCGCGGACCATGCGCAGGAGGCCGCCGGGGAGGCGAGGAGGCGCGCAAATGCGCTCAAGAATTCGGTTATGCGGAGAGGCCACTCGGGTGCGGCGAGAATCATGCGGGCTTTCCCGCAGATGGAAAATCATGACCACAGCAGCGCCCTCATGGGACTGAAATCGCTTCTGGACAAGCCGATGGAGGCGGACCTCTTCGATGAGATGGACAGACAGGAACACGACAATGATCACAAGGAGTAAATCATGAAGACATTTTTTCTCGCAGGCGTGACAGTCGGCATTATCGGTATCGTGGTCACAGAGATTCTTCTGTGCTATGCCCTGATCCGGAAGGAGAAGAGCAGAATCTCGACGAGAAGGTGCGGGGAGCTGACAATCTTTTTTTTCGGGATTCTGGTGATCAGCGCCACGGCGCTGATGGTTCTATATAAGTAAACATGGAAAAAGGGCTGTGAAAAACGAAAATCGTTTTTCACAGCCCTTTTTCTGATCCGCGTTCATAAGACCGGCGGATCCCGGTCATTCATATCGGAATGCATATGTCAGAAACCGTTCAGCTCAGAGCGGTCAGAATCATCTGTGCGACATCCGGCATTGGTGTTGAGGTCTCCATGCTGCGCTTCTGGATAAACCGGTATGCCTGATCCTCTGTCATGGAATTCTTTTCCATCAGAAGTTCCTTGGCGGTTGTGATTACCTGTTTTTCTTCCTCTGTGCGCTTCGGCACACTGGCCGCAACGATGCGTTCATCGAGCTGCATCAGAATTCTGACGCATCCGAGCAGTTCTCCGGAATGAACCGGAAGTGCAACACGGAAAAATCTGTCACTGACACAGTTCTCCATCTCTGTGGGGCGCGCGAGCAGAAGATACTGCGCGTCGTCATACAGAAGATCTACGAATTCATCGGCCGTCATATCTGTCAGCCTTGCTGACAGAATGACAACACCGCCGCCCATGCGCTTGATTGCGCGGATTGCCTCCCGGCCGGACTGACAGACATTCCGGATTTCGATACCGTTGCGCTGCAGCATGCCTGCGATTGATTCGCGAAGCGTCTCATTTGCAATTGCAATGACGATCCGGGTCATGGCCTGTCCTCCTCTTTCGTATAAGTGGAAACAACCGGGCACCGTTCCGCCGGGACAGTCGCGTGCTTCTCATTTCCGGCGGAATACGGTATCCGGATAAAGTCAGATTGTTACCATGTACTTCTTAAGTTCCCACTCGCTGACCTGTGTGCGGTACTCGTCCCACTCAGCTGTCTTGCCGGCGATGTACTGCTCGAATACATGGTCACCGAGAACGCTTGTGATGAGCTCATCTGCGGACATAGCGTCGAGCGCTTCCTTCAGAGTTCCCGGAAGAGAATCGATTCCTGCCATTCGCCTCGTCTCAGCGGACATCTCGAAGATGTTCTCCGTGATTTCATCCGGAGGAGTCATGCCCTTCTCGATGCCGTCGAGCCCTGCTGCGAGGCAGACAGCGAGAGCCAGATACGGGTTGCAGGACGGATCCGGGCAGCGAAGCTCGACACGTGTCGCAGCGCCTCTGGATGCCGGAATACGGATCAGAGCGGAGCGGTTCGAAGCGGACCATGCGAGGTAGCACGGAGCCTCATAGCCCGGTACCAGACGCTTGTAGGAATTGACAAGCGGGTTCGTGATCGCTGTGATTCCCTTGATGTGAGCGAGGATGCCGGCGATGAATGAATAAGCTTCTTTGGAGAGCTTCCGGTCGCCATTCTCATCGAAGAAGACGTTTCTGCCATCCTTGAAGAGAGACATGTTGATGTGCATGCCGGAACCATTGACACCATAGAGAGGCTTCGGCATAAATGTCGCGTGCAGGCCGTTTCTTGCAGCGAGCACCTTGACGGCGAGCTTGAAAGTCATGATCTTGTCAGCGGTTGCGAGAGCCTCGCCGTACTTGAAGTCGATCTCATGCTGGCCCTTTGCGACCTCGTGATGCGAAGCCTCGATCTCATAGCCGAGCTTTTCGAGATTCAGGCAGATCTCACGGCGCGTATCGGAGCCATGATCGATCGGAGCGAGGTCAAAGTAGCCAGCCTCATCCTGCGTGTGTGTTGTCGGTCTGCCGACTTCATCCGTCTCAAAGAGGAAGAATTCACACTCCGGGCCGACATTGAACTCATAACCCATTGCTCTGGCCTTTTCGATCTCTCTCCTGAGGACATTGCGCGGATCACCGGCGTACGGTGTGCCGTCCGGATTGTGGACGTCGCAAAGGAAACGGGCAACCTTGCTGTGCTGCGGTCTCCACGGAAGAATTGCAAAGCTGTCGAGGTCCGGATACAGGTACTGATCGGACTCATTGATGCGCGCGAAACCTTCGATCGAAGACCCATCGATCATGATTTCGTTGTTCAGCGCTTTGCCGAGCTGTGAACGTGTGATCGCCACATTCTTCAGCTGGCCGAAGATATCCGTGAACTGCATACGAATAAATTCCACATCATTTTCATCTGCGATACGGATGATATCGTCTTTCGTATAACTCATGATTTTTCCTCCATACAATCCGGGAAATGCATTTCGATAAGTACAAAGAAAGCGAGACTGCTCCCTTCCTGGAAGCACCCTCGCTTATCCATGTGATGGATTATAGTGCGCTGTCTGTTTTTCTGTCAAGCCTTTTCCGATGGGCCCTTGTTCTTTTTACTATACGTATTCCCGTTCGCACGCACCTGAAATCGCACGCATGTGAACGGGAACAGCTGCATCAGGCGTGTGTGCGCTCATCCATGTGGGCAAGAGATGCCGCCACAAAGCCTCGGAAGAGCGGATGCGGGCGATTCGGGCGGGACTTGAATTCCGGATGCGCCTGCGTCGCGATGAAGAAGGTAAGGTTCGGGTTCTCGCACATCTCGACGATATGGCCGTCCGGGGATGTGCCAGAGAAGACGAGGCCGTGCTCTTCGAGGATCTGGCGGTACTCATTGTTCACTTCATATCTGTGTCTGTGGCGCTCCGTGATGTCATCCGTGCCGTACAGAGATTCCGCAAGGGAGCCTGTCTTCAGATGGCACGGATAGGAGCCGAGGCGAAGCGTGCCGCCGATGTCCGTCACGCCGTTCTGATCTGGCATCAGTGCGATGACCGGATGAGTCGTGTCCGGATTGAACTCGATCGAGTCTGCGTCCTCAAGGCCTGCCACATGGCGGGCAAATTCAATGATGGACAGCTGCATGCCGAGGCAGAGGCCGAGATATGGAACGTTGTGCTCCCGGGCATACTGGATCGCAACGATCATTCCCTCGATGCCGCGGTCGCCGAAGCCGCCGGGGACGAGAATGCCGTCGACATCTTTGAGAAGAAGAGAAGCTGTGTCCGCTGTGACATCCTCGGACTCGATCCACTTGATGTGAACATCCGCATAGCTTGCGATGCCGCCGTGCTTTAAAGCCTCGACGACAGAGAGATACGCGTCGTGAAGGGCCGTGTATTTGCCGACAAGCGCGACTGTGACTTCCTTCTTCGGATGGCGGAGACGGGAGACCATCTCTGTCCAGTCCGCGAGATCCGGCTGCGGGCACGGAATGTGAAGAGCCTCACAGCAGACCTGAGCCAGATGCTCTTTTTCCATCGCGAGCGGAGCTTCATAGAGGTAGTCGACGTCGAGATTCTGCAGGACATGGGATGTCGGGACATTGCAGAAGAGTGCGATCTTGTCGCGGATCGACTGCGGAACCTCCATCTCGGAGCGGCAGATGATGATGTCCGGCTGCAGCCCCATGGACTGAAGGGACTTGACGGCCATCTGTGTCGGTTTGGACTTCATCTCGCGGGAGCAGCGGAGATACGGAAGGAGAGAGACGAGCATGAGGATCGCGTTCTCTTTTCCGACTTCCTGCTGAAACTGGCGGATTGCCTCGAGGAATGGCTGGGACTCGATGTCGCCGACTGTTCCGCCGACCTCGATGATCGCGATATGCATGGAGTCATCCGTATCATTTGTATAGAAGCGGCTCTTGATCTCATTTGTGATGTGCGGGATGACCTGAACTGTTCCGCCGCCGTAGTCACCGCGGCGCTCCTTCTGCAGGACAGACCAGTAGACTTTGCCGGTGGTTACGTTTGCGTTGCGGCCGAGATTCTCGTCAATGAAACGCTCATAGTGGCCGAGGTCGAGATCGGTCTCAATGCCGTCCTCCGTGACATACACCTCGCCGTGCTGGATCGGGTTCATTGTGCCGGGATCGATATTGACATACGGATCCATCTTCTGCATGGTGACCTTGTAACCGCGTGCCTTGAGAAGACGGCCGAGAGATGCTGCCGTGATTCCCTTGCCGAGTCCGGATACGACACCACCGGTAACAAATACATATTTGACTGCCATACGTGCTCCTTTCACCTGTCATGACTTGTAATGGACCATAGATACTACCATTATAAAAAACTCTACTAATATAACGCAATGCATTTTTTATGTAAATACTCATTCGATTTAAATTTGGCAGCCACCTGTGTACATGATTCCGAACATGGAAATTGAATCTGTATGCTTGACAGGCATTTTCTGTAGTGTTAACGTCTTAACAAACCTGCATCAGGCAGGGGAAATGAAGACCGTGCATGTCCAAGGAGGGACAGCAGGCCTGTTCGACGGCGGACAGGTCTGTTGTCCTTTTCTATTTCATGCATAAGACACGCAGTCATGTCGAATCTGGCAGCGCGAATATTGAAAGAAGGAGGATTGCCGCAGCATGTGTTCAATTATCGGTTTTGAGAAGAGAGGTATTTCTGAAAATAATGCGAAGGAAGCGTCGATCATGGGCCTGAATGAGGAGGGTATGCAGCCGTTCCATATCGGAAAGAAAGCGGTTGTTTGCAACGGAGAGCTCTACAATTTCCGCCCGCTTCGCGCGGAGTTTATCGCGGAGGGCTATAAACTGAGAAGCACATCGGACTGCGAGATCATTCTTCCGATGTACGAGAAATACGGCGTCGACATGTTCCGTCATCTCGATGCTGAGTTTGCGATGATCATCTATGACGGCGAGACGGACAGTCTGATCGCGGCCCGCGATCCGATCGGCATTCGTCCGCTTCACTACGGGTACCTGAAGGACGGATCGATCGTGTTCGCGTCAGAGGCGAAGAACCTCGTGGGAATCTGCGACCGGATCATGCCGTTCCCGCCCGGATGCTACTGGAAGGACGGAACGTTCACGAGATACGCCGAGATCTACAAGGGCAGAAAGGCGTTTGAGTCCTGCGAGAGCGCACCGGATCCGACCGATCCGGAGGTGGTCGCCGGGACAAAGGCGGGCGATGCCCTGTACATCCATGATGATGTGGAGACAGCGTCCGCGAAGATCCGCGATTTGCTCGTTAAGGCGATCGAGAAGCGTCTCGACGCGGATGCGCCGCTCGGCTTTCTGCTCTCAGGCGGCCTCGATTCATCACTTGTCTGCGCGATCTCCGCGAGACTTCTCGCGAAGCCAATCCGTACGTTCGCAATCGGCATGAACACGGACGCGATCGATCTTAAGTATGCGAGAGAGGTGGCTGACTACCTCGGCGCCGACCACACGGAGGTTATTATCGACAGGGATACAGTCGTGAATTCTCTCCGCGAGGTCATTGCTGCGCTCGGGACGTTCGATATCACGACCATCCGCGCGAGTATGGGCATGTACCTGTGCTGCAAGTACATCCATGAGCACACGAATATCCGCGTCCTTCTGACCGGAGAAGTTTCCGATGAGCTGTTCGGATACAAATACACGGATTTCGCGCCTGACGCGGAGGAATTCCAGAAAGAGGCCGAGAAACGTGTGCGCGAACTCAACGTCTACGACGTTCTCCGTGCGGATCGCTGCATCAGTGTTCACTCGATGGAGGCCCGTGTGCCATTCGGCGATCTCGACTTTGTGTCCTATGTCATGCGTCTCGATCCGGCGGTCAAGATGAACACTTATGGAAAAGGAAAGTATCTTCTGCGCCACGCATTTGAGAACAGTGACTGGCTGCCGCACGACATCCTGATGCGCGAGAAGGCTGCGTTCTCCGATGCGGTCGGACATTCCATGGTTGACGATCTGAAGGAGTTCGCAGAGAGCTATTATACAGATGAGGAGTATGAGGAGAAGCGGATGAAGTACACACATGCGCGTCCCTTCACGAAGGAATCGCTCCTGTACCGTGAGCTCTTTGAGGAGTATTATCCGGGACAGGCGGATATGATCCCCGCATTCTGGATGCCGAACAAGACATGGCCTGGATGCAATGTCAACGATCCGTCGGCCCGCGTGCTGTCAAACTACGGAGCGTCCGGACAGTAAATCAGATCTCATATGCATGAAAAGGCGCTTTCGTTTTCCGAACGTATCTCCGGGAAGCGAAGGCGCCTTTTTTGCTGCGTGGATACTGCATGCGGACAGGCGAGTCTAAAGAGGTGCCTGCCGGGACTTCCAGGCGGGATGTCATCTGCTTTGAATTTGTACATGGCACAAAAATCTGGTATGCTTAAAAACAGTAAATACGTGAGATGATGTGGGGCCAGACGGGCGGCGGCCGGCCTCTTTCCGGGAGGAATAGGGATGATTTCGCTTGATTCGAAGAGCAGAAGACCGCTCTATGAGCAGCTTTACAGAGAACTCGAGGAGGAGATCCTTGCCGGCCGGTACAAGCCGGGACAGACGCTTCCGGGGCGGAGGACGATGGCGGAGCGGCTGGGCGTCAGCGTCAATACGGTTGATACGGCTTATCAGATGCTCGCGGCCGCCGGAATTGTTGAATCAGCCGAGCGAAAGGGCTTCATTGTCCAGGACACGGGCGGCATGCTCCATGTCTATCATCCGCCGGCTGCCGGTGCACCGTCCGGCACGGAGAAAAGAACCGGAATGACAGATCTCTCGACCGGCAGTATTGATACCGGGCTTTTTCCGGTCAGGCAGTGGGGACGGATTCAGCGAGAACTTCTCTATCACAACTCAGAACTCTGGCAGCGCGGGGACATGCAGGGCGACTTGAACCTCAGGGAGCAGATTGCGGCCTATCTGTCCGCGAGCCGCGGTGTCGAGTGCACGCCGGAACAGATCGTGGTCGGGGCCGGAATCGAGTATCTGCTCGGCTGTCTTGCGCATCTCTTTCAGGGGAGCGTCGCCGCGATCGAGAATCCGGGCTACAGCCGCACGAAGGCTGTCCTTGAGAACTGCGGAATCAGGACAAGGCTTGTGCATATCGATGCCGGAGGTCTTCCGGCAGATGCGCTTCGCGAGAGTGGGGCCAATATCTGCTACATCACGCCGAGCCATCATTTTCCGACCGGCGTGACGATGCCGGCCAGACGGCGGGCACAACTTCTTGCGTGGGCGGAGGAGAGTGAGGGACGATATATTCTGGAGGATGATTATGACTCCGAGTTCCGATTCGATATCCGGCCACTGCCGTCCCTCCAGGGCATGGCGGGAAAGCACGGGCATGTCATTTATCTGACGACCTTTTCCAAGTCGCTCGCCCCGGGTATTCGCATTGCCTGTATGGTCCTTCCGGAGGATATCCTTCAGCGTTACAGAAGGGACTTTGCGCTCTATGCGAATACGGTCTCGAGGGTGGAGCAGCAGACATTGGCTGCCTTTATGGCGGAAGGATTCTTTACGAGACACATCGGGCGTATGCGCCACGCGTACAAAAAGAGAAAGACTGCCTTTGCTGCCGCGCTCCGGCGGGAGCTGGGAGACGGCCTGTCCATTCGCTCGGAGCACTCGGGCCTTCATTTCCTGCTGACGTATCCAAAGGCCGGAAGTGAGTGGGATATGATCCGGTCGGCAAAGCGGGAGGGCATTCTGATCAGGGGTCTCAGCGACTATTACATGGCTGACGAGGGGACGTGTCCGCCGTCTACTGTTGTGGCCGGGTATGCGGGTCTTGATCCGTCCCGGATCGGAGAGACGGCCATCGCGCTTGCGAGAGCATGGAGAGCGCGCACTTGACTTCATTTCATGCAGAAGATAATATGATAACCAGTGCCAGAAGCCGTCTGGTGATATCAGGGCGGCTCAGCTATTTTGTAACGAGGAGACAGGAAGAGCAGTCGGAATCTGACGGCTGTGGAGTGTACCAGAGCTAGTGGGCAGAATAAAGAATTATCTTTCAGACCTGTATGAGTTTGCCTCCGATGCGTGGAGCGCGCAGGTTGAAAAAAAGAAAAGAAAGTCGGGAACAAAGACCCCGGACCGGCGGAAAAACATCGATACGATTCCGGACCAGGAGGACCGTGAGGTCGAGAAACTCCTTGAAAGACTCCATCTGCCGGATGACGGCGGAAGTGGGAAGCCGGATGAGAAAATAGAATCTGTCTTTGACGAGGAATTTGACGAGGCAGTTCACAGACGAAACGAGAGCGGACAGAAGAAAGAAGATTCCCCGAAGGCGGAGACAACGCGCGGCGAAGAAAGCAGAGAGGAGAAACACTCCGCCGGGAGTGCGCCGGAAATGAAGGGCAGCAGTCAGGCGGATGTAAGACACATGAAGAAGACCCTGCGGCCGGTTCTTGCGGCCGTGCTGGTTCTTGTGCTGGTCCTCGCCGCTGTCTTTGCCGTGACACTCCGGCACGAATCGGGTCGGCCCGGAACTTCGTCCGATCGTGCGGAGAGCAGGAAAACGGGATCGGATAATGCCGCCATAAGTTCCGCGCAGTCCGGAACGGCCTCTGTATCACAGACGGTCACGGACTCCGGGACAGGAGAGACATGGACGCTGACGCAATATCCGACTTCGGATCAGTGGCAGGCGATGATCTACACGATCACTGACCAGGAGGGGAACCTTGCCATTGTGGACGGCGGTTACACACAGGATGCAGACCAGATGCGGTCGATCATCGCGGCACATGACAACCACGTGTCGACCTGGATCATCACACACGCGCATCCGGACCACTGCGGCGCCTTCACACAGATTATGAGCAATGACACAGACGGTGCGATCACAGTGGATCGCGTGATCACACCAAAGGTCAACCAGAAGCTGTATGAGAAGACAGCGACCGCGGTCGATGATATCGACAGCTACTACGCATTTGAGAAGGTCCTCGGCACAATGAGCAATGTCGTCTATCCGAGTGAGGGCGATACGTATGATATTCTCGGACTCAAAATGACAGTCCTGAATACCTGGGATTCGGCAGTCGAGAAGCTCAGCACAGATCTTCTGAATGCGGGAAGCCTCGTGTTCCGTCTCGATGGCAGGAGTACGAGCATGCTGTTTATGGCGGACCTCATTTCCACGCAGGAAATGCATGTTGTCAATCATTACAAGGACCTGCTCGATGCGACGTATGTCCAGGTTGCGCACCACGGCAATCACGGCTGCTCGACAAGAATTTACCAGTACATGCATCCCACTGGCGTCTTCATCGATGCGCCGGATGTCATCATCGACGCAGATACATATGAAACTTATAACGGGAAAATGCTGCTCGAGGATTTCGAGTCGCAGGGAGCGGCTATTTACCGGCTCTCGGCTGCGCCGAATTCCGTTACATTGCGGTGAGAAAAGGCGCAGCACAGTAATGATTTCATGGAGGAATAGATGAAAATAAAAGTCCGGAAACTGACAGAAACGGCAAAACTCCCGACGCGCGGGAGCAGCGAGGCGGCAGGATATGATTTGTACGCCGATCTCCGGGAAAATGAGAGCATTGCGCCGCATGAGACGAAGATGATCGGAATCGGCCTCTCCATGGAGCTTCCCTCCGGATATTTCGGAGCGGTTTTTGCGAGAAGCGGACTTGCGTCGAGGGAGAGTCTGCGGCCGGCAAACTGCGTCGGCGTCATCGATTCTGATTACAGAGGACCTTTCATGGTTCCGCTTCACAATGACGGAGAGACGACGAGAACAGTTGAGCCCGGGGAACGGATTGCGCAGCTGATCATTATGCCTTATCTTCCCGTGACATTTGAGGCAACGGAAGAGGAGCTGAGCAGCACCAGGCGCGGAGAGAGCGGTTTCGGCTCGACAGGAAAATAGTAAATGTTCTATATTTATGAGGCTTCGGGCATGATTGTGGGTAGCCTGCCCCGTCTCTGACTACAATTGCATATTGCAAAAGCCACCCTGGCTCCTGTATAGTATCAGCGACCAAA
>ONSX01000030.1 GCA_900320615.1 uncultured Eubacteriales bacterium
AGTAAGTCCCCTTAGAGACGATGAGGTTGATAGGGCAGAGGTGGAAGCACAGCAATGTGTGCAGCTGACTGTCACTAATCGGACGAGGATTTGACCAGTAAGGCAAAAGAGCGGGAAGATCGCGCTTCTGCAGGTCTCGGTAGCGCAGATGCATGGCACAAGTGCCATGCAAGAGCAAAGCACAAGTGCTTTACAAGTGCAAAGAACAAGTTCTTTACAATGATCGTATATGCGGTTTTGAGGGTGTGTTTCTTGCACAGGAGCTCTCCTCTGAGAGCTCTTTTTTTTGTGCCCGGACTTTTGCGATGTGCAGTGTTACAGAGCATCTCGCCCGGACTTTTGCGGCATAGCACCGCAAAAGTCCGGGCGGTGATTGCGTAGAGGCCTGGCAGGAACCGCAGCGCCGTAAGGAGCCAGCCGAAACCCAGCCAAAGTATCGCCGGAAATCTGACTTTTCATTTGTCACAAAAATAAGTATACTGTATGTACTATACAAAAAAGGGAGGTGTTCGTTATGCTGAGTCTCATACTGGTTATTGCATGCGTGATCGGGCTGTTCAGGCTTACGGGATTTCTGCTGCACATGGCAGGGCGCCTTCTTGGCATTTTTCTCAGCGCAATCGGATGGCTGATTCTCGCCGGTCTTGCCGTGACGCTGTTTGGCGCCGCGATGGCGATTCTGCCGGTCATACTGATTGCAGGCGTCATTGCGCTTATTGTCGCTGCAGCGGCCTGAATCATATATTAATGGCATGATTCAGGCAGGAAATGAAAGGACAGCTATGATTTCAGAAAGGATCAACCTGTTTCGGGAGGGAGAATACGCCTACCCAGATGCATATGGTTTTATGCCGAATATGGTCTCCTGCATTCACGACGAGGACGAACGCATCCGGCCCTGTCTTCTGGTTGTTCCAGGAGGAGGATATCGGGTTGTATCACCGACAGAGGGCGGCATTGTCGCGGAGAAGTTTTACGCGAAGGATTATAACGCGTTCGTCCTGACCTATACGACCAATCTTCTGGACAAGACGCCTCTCCGAAGACAACCGCTTTCAGAGATCGCGAGAGCCGTGCGGCTCCTTCGAAAGCATGCGGCGGTGTATAGAATTGACGGGAGCAGAGTGATCACGCTGGGATTTTCAGCGGGTGCACATCTGTGCGGGAGCCTCGGGGTGCACTGGGATGATGTCCGTGACCCGGATCCGGAGCTGGATGCATTTTCCGCAAGGGCAGACGCAATGGTACTGTCCTATCCGGTTATCACGGCGGGAAATGAGGCTCACCGGGATTCGTTCACGGCGCTTCTTGGCAGAAATCCGGCAAATGAGGATCTCTCGTATATGTCTCTGGAAAAACACGTGACGGAAAAGACGCCACCATGCTTCCTGTGGCAGACGGTGACAGATACGACGGTACCGGTGACGAACAGCCTTATAATGGCGCAGGCGCTTATAGACCATCACGTGAGATGCGCGCTGCATCTGTTTTCAAGCGGCAGACACGGACTGTCGCTTGCCGATGCGCAGTGGGCCTCCGGCGAATACGGGGAGCCGTATACGATGGAACAGACGATGCACATCCTTTCCCTTGTAAAGAATGGAACAATTTCTCTTCCGGAAGAAATGAGAAAAAGCCTTCTCGATAGATTTGATCCCGAAAACAGAGCAGAGCGGTCGCCACTTGAGCCGAACAGAGAGGTTAGCATCTGGCCGGATCTGGCTGATGCCTGGATCCGTGAGGTGCTGGGCAGATGTAGTGATAACTGACTGAATAGCCCTGTTTTGTCACACGCCTCACGTATGGTGTATACTGTGCGTGAGGTGCTTTTATGAAAATATCTGGAAAGAAATTGTTTGAAAAACTGAAAAAATTTGAAATCCACTGGACTAAGAAGAAAGTCATCGCCCTCGTGACTCTTGTCATTGCCCTCGCTCTGATCGGCCTGTTCTGCTGGTGGCTTGCAAAGCCAATGATCCGCATGGCGAATGACCCGAAACTGTTCCGCGCGTACATGAAGGCAAAGGGACTTCCGGGAATTCTTGCATTTATCGGGGCAACAATTCTGCAGGTCGCTGCGGCAGTTATTCCGGGCGGCCCGTTTGAGATCGCGGCCGGATATGCCTTCGGCTCCTTACGCGGGGCACTGATTTCGGACATTGGGACGACGGCGGGCAGCATGCTCGTGTTCCTGATTGTGAAGAAATACGGCAGGGACGTCGTGGAGCTGTTCTTTTCCAAAGAGCAGATCGAATCCGTGAGCTTCCTTAAGACGACAGACCGCTTTAATTTAATTGCATTTTTCCTCTATGTCATTCCGGGAACGCCGAAGGATCTCATCACCTACTTCCTTGGGCTCACGGACATGAAATGGACAACCATGCTGATCATTACCTTTATCGGGCGTTTTCCGGCGATTTTGATGTCGACGCTCGGCGGAAATGCGATTGGTGAGCGGCGTTACATGGCCGCCCTGCTCGTTCTTGTGCTGATCGGAGTCTTCTGCGCGGCCGGCACGCTTGTCTACCGGAGAATGCAGAAGAAGCACAGCGCCTGAGGAGGAATAGAGAATGGCTTCATATAAAGATCTTCGAAAAATGAAAAAACTTCTCGTTCTTGATGGCCCGATGGGAACAGAGCTTGAGCGGCGCGGGTACGATATCAGCGACAATCTCTGGAGTGCGCGTCTTCTCGCGGAGGATCCAGACGCAATTGAGCAGATTCATCGCGACTATCTCGAGGCAGGAGCAGATATCGTGACTTGTGCGAGCTATCAGGCGACGATTCCCGGCTTTCTGAAGGCCGGATATACGGAGTCTGAGGCCGGGTGCCTGATTCGAAAGTCGATGGAGATTGCAGAACATGCCCGCAAGACCTGGTGGAATAAGAGAAAAACAGCGTTGGCAGGCCGCCCGTGGCCGCTCATCGCCGGGGACATCGGACCCTACGGCGCGTACCTGGCGAATGGGAGTGAATACACGGGAAACTATCATCTGAGTCGGGACGGCTATATATCGTTTCACCTTCGCCGGATGGAAATTTTAAAGGAGGCCGGCGCCGACCTGTTCGCTGTTGAGACTTGCCCGAAACTTGAGGAAGCCGTCGTCTGTGCAGAGCTTCTGGAAGACCTCGGAGCGGACTACTGGATCAGCTTCACGTTCCGCTCAGAAAATGAAATCAGCGATGGAACCCCTGCTTCCGAAGTGGCAGAAGCTCTGAAGGATTATCCGCATCTGCAGTGTGTCGGTGTCAACTGTGTGTCGCCGGATCTGGTGGACGGTATCTTAAAGAACTTTAGAAAGATTTCTGATCTGCCGCTTGCCGCGTATCCAAACAGCGGAGAAATCTATGACAGAGCGACCGGACAGTGGAAGAGCGCGCCGAACCGGGGTTCATTTTCAGAGATGGCAAAGGCATGGTATGCGGACGGTGCGGTGATGATTGGCGGCTGCTGCCGCACAAGACCTGCAGACATCCGGGAGATCGCGGCGTGGAGCCGGACACTGTGAGCAGAACAGGCTTGCAGGAAGGCCGGGCAGGACAAGCCGGAGCTATCCGCATAGTAGCTGGATCTGGCTGAGCGTTGTGCGGGCCGATGAGTAAAGAAGTGTTTCATAAGTTCAGAAGAAAGTGCGTGAGATTCATGGAAAAAAACAGAAGAGAAGAGCATATGGAGAAAAGAAAAAGTAAAAACCGCGCCCTCAGTGGCTGGCTCGAAATGGCAGCCGAGGTCATGGAGATTCTCATCGCGGTTATTGTTCTTGCGGGATTCATTTTCAGCATCGTGCCGCTTGTGAGAGAAATTCCCAGTCTACTGACGGGCGCGGACAAGGAGGCATTTCACACATTCCTCGAGTCGGCCTTCAACCTGGTCATCGGCATCGAGTTCATCCGCATGCTGATCAAGCACACGCCGGGCAGCGCGCTTGAAGTTCTCATGTTTGCGCTTGCGCGGCACATGGTCTTTGACAGCGGCAGCGGTATCGAGCTTCTGTGCGGAGTTGCCGCGATCGCAGGCATATTTGCGGTCAGAAAATACCTTTATGTGCATTCCTTCGAGTCAAAAGATGATGAGTGTGCATTCGAGTTCATCAAGCTGGAAAATGAGAAGACCGGAGATGAAGCTCCGCAAAAATCTTAAGAAAATATTAAATTCTGTTGACGGAACGCCTCCCTGTGCCGTATTGTTAAAGTGTACTTTTCTCTGGCAGAAATCGTGATTTGGAAAGGTATTTTTTTTATTATCCGCTTGTGGAAACCATTCCAAACAAGCAAGGCACGAAATGAAGGAGGTAAGGGTATGGACAGGAAACACAACCAATGGTCCGGTCGTGTGATGGCCTGGCTTCTCGCCGTCGCGCTGACGCTGTCAGTGCTCCCGGTGAGTGCATTTGCCACGACACAGACTGTATCTGCGAACACGGCGGCGCTTACGACATCGCCGACAGCATCTGCTGCGCAGACGGACGAGAATTCCGCATCAGAAACTGACCGGGTGGTCGGTGCCGCAGATACGGCAGAATCATCGACAGATTCTGTCATTTCTGCAGCGGAGAGTCAGGACTCAAAGACGGAGAGTCAGGACTCAAAGATGGAGAGCGCAGCGGCGCTTTCCACGGCGGATTCCGCTGCAGAGGGCGTCACGGCAGCTGCCACGGGTCCGTCTCCGGTCGAGACGAACTTTACGAAGGCAGTTCCCGATGAGACGAGCGACGACGCGAAGGCCGAGGCCAATAACCTCACGGCTGACACGGCGGATGGCACGATTCTTCACGCCTGGTGCTGGTCATTTAACACGATCAAGGAGAACATGGCTGACATCGCGGCGGCTGGCTTCTCGACTGTGCAGACATCTCCGGCGAACGCGTGCGTCAGTGATCATCCGGGCATGCAGCTCATGTCGTTTGACGCAGATGGAAAGGAGACGAAAGACGGCTTGGACGGCTGCTGGTGGTGGCAGTATCAGCCGACAGACTGGACAATCGGCAACTACCAGCTCGGCACGGAGGATGAGTTCAAGGCGATGTGCGCCGAGGCCGACAAGTACGGCATCAAGGTTATCGTCGATGTCATCCCGAACCACACGACTCCGCTTCTGCAGGACGTCTCCGCCGACCTCTTCGCAGCGGCAGGCGGCAACAACGCGGATACGGACGGCTATGTCAGTAACGACAATTCTCACTCCACGACTTATTCAACGGGTCTCTATCACAAGGACGCATTCACGAATATTGTCAACTGGGGTGATCGCCTCCAGTGTACGACGGAAATGATGGGCGGACTTCCGGACGTTAACACGGAGAATCCGTATTTCCAGGATTATTTCCTCAATTATATCAACGAACTTATCGCGGATGGCGCGGACGGTATGCGCTATGACACAGCAAAGCACATCGGTGTTCCGACTGATCCGGAGGATGAGTACACGAGCGAGAACGGCTGGAGCAACAACTTCTGGCCGGTCGTTGTCGGTCAGGAAGCGACGGCAAATGGAAAGTCCATCGATACGACAGGACTTTACATCTACGGCGAGGTCCTTGCCGGCGACAACGTTCCGGTGACCGAGTATCAGAAGTACATCGGAACAACCGCATCGAGCTACGGCACGACACTCCGCCAGGCGCTCGCAAGCGGCAACCTGTCAGCGGGCACACTGGCAAGTCTCGGCACGGGGGATGCCTCGAAGCTTGTCACATGGGTTGAGTCGCACGATACGTACTGCAACGATCATGAGTCCGGCAACCTGTCTGATCAGCAGATCGAGCTCGGCTGGGCAATCATCGCGGGCCGCGGAACCGGCACGCCGCTGTTCTACAGCCGGCCGGACGGCGAGGACTCGACGAACGGCAATTATTATGGAAATAACGTGCTCGGCGCAAAGGGCAACGATACATTCAAGAGCCCGATCGTCACGACAGCGAACCATTTCCGCACAGATATGGTCGGCCAGGGCGAGGCATTTACGAACCCGACGGGAGATTCCTCTCTCCTTATGATCGCAAGAGGCGCGGCAGGCGTCGTACTTGTGAACGCAGGCGATCAGGTGGCGATCAGCGTTAAGACGTCTCTTCCGGACGGCGACTACACGGATATGGTAAAGGATGCGGCCTCTGCAGACTGGAAGGTCGAGGATGGAAAGCTCTCCGGCACGATCGGCGCAAAGACAGCTGTCTTCCTTGAGAACCTTGACGCGCTGAACGCACCGAGTCTTGGTGCCGCATCAACAACGGGCTCAAGCAGCTTCCAGAGCGACACACTTGATGTCACACTGACGGCTGACAATGGCACGAACCTTAAGTACACAACATCCGAGGGCGCATCGGGCTCCTTCAAGTCCGGCGATGTCATTACGATCGGTTCCTCCACAGAAGCCGGCAAAAACATCACGGTTACGCTGACAGCGACCGGCGCCGACGGGAAGAGCTATTCCTTCGACTTTGACTTCACGAAGACCGTTCCGAACGTTGCCTATCTCGTCCTTCCGGACGGATGGAACGCGGACAACGTCTACTGCTACGCGTATGATTCGACGAGCAATGCGGACTGGCCGGGCGAGAAGATGGAGCTCGATAAGGATGAGCAGTACGCGGCGGACGGCGAGACATGGTATAAATATACGGTTCCGGCGGACATCACGAACCCGCGCGTCATTTTCTGGGCCGGTTATTCAGACGATGATAATTCCTGCCGCTATCCGGCGGATCAGGCCCCGGGCCTTCAGCTGAGTGGCTCCATGGTCTTCCGCTACACATCGAGCACCGACTGGAAGTGGTACAAGTACGGGGCGGAGATCCCGACGAGTACGCCGACACCGACTCCGGTGACGGGACTCCTGAGCTATGCTGACGGCAGCCAGGATGTCTATGCCTATGTGAATGACAGTTGGAATGCCCCGCTCTACATCTACGCATGGACATCGTCCAACACCTCGATTCTCGGCAGCTGGCCGGGAACGGAGATGACAAAGCTCGGCGTCGATGATGACGGAAATGCCATTTACTACTATCATGACAACGGGTCCTACACAGAGGGCGGGTCGATCATCTTCAAGGATGGGAAGAACGCCGAGAATACGGAGTCTAAGACCTTCGATGCCTATATCACGACGGACGATTCCTGGACAGACCCGGTCTATATGTACGCGTATGACTCGTCAGGAAGCAGCAACGCATCCTGGCCGGGCGTGCAGATGTATTACCTCGGCAAGAATGACGACGGAAACAACGTGTTCGGCGCGGATCTGCCTGACAAGATCACGAGCGGGAATGTCATTTTCGTCGATAAGGACGGAGACAAGCGCTCGACGCCGGATGGTCAGGCGGGACTTGCTCTGACAAATGACGAGCCCTACATGTATGACGCGGCAGCGGATTCCTGGCTCCCGTATGAGTCAAAGGTGACGCCGATCCCGACAAATACGCCGACTCCGACGGCAACACCGGTTCCGGAGAAGGCCGTGATCGACGGCTCGCACGATGTCTACGCGTATGTTCCGTCTGACTGGGACGATCTCACGATCTACGCATGGACAGACGCAGATGCCTCCGGAGAGGGCTTTACGCAGTGGACGGCGGGATGGCCGGGTGACCACCTCACCTACCTCGGCTATGACGAGAACGGAGATGATGTTTACTATTATGATTTCCCGGATGACGCGGACAATGTGAATGTCACAATTTCAAATGGGCGAAGGGCGAGTCGAAGCTCTTCAGGCTCCCGGATTTCACGGATGTCAGCGCAAATCCGACGGCGACGCCGACTGAGGCTCCGACGGTGACGCCGACTGAGACCCCGACGGCGACACCGACCAAGGCTCCGTCGGCAGCACCGACAAAAACGCCGACTGAGGCAGCAGAGGCCGTGAATATGTACCGCCTCTACAATCCGAATTCGGGGGAGCACTTCTTCACAGAGAATACGGGCGAGCGCGATCATCTCGTCAGTGTCGGCTGGAAATACGAGGGTGTTGCGTGGAAGTCACCGAAGACATCGGACACGCCGGTCTACCGTATGTACAACCCGAATGCGGGCGATCATCACTACACGACGAGTGTGGCGGAGCGTGACTGGCTCAAGACGAAGGGCTGGAAATGCGAGGGCATCGGCTGGTACAGCGACGACCAGAAGGGAGATGCCGTCTACCGCCTGTACAACCCGAACGCGAAGGGCGCAGGCGCGCATCACTACACAACCAGCTTCAAGGAGCGCGAATATCTCGCGTCGATCGGCTGGAAGTATGAGGGCATCGGCTGGTTCGCCGTCAAGTAAAAGGCGCGGCGGAAAGCTCAGGCAATTTATAAGCATTGATAAGAGCGGGCGAAAGACCAGAGATGGTTTTTCGCCCGCTTTTTAGCTAATCTTTCTCGTTTTCTGAGAGAGCTCTGTTTAGAAGGGCAGCTAATTTGTCATATTTGCGAAGAAAAGAATCGATGCTGGCATCGATCATCTCTTCCTTCGTAATTCCAGAATAATCAAGTACATACCCGTCATGGAGGGCTAGTTCCCGGAAAAACTCGCGTTGAGTCCGACCATTTCCTTCTCGAAATGGGTGCAATGCATTAACTTCTCCGAAATAATATGTAATACGTTCTGTGAATTTTTCTCGAGACAGCCCATTCAGCAAGTTTTCCTTCTTCAAGTTTGTGAAGATTTCTAAGGCCTGTTCATCTATAAAACGTACGTTACAGAACATATTGGATTTGGCGATATCAACAGTTCGTTCTTTTCCGGCCCATGAGTATATATCCTGGAAAATGAATTCATGAATCTTCTTCAGATGCAAAAAATCAAATGTTCCCTTTATGGGATTTGTTTGTAGCATAACCAGACGCCGTGAGGTCAGATCGCGCTCGGCAGCTTGAAGAATTAATCCATCATGAATGTTCAATTTGTTGATCAGTATGTCGCTGTTAGGATAGCAGTATACATGATCAGCCATTACTTGTTCCCTTTTCACTATATCTGTTAACCAGATTCTTGATTTCCTGTATCTGTTCAGAGCTGGATTTCTGTGAAAAATGTTCCAGGTCATTGAGCTTTGCGTCGTTTAGAGACAAACCTTCAATCGCCATACTTGCCGCAACGCTCCTTACCGATTTTGAGATTGCGTTTTCCTTGGGAAGAGCGACATCAAATGGAATTCTTCTCTGCAATATGATTTGCTTGATCGTCATATTAAGAACAGCTGAAAGATTGGTTCCCAGTGCACTTAAAATTTCGCTAGCCTCCTTTTTATCCCGTTCATCAGTCCGAATCTGAATGTATGTACTGGCCATAAAATTCTACCTCCATCTTTTAATATTATAATACACTGATGTTGCTGTGACAATATCAATGTATTACCGTGACAGAGACATTGCGCAAAATGTTTCATTAACTATGGTAACTATGATATCTGCTCAAGCATTTGAATCCGTTGTTCATATGTTCACCCTGATTCATGATGTTTTTCTTTTAGATAGGGAAATGCCTGGTGCATGGACTATTGTCGGCCATTAGGCATTTTGACAGAGAGAATCAGAAGCAATAATTCAATCTGGCGTGGATAAACAGGTTCTGATTGCGGCGTGAATAGCAACGGATATAGAAACAAGAGTAAGTTGACAGCATGCATAAAAAGCTATATGGTTATATAGGTAGAAAATTAAAAGAGACATGCCAAGATACGTGATAAAGATTAAAATATTTTTTAGGATAAGTTTGCGGGCAAATGCAGAAAAGGAAAATATATGATTGATGATTGTTTTAGCGCATTATCAAATACATATCGTCGCGAAATTATAAAATTGTTAAAGTGGAAAAATATGAGCGTGGGTGAAATTGCTAATCACTTTAATATTTCTCAACCATCTATTTCAAGGCACTTGGAGATTTTAAAGCATGCGGAAATAGTTACATCAAAAAAAGAAGGTAATAAAATTATTTATTCATTGAATCTATCAGTAATGGATGAGATACAAATTCAATTATTAGATCTATTCTCAAGAAACTCTAAATCTATTAAAAGAAAAACCGTATATGAAAATTGATAAAATTAGGCTATTGATAATAGGTCTATCGATTGTAGCATTGTATTTCTCACTTGTATTGCCAAATAAAATACCCGGTATAATA
This sequence comes from uncultured Eubacteriales bacterium, assembly GCA_900320615.1. Taxonomy (GTDB): domain Bacteria; phylum Bacillota; class Clostridia; order Lachnospirales; family Lachnospiraceae; genus Chordicoccus. The sequence continues at coordinate 10,114 of ONSX01000030.1, forward strand.
CTTACGGGATAACTATTATAATAGCATTTTTTATTTTATATAGAAGCCTAAATATATTGACGAATATCACGTAAGATTCTCCCAGAATGAGAACGCTAAAGAATGTTACTGCTTTTAATGGACTAATATTTGTTGTATGTATTATGTTTGTTATTATGAAAGAGCACGGGTTTATACAGCGTGGCTCTGATGATAATAAATATTTTGCAACATTGATTGTTAGTTTGGTTATTGTGATTTTAGGTAATATATCACCTAAAATTCCGCATAACAGATATACTGGATTAAGACTTCCATGGACGGTTAACAATGAAAAAGCTTGGATTGTTGCTCATAGAATTCTTGGATACTTGTCATTATCAATAGCAATTATATATATAGCGTGTGTAGCGGCCAATATTGACTTTGAACTGATAACTCTGTCAGTAATGATGATCTGGATTGGAGTGCCTGGAGTATTATCCTATATTTCGATTCATAAATGAACTCATCCTTGGATAATCATAAAAGTAGAACTACGCCGAGACGGTTATGATGATTAAGAAAAAGATCGCAGAGGTCCCATGTGAGGACAAGATGCTGGAAATCAGGGAAATTGGACTGAAGACCGTGATCGGGTTTGTTGCGGAAGTTGGAGACATCTCGCGTTTCAATGATCCTAGACGGTTGCAGAAACTGGCGGGATACGCGATCGTCAGCGGTGAGTCAGGAAAGCAAAAGGGCGAAAGCTATATCAGCTATCGCGGCAGGAAACGACTACGGTATGTCCTGTATAAAGCGGCGGTCGTGTCACCGGTCACAAACAGGTGATCGGTTCCCCATTGGGATGATGAAGGAAGAAGGTCATCAGAAAACGTCCACCGAAAGGTGCTGATGGATGGAAGCCGGAGTCAGCAAACAACAAAGAATGAGCTGGCAGCTGGCAGGAATTATTTCCATAGGGCATGACCATGCAAAGGAACTGAGCCGGCACCCTGGCTATGGACAGGCGAAACGAAGGAAGTGAGGACTCATTGGAACTCCGGATGAGATCCTGGTAGATACGGGAGCTGTGCTGCCATAGATGGAAGAGTTACACAAAGGCCATGCAGATCGAGATCGAAAAATGAACGACTGTACCCTGAACACATCTATTCTTGTGTCATATAGGCATAGATGTCCACACCTTTGGCTCACTCAATTGATGTATAATGTTGAGAATCCTTGATTTTTTAAGGCAAAATGATTTGACTTTATAGAGAGGTGCTTCCATTGAATTATATAGATTAAACAAGGATTATGAACTCATCAATCAACCAGTCAAATGACAGATCGCAATTAAAAAGGAATTTCTTGATTGCGCTTGCAGAAGGAGGTAACTATGAAGAACATAAGTAACAGAACAATCTTATGTTTAATAGTTGTCGTTTCTTTGGTGACGGGAATCTTGTTTTCCGGCTACAAGGCAAATGCGGAGGAAAATCCCTCTGAGCACGTTGTGAAGGAAGAACAGAAGGCTGTGCTTACTATTACGGATCCGTCTTCTGGACAAACTTGGTCATGGAATTTGCCAAGCCAAAACATTATTTCGTCTGGATCTCAGACGCGTGCAGCAGCAAATCACTCAACAATTTTTGTTAGTTTTGATGCTGGAGAGTACTTGCAGAAGACACTTCTGTCATTGCCAAGTAAAGCATCTACTATAAATGATAATATTACGATTACGGCTGGCTTTACATATTCGATGAACGCATCTGCGAACACTGTCACAATTTATTCTGCCTTTGGATCCACTACTCCAAAAGGATTGTACTACGCAACAGACAGGGTGTTTTATTGGAGAAATCCGGGATCACTCGGAGGTGGGAAGTTTTATCCTACTACTAACAGTTGGAGTTATGCAGGTGATAAAAAACCTGGGCAATATTATGCATCACTTCCTCCTAAAGCAATCCTTGATTGTAATGTGAGAGTGTCCGGGATGTCGTCTGTACGGTCGATAAGCGTTACGTGCTCGCTTTGATGATAAAAACTTTGTATGTGAGGAGGTGATCTTATGAAGACGAAAACCGGTCAGATTGTGACGGGACTTATCCTGAACGCGATGGGACTTCTGTACCCGATTATCGAGACACAGCTGACAGACTATCGGAAGCAGAGCTTCAACCTGGTGGGGATTATGGCCTTCAACATAGTCTGGGCCGTCGTCTTCGGAGTGATGATCGGAGCGGCGGTGAAGGAATGCGCGAAGGGTGTGTGCATTTTCCAGATTGTGCTGGCGGTTGTGATTGCCCTGTGTGAATTTTTCGGGCTGCGGGAAATGAACATAATCTACAGCCTCGTTGTGGCAGGCATTTACTTCGGAACGCTGCTTCGGCTCTGCGTGGCGAAGCAGAAAACGTGACTATGCGACTGTCTGAAAGTCAGCGAGAGCTGTGAAGCAGTGAAGCAGAATATGAGGATTAAGTAGGAAGGCAGGAATAGGGTTACCGCACTGGGAATGCGGCAGCCCTATTTTTAATAATAATTTAATAATTTTCACGGTGAAAATCGTGTAAGATGAATTCAAATGGGATTGGATACAATGTCAATGCGACTGGTTTCCGATTCCGATCAGGATTCTAATTTTGAAAAGCATCTCCGTCATGCCGGAGAGAAAGGAAAGCCGTATATTTTGACAGCAGAAAAGATTGCAGATATCGAGAAGTATGGAAAGACCGTCCTCGGAAGCAGGGAGTTTGAAGCAGCCATGAAGCAGAAGCATCATTACAAGTCGACGGTTGGCCAGCATTCTCTGGATGTTGCGTTCATCGCGCTTGCAATCGGCCTGTTTCTCGCAAAGCTCCATGTGAGAATCAGCATCCGTGCAATCGTGATCGGGTGTCTGTGCCATGATCTCGGAATTCTTGACAGAAGTCATTTTGCGTCGGGACCGGATATGTGCCGGATGCATCCGATTGAGTCAGCGGCAATATCGAAGGAATTCTCAAACAATGACGCGACCGTTTTTGATATGTGCGAGCATCATATGTTTCCGCTGATGTCGAAGCCGCCGAAGACGACAGAGGGATGGATCGTCTCGATCGCGGATAAGGTATCCTCGGTCGGCGAAGTTGTTCTTCCGCCTGTCAGGAAGAAGTGGGAGAGAAGAAACGCGGAAGTCATGTCCGCGTGACAGAATAGCAAGACCCCTGCAGATTGGTTACAGTACCTGTCTGCAGGGGTCTTTTGGTTGTCAGTCCCTTCTCCGGTTCTGCCCCGCAATAATAATGAGGCGAAGCAGCTGCAGGAGCGAGGAGGCAAGTCCCGCGACATACGTCATCGCGGCCGCCGTGAGCACCTTTCTCGTGGCATCCGTCTCGTCACTTGCCATGATGCCGGCCTGCTGCAGCATCCGAAGGCCGCGGCGCGACGCGTCGATCTCGACCGGCAGCGTCACCAGCTGGAAAATGACAGCCAGTGAGAAGAGAACAATCCCGGCTGTGACCAGCGGCTGCATACTGAAAATGAGACCCAGAATGAACAGCGGCCACGCGAGGTTCTGTCCGATGTTGACAACCGGGACAAGCGAGGAGCGGATCCGGAGCGGCAGATATCCGATGTTGTCCTGAATTGCGTGCCCGCACTCATGAGCGGCGACACCGATTCCCGTGATCGATGTGCGGTCACAGCTCTCATCCGCGAGATTCACCTGCTTTGTGCGCGGATCATAGTGGTCCGTGAGGTTTCCCTGAATCCGTCCGATCTGCACATTGTAGATACCGGCCGCGTGAAGGATCTGCTCCGCCGCCTGCGCGCCCGTGAGGCCGGACCTCGCGCGGACGCGCGAATACTTCGAGGCAGTCGAATTCATCGCTGCCGACGCAATCGCGCAGATAATTGTTCCGAGAATAATCAGCAGCCATGTCCAGTCAAAGTACAGACCGTAGCCGTAATAGCCGCCGTAATACGCCTGAATAAAATGCATATAGTTCCTCCAAAATGCGTGAATACCCGTGACAGGCTTGCATTGTCGCGATACATACTGTCTGAATGATCAGACTGGCTTCATTATAAATCACTATCGAGGTGTGTGCCATCTACAGTTTCGGGCAAATGTTGCAGTCATGAGTACAGCTTCAGCTGGAAATGCTGTATACTGAATATATATTTTCCGGAGGTGAACCACCTATGAAAGATGCGTATAAGATGGACGCCGCGGACGTCGTCCGCGGTTTAGGCAGCAGCAATGACGGACTTTCAGGAAGCGAAGCTGGCGCGCGCCTTGCGAAATACGGCCCGAACCAGCTGAAGGCCGCGAAGAAGGAGAGCCTTGCGCACCGCTTTCTCATGCAGCTGAAGGACCCGATGCTGATCATTCTGATCGCGGCGGCCTGCGTGTCGGCAGTGACGTCCGTGATTCAGGGTGAAAGCCTTGCGGATTTCTATATCATCATCGGTGTTGTCATATTGAACGCGGTCCTCGGCGTCTACCAGGAGTCGAAGGCGGAGGCCGCGATCGAGGCCCTGCAGACAATGACAGCCGCGCAGAGCAAGGTACTCCGGGATGGTGAAATGACAATTGTTCCGAGCGCAGACCTTGTGCCCGGCGACGTCGTCGTTCTTGAGGCCGGCGACAGCGTGCCGGCGGACGGGCGGCTCCTTGAGGCGGCGAGCCTCAAGATTGAGGAGTCCGCGCTGACAGGAGAGAGCGTTCCGGCAGAGAAGGAGACAGAGGCGCTTCACTGTCCCGATGGGCAGTCTGTGCTTCTCGGCGATCGCCGGAATATGGCCTACATGGGCTCGACTGCTGTCTATGGCAGAGGCCGCATGCTTGTGACCGCCACCGGCATGGACACGGAGATGGGGCGGATCGCGGGTGCTCTCTCCGCAACGGAAAATGAGGAGACCCCGCTTCAGAAGAAGCTCTCTGCACTCGGAAAGACGCTCTCAAAGCTCGTCCTCGGGATCTGTGTGTTTATTTTCATTTTCAGTCTGGTGAGAGCAGGCAATTACCGGCTCGAGACGGTGCTCTCAACCTTCATGGTCGCGGTATCGCTTGCGGTCGCGGCGATTCCGGAGGGACTTGCGACGGTCGTCACGGTCGTGCTCTCGATCGGCGTCACGCGTATGTCGAAGCGGAAGGCGGTGATCCGCCGGCTGACGGCAGTTGAGACGCTCGGCTGTACGCAGGTTATTTGTACAGATAAGACCGGAACGCTCACACAGAATAAGATGACCGTTGTCGAGCACACCGGAAATGCAAGGCATCTCGCAGAGGCGATGGCCCTCTGCAACGACGCGGTTCTGAAGGAGGACGGCGCGGAGGGAGAGCCGACAGAGGCCGCACTCGTGAACTTTGCGGCCTCCGAGGGACTGAAGAAGCAGGACCTCGAGGCCAATCTTCCCCGCGTGGACGAGGCTCCGTTCGATTCGCTCCGGAAAATGATGAGCACTGTCCACGAGATAAAGAATCAAAATTCAGAATTATTTGCAAAAATCAAGGCATTCGGGCAGAGCGCACCGCGGTTTATCCAGTTCACGAAGGGCGCGCCCGACGAAGTGATCAGGCGGTGCGACTCCTACCTGGATGAAGACGGCGTACATCCGCTCACAGATGAGAAACGGCGGGAGATTCTTGAACAGAACAAGGGGTATGCGGACCGGGCACTCCGTGTGCTCGCGGCAGCGGAGCGCTTCTGGAGCGAGAGGCCGGAGCGCCACGAGGCATCATACCTCGAGCAGAATCTCATTTTCATCGGGCTTACGGGCATGATCGACCCGGTCCGTCCGGAGGTTCTTCCGGCGATGAAGCTCTGTCGTTCGGCCGGCATTCGCACCGTCATGATTACGGGGGATCATAAGGATACGGCCGTCGCGATTGCAAAGGAGCTCGGAATCGCGGACGGGCCGGAGCAGGCCTTGACAGGCGCGGACCTTGAGCAGATGAGCGATGAGGATCTGAGGGCGCATGTGAAGCAATACAGCGTCTATGCGCGCGTACAGCCGGAGCACAAGGTTCGGATCGTGAAGGCCTGGAAGGCAAACGGCTGTGTAACGGCGATGACGGGCGATGGCGTAAATGACGCGCCGAGCATCAAGGCGGCCGATATCGGAATCGGGATGGGCATCACAGGGACGGATGTCACGAAAAATGTCGCTGACATGGTGCTTGCCGATGATAATTTTGCAACGATTGTCGGAGCCGTCGAGGAAGGACGTAGAATTTACGACAATATTCGCAAGGCAATCCAATTCCTGCTGGCCGCGAATCTCGCGGAGGTTCTCGCGGTTTTCGTGGCGACGCTGCTCGGTTTTACGCTCCTCAATCCGGTGCATCTGCTCTTTGTGAACCTGATCACCGATACATTCCCCGCACTCGCCCTCGGCATGGAGCGCGCGGAGAAGAACAGTATGTCGAGACCGCCGAGGAAATCGACCGACGGAATTTTTGCAGGAGGCGTCGGCGGGGACATCGCGTATCAGGGAATCGTCATCGCGGCGTTGACTGTTATTTCCTATATTATAGGATACCGGATGAGCGGAGGCAGCGGGCTGCCGCAGGGCATGTCCGGCGACGGTATGACGATGGCATTTCTCACGCTCAATATGTGCGAGATCCTGCACAGCTTCAATATGCGGTCACTGCGGGGAAGCATTTTCCGGATCGAAGGGCAGAACAAGGTCCTGTGGCTCTCTCTGCTGTTTAGCGCGCTGATCATGGTCACGGTGGTAGAGGTCCGGCCGGTCGCGGATGCATTCCGTTTTACGCCGGTATCAGCCAGGGAATACCTCACAGCGCTTGTCATTGCGGTGTTCGTGATACCGGTTGTGGAAATAGTCAAGGCTGTCGAGCGCCGGAATCGTACCCATTCGGAGAGATGAAATCTTATTACGGGAGACTTTATTCCTAACTATTTTATAAAAATAGAAAAATATCAAGCATGAATATACAAAATTTTCAAGACAAAATCGAGAAAAAAGGCCCGACGCGGATCTACGCGCGGGGTGCAAGAAATGCGGCCGTCATGATCCCGCTTGTCGGGCTTACTGAACCGATTTCTGAGCCAGCGGAAAGCTTTGACCTGGAAGATGCAGGAATCCTTTTTGAGGTGAGGAGCACAAGGATCGGGCAGGGAGGAGAGATCTGTTTCCCGGGAGGCCGGATCGAACCGGGCGAGAACCCGAAGGACGCGGCGGTCCGAGAGACTGCGGAGGAGCTTCTCGTACCCGAAGGAGATGTGGAGTGCATTGCACCGCTGCATGTCTTAAATGGACCGGGCGGGTCAGAGATTGCCTCCTTCTTTGGGATGATTCATGGTTATAAGGGCACTTATTCAGCGGATGAGGTGAGCCGTGTTTTTTTCCTGCCGGTGAAGTGGCTTCTCCGGCAGAAACCGGAAACTTATGAGACCGAGTACAGACTCCATGTTCCAGGGGACTTTCCATATGATGCTATTCCGGGCGGGCGGGATTATCCGTGGCAGAATATCCCGAGGGCCATGTACTTCTATCGGACAGATGAGGGCGTGATCTGGGGACTGACCGCGGAGGTGCTGTACCATTTTCTCGAATGGCTCAGGCCTTCTCTTTCTTGCTGATCATGTAGCCCTTTGCCCATGCGGTCTGGATCAGCTTCGGATGATGCGGGTCCATCTCGAGCTTCTTCCGCAGGCTTCGGATATGGACCATAACTGTATTGGAAGAATTATCGAGAAATGGTTCGTTCCAGACCTGCTCATAAATGTACCGGGGTGAGAGCGGATCACCCCTGCGCTCCAGCAGAAGGCGCAGGATGCAATACTCTGTGTCTGTGAGCTGTATGCTCAGACCGTTGTTTTCGCAATAATTGCGTTCAAGAGACAATTTGAGGGAGCCGTAGGAGAGGCAGGACGCCTTTACTTCATGCGAAGCTGTATTGTAGAACTGGGATCGCCGGAACAGGGAATGGATCCTTGCCGTCAGTTCCCCCGCGAGAAACGGTTTCTTCAGGTAGTCGTCGCCGCCGACCTCGAACCCGTGAATAATATCCGTCTCGCTTCCCATGGCTGTCAGAAAGAGAACCGGTGCCGTTGACTTCTCGCGGATCGCAGCACAGACGTCAAACCCGGACATATCCGGCAGCATGACATCCAGGATGACAAGACTGATATCTGGCGAAAAGATGTCTAAGGCAGATCGGCCGTTCGTTGCCTCTATTGTCTGGTAGCAGGCCTCCCTGAGAAGCTCCGAGAGAGAACAGCGGATATCCTTTTCATCTTCCACAATCAGGATTTTCGTTGAATTCAAAGCAAAAGTCACCTCTCTTTAGTTTCCGGCAACAGGAAATGCAAGACGCACGATATAATATCCCGAGTCCGGATCCTTACGGCATTCACCGGTTCCGTGCATGAGCCGCATCATCTCCTGTATATTCCGGACGCCAAGATGAGTTATGCCTTTGCGGGATTTTGCGGTCTTCGCGATCGGATTTGCAATAGTCAGCACGACATTTTCATCATTTTCTTCGAGATCAATATGGATGACGGATTCAGGCACGGCATACTTCTGAATATTGGACAGAATATCTGTCATGATGTGGCTAATGTACGTGGGCTCATACAGAATCCTTCGATCCGGGAAGGTAACCGTATCGCGTACTGTCCGGAAGTGATCCTCATGCAGAAGCGTGATGAGGTTTGAAAGATCATCGCCGAGGGCGGTCTCTGCTTCTGCAGGACCTGACAGCTGAATGCTCTCCAGAGACTCCGTAATTGTGAAATCAAAAAGTTCAGTGATCATGTCACGGAGGCTGGCTGCGTTCTGCTCAGTAGATTTCAGAAAGCGCCGCGATTCAGTGAGATTTTCTGCGTGTTCCATGAGCTCGAGGTTGGCAAGAATGACTGTCAGCGGCGTGCGCAGATCGTGGGTGACCGTGCGGATATATTCCTTCTTTTCTTCAGCCTCGCGCTGCTCCTTCTGCATGTTTGCAAGAAGCGCCTTCCGGGAATTGTCGATCGATTTGCCGAGCCGCGCGATCTCATCATTTCCGGACACAGCAATTGCAGATGTGAGGTCGCCGCGCTCCATCCCGGAGACATCTTTGTCAAGCACCATAATGCGCCGGATAATGCTGCGCATCCCTCTCGTCAGAATGAACATCCAGATCAGAAAACACAAGAACAATTCTGCTGCGAAGACAAACATATAGATCCGGCCGGCGGCGCCTGTATCGATGTACACGTCATAAGTTCCATCTGCAAAGTTGGTAGGAATGGACGCAAGACGCGTGGCGCCAGAGAGATAACTGTGAAAGCCATTTCGATACACAGTCATCACATCATAGCGGAAATCCAGTAATATTGTGCTGTCATTATGCTTATAAACGATTAGTTCGCTGATATCATTATGGAAAGCCCAATCTTGAAGATCTTCTGTATTTCCAAGTGACAGATGATTTTGTGTGATATATTTTTGAAGCTTTTTAATAGGTTTGCGTTCTTTATCGACGACGAAACTGCTGCCTGCCAATTCAAGATCGATGACATCGCTGCTGTATTTATAAAGAGGAATAAAAACTGCCAAGGACATCAAGAAACCGACGACAGACCACTTTAGAATTACATACTTTAAAGAACTCTTTTTATCTTTCATCCATTCACTTTTTAAAAACTCGCTATCGTTAAATGATTTATCAGCAAGAAAATCTCTTCTTTTTTATTATAGTCACAGGATAGCGTGAAATCAATTGTAAATGAGTCGAACATATGGGCGAGAAAATCTTCAGAATTCTTCAGATTTAGGCGGTCACAAATATGCTATGCTTTATGCAGATGAGAGATCGGGGAACTCAAATGGAGAGAGGGGGTAGCAATTATGAAATTTCGGCTGATAAGTTTTTTGGCATCGTGTATTCTTGCAATTAGTCTTTTTAATGTGCCTATATATGCGGCAAATTTAGAGACATATTCGTTAAGTCCCAAAGAAGAGGTGATACACGATTATAATAGCCGGGTCCTAGGAATGGGAACATTGTATCGGGTGAGTAAAAGTACACAATTGCGAAAGAAGGCAGATAATAATAGCACTATACTTATGTCATTGTCTAAAGGAGATAGTATTTGGGTAATAAAATCGTGTGGTTCATGGAAAAAAGCGTATGCGAAAGGTGAGACAGGATATGTCTTGGCATCGTGCATTGAAAAGGCTGGCCCTTAAATCTGCTTGAGAGATAGCAGATAGTATATAGAGAGGAGAAGGAGGTGAGTCCATTGGAGAGACGGTTAATCAGAAGCGGATGATGAAGTTTTTCTTTTACGGAGGATAAGAACATGAGAAGAATAGCAGCTTCCCTGTTATTGGCACTTATCGTAGCATTAATGGGCTCGACGGTAACTGCGTCGGCACAGACCCGGACGTTTCTTTTCCACATGAATACGAACTATGCGCATGGAAAAAAGCCGAATTATGGGTATCCGGCAACCAAGGCGGATAATGAACAGCGCGCGTACGTGACAGTTACCAGCTATACCGCAACCGCCGGTTCACCGACGATTTCGATGTATGTTGGCAACCCCACCGCTCAGGTATCTACAGCGTGGTCCTGGAGGGGAACGGGGAGTCACACTTTGGATTATACGATTTCTGGTGTGGGAAAGGGATCAACGTTCTGTCTTTGTGCAGAGCAGTTTGGACCTGGAAGTGTAGTTCTCAGTGGACGATGGACTCCATGAAAAAATGAGATCTGAGAATTGCCTATAAACGACCGGGCTGTCCTTTCATAAGGCAGCCCGGCTTGGCACTTGAAGGAGAACGGCATGGAAAGAATATTTGCAAAACAGGTGGCTGCGGCAGTACTGGCGGTGTGCACAGCGGCCACTTTATGCGGCTGCTCGGGAACGGCTGCGCGTACATCCGGAAAATCTGAACTTCCGGTGGTATCAGCGGACAGTGAGACGGATTCCAGTCAGAGTACGGAAGGAAGATTTCCGACGCATATCAGTCAGACGCTGGCAGACAGGCTGAAAATTGACGCGGATGTCATTTTCCCGGAACAAGCAGAGACAGGAATGGCGGAAACTGCTTCTATGGCGGATCAGACTCTGTGGGACCGTAGAAATGAAATCAGAGGCGCTCTGATCTCTGACGCGGACATCGGAACGATGGAGACAAATGAGGACTCTGCGCAGGGCAATCTGTACCTGAACTGTGAATCAGCGGACCAGCAGAAGTATCTGGTTCTGGACGGATCGGGAAACTTACTCTACACAATCGGTGACCTGTCGACCCATGTAGAGAATGCAATTGATACGGACCAGTCCTTCGATACTTACAACGGTGACCTCTATCAGACAATGGTGTCTCTTCCCTTTGAGACGAAAGAGGAAGCCTGGGAGCAGGCAAAAGAGCTGATGCAGTCAATCGGGATCACACAGGTTTCCGATCAGTACCAGTACTATGTGATGGATTATCAGACGATGGCGGAGCAGGAGCAGAAGGCTGCTGAGCAGTCAGAAGCCGATTTCGGTAAGACGCTTGAGGTGAAGACGGACTGGAGCGAGGCGGACAACTGCTATTATTTCCAGACGCAGCAGGCAGTCGATGGCTGTCCGGTTCTTCCTGCGTATCAGGGGGAAGGCACCGATGAATATACAATCACGGCAATCGTTGATCAGACTGGTGTCATCGAGCTGAAGCTGTCCGGCTATTATCCGCTTGAGGTATCCGGGACAGAGAGTGTTGTGACGCCGGAGACAATTGTAGGAGCGGTCCAGAAATATTACGACAGTGTGATCACCGAGGATACATGGACGGTAGACCGCATGACTCTTGGAATCAAGATCATCGGGCAGAGTGACGATCCGAAGCAGGCCAAGACGGCTCTCGCATGGAACTGTGAGATTATGGTCACGCCGGCTGGTTCATTATCAGGGGAGGCGGCAGCTCCATATCCGCAGTACGTCACATTTTATGCAGATAACGCAAAAGTGATCCCCGAATGATTGTTCCGGCTATTCAGTATCCATCAGGAGGGATTGGCTATGGCCCAGAAAAAAACCAGCCTGAGGCACGCTGCCGGAGCGGAAATGCGCCGCGCCCTGGTCACCCCGCGTTTTCCGGCGGCAGCAGTCATGGTGACAGTTTTGTGGTATCTGAACGCCAGAAGATTCAACGAGAGTGAGGATGTCCTGTATATTGTCATTAATACCTGGGGGAGATCGATCGTGACACTGCTCGAGATGGTCATCGCGGCGTTTCCGTATGCCACAGCTTTCAGCGAGGATTTCGAGCATTATCTTCTGCGGTACTGCGCGCTAAGAGAAAGCGCCTGGCAATATACCATTGCGAAAATGATCGCATGCTTTCTGTCCGGCTTTGCGGTTATCTTTGTCGGTGAGAACCTGTTTTTTCTCGAGGAGCTGCACAGGCTTCCATTAGTCGCGGCGAATAGTCTTGCCGCTGAGAATTTCAGCGGGATGAATATATTTGGCAGTCTGCTTCCGGCGCATGCGGTTTCATATATAGAACTGCAATTCCTTCTGGATTCCCTGCTGGTGGCTTCGCTGACCTGTCTGGCGCTGGCGCTGTCCGCGTGGGTCAGGTACAGGTATGGGACGTTTGTGCTTCCGTTTTTGATTTACTTTATCCTGCTGGATGTGCTCGGCAGTGCGGCTATTCCGAAATACCTGGATATCACATCCTATTTTCTTGTGTTCAATTCTCAGTCGATGACAGGGCCGGCGGGATCAGTGCAGCTGGTCTGTGCGCTCATGCTGTCCTTCGTCATTGTGCTGCTGTCCGGATTGCTTCTGCATTATAAAATGAAGAGGGAACTGTAATGAAAAATGGAAAACAGATCCTGCGCTCTGCAGAATATCAGCTTCGGCTTCTTTTTGGAGACAGAAAATTCCTGGCGCTGTTTCTGTGCATGTTCGTCTTCATGTATTCCGCTGCCAGGGAGCTGCGGGAGTTTCTTGCGGCTGTGGGAGTGAAGGCGACGCCGTATCTATTTCCATTTATGACGTCCAGCCCATGGCTGTATATGTGTATGCTGATCGGGCTGGTTCCGCTGATGTCGGAAGCGCCATTTTACCGGAAGGAGGAGCTGTATCTGATTCTCCGTGAGGGACGCCGGAAATGGATACTGGGGAACCTTTTGTACTGTGTCTGCTTTAGCATTCTGTATACCCTTGTACTGATCCTTATCAGTATGCTGCTTCTTGCAGGATATCTGCAGCCGGGACTGGAGTGGGGAAAGGTCTGGACGACCCTGGCTGTCACTGATGCAGCGGAGCAGATCGGGCTCACGGTGCCTGTCTCACAGTATGTAATCTTTCAGTATTCACCACTTCAGGCCATGCTTCTTGCGGCACTGCTGAATGTGCTGGTGAATATCTTCTACAGCTTTCTTTTATGGGGATTGAATCTGACGACTGGCAGGCTGGTGAGCATTGCGGCTGTCTGCGCTTCCATGTGCCTGGTCACGCGTGTTATGTACCTTCCGGATTTTGTCTGGTATCTGACGCCGGCTGCCTGGGCTGACCTTGGCAGCCTGTACATGAACGGGCCTTCGAATGCAACAGTTGTCAAGAGCGTGATTCGGCTTTTGATCCTCGACGGCGTGCTTGGCGTCTATGCGTATATCAGAACTCTGCACGCAGACCTTGGGAAATGAAGGGCGGTTCATCTTGAATTCAAAATTTCCCGGTCTGTAAGCTTTTTCGCTGCAGCTGGTCATATAGGAACAGGAGTGATTTTGATGTTAGAAACGCCAGAAGAAGTATTGTCAGTTCAGAAAGTAACAAAATATTTCGGTGACTTTCGTGCGCTGAACGCGGTCAGCCTCCGTGTTTGCGCCGGAAGAATCTGCGGCATTGTCGGAAGAAACGGGTCGGGAAAGACGGTTCTGTTTAAGTGCATCTGCGGACTGTATGGCGTAGACGATGGAATGATCGTGAACTGTGCAAAACGGATCGGGGCGATCATTGAGGAACCCGGGTTCCTCACGCAGTACAGTGGCCGGAAGAATCTGCAGTATCTCGCCTCGATTTCCGGAGTGAAGCATATAGATTTTGACGCGCTGCTCAAGACTGTCGGGCTCGAGCAGGCAGGCAATAAGCATGTCGGTAAATATTCCATGGGCATGCGGCAGCGGCTTGGTATCGCACAGGCGATCATGGAAAAGCCGGACCTGCTGGTCCTCGATGAGCCGATGAATGGGCTTGACAATCAGGGCGTGCAGGAGATGCGGGAACTCTTTATGAAGCTCCGCGATGAAGGAACGGCGATTCTTCTGGCGAGTCACAACCGGGATGATATTGAGCAGCTGTGCGACAAGATCTACAATATGGATCACGGAGTGCTGACGCTTAGAATGGAAAATGAGTGAGGTGATCATGACTTGAAACGACTCTTGTCAATTGTTATGTGCGCACTTTGTGTGATCGCGATCGGAATTGGTGCGCTGCGAATATCCAACACGGAGATCCTTCGGTATGGAGATCTTGAAAAGTCGGATTGTTC
>ONSX01000064.1 GCA_900320615.1 uncultured Eubacteriales bacterium
CCGCCGGCACCGTCAATGCGGCAAGGATTGACATGAAGAGCAGCAAAACGGTTGCAATCGCAGCACTCGGCATTGCGCTCGTATGCATCGCGACGCGTGTGTTCCAGTTCCCGATTCCGCTCGGCTATGCCCACCTCGGCAACTGCATGATTCTCATTTTCAGCGTGTTCTTCGGACCGGTCATCGGCGCGATCGCAGGCGGCTTCGGCTCCGCACTCGCCGATCTCTTGAGCTACCCGGAGTGGGCGCTCGCAACGCTCATCATCAAGAGTATCATGGGTGCGATTCCGGCCCTCATCGCCGGTAAGGAAGGGCTTCGCGGCAACTTCAAGAGCCCGCGCGTCTTCTTCGGCGCAGCCGCCGCTATCGTGGAAATGATCATCGGCTACTTCATCGGCGGCTCGATCCTCTACGGCTCCGTCGCGACAGGTGCGACACAGATTCCGGGACTTTCAATGGAAGGTGTCATCGGCATCGTGCTCTTCTACGCGCTCGGCTCCGTCATCAAGCAGACAGGCATCCTGAGACAGCTCAGATAAAGACGCGAACGACCCGAAAGCAACTCTCACTTGGAACGAACAGCTGGTTCCAAGTGAGCAGCTTGAAGAAGAGCAACGATATAATCAGTTAAGACAGGTTAACCATGGAAAACCACAACAGACAGAAAAAAATCGCGGTCATCAACGATATGACCGGCTTCGGCCGCTGCTCCCTCGCGGTCGCGCTGCCGGTCATTTCCCATCTGAAAATCCAGTGCTGCGGCGTTCCGACCGCGATTCTCTCGAACCACACAGGCTTCGAGAGCTTTTTTATTGACGACTATACAAAGCATTTCACAGCCTATACCGACGAGTGGAAGAAACTCAGGCTCTCCTTTCAGGGCATCTCGACCGGCTTTCTCGGCTCCGGTGAGCAGTTCCGGCTCGTGAAGCGGTTCATTTCCGATTTCAGGACAGGCGATACAATCGTCGCCGTCGATCCGGTCATGGGCGACTACGGCAAAACCTATCCCGGATACACCGGCGATATGTGTGAGGAAATGAAAAGTCTCGTGGCAATGGCGGACATTCTCACGCCGAACCTCACAGAGGCCTGTATTCTGACAGACACGCCGTACCATCCGTCCGGCTGGAAAATGAAGGAGCTCGATGAGCTGCTCCAAAAGCTCCGCGCCATGGGGCCGGAGAAAATTGTGATCACCGGTATTCCGCAGGGCGAATTTATCGCCAATGTCTGCCTGAACGGAGACAAGAAGCTCTGCCTGACCCGCCAGTACAAGGTCGGCGAACAGAGATCCGGAACGGGCGACGTATTCTCATCCGTCATCATCGCCGACGCGGTGAACCTCGTTGATTTCGAGCGCTCCGTGCGGCGCGCCTCTCATTTTGTGAAAGCTTGTATTCTGAAGGCAGTGGACATGGATATTCCGACGACAGACGGTGTTCCGTTCGAGGAGGTGCTGGGACGCCTCAAGGTAGAACGGCCGGAAGACAGGACAAAAAAGAAACAAGCGTGATTATGTCACAGCGAGGCTCCTCCCCCTGCATGCGGTGAGCTTCCGACTATAAAAACGAAAGGATTCTATTTATGAAAGCAGAAACTATTCTCTACGAAGTACATAGAGGACTCTACGTCAATCTGACAAACCGCTGTCCGTGCGCGTGCACGTTCTGCCTCCGTCAGACAATGGACAGCATCGGCGGATCCAATCCGCTCTGGCTTGATCATGAGCCCTCGTTTGAAGAGGTCAGGGAAGCCTTTCAGCAGTTTGACATGAATAAATATGAGGAGGTCGTCTTCTGCGGCTTTGGCGAACCGACAGAGGCGCTTGACCGTCTCCTTGAGACAGCAAAATACGTAAAGGACAATTTCGGCACGAAGACAAGAATCAACACGAACGGTCTCGGGAATCTCGTGAACAATGGGGACATCGCGCCGAAGCTTGCCGGCCTCATTGACTGCGTATCGATCAGCCTCAATACGCCCGACGCCGCGGAATACAACAAGCTCGTCCGCCCGAAATTTGGCGGGAAGTCCTATCAGGCGATGCTTGACTTCGCAAAGGAGTGCAGGAAATACGTGCCCGACGTCGTCCTCACGACTGTCGCGACGACACTCACTAAAAAAGAAGAGGAAGAGTGCGCAGATATCTGTAAAAAACTCGGTGTCCGCTACCGGATCCGCCCGTGGGAGAGCTGAAGAGCGAACTTTCATAGTATAAGGAACACCCGTGGAACCTGTCCTGCTGACCGGATAAGTTTCACGGGTGTTTTTGCTTTATTCAGGACGTCTCCGCTCTCGCTCGCTTCCGCTTCATCTGGTAATTGATCAGCTTCTCGAAATAGACCTTCGCGAGGCCGCCACACGGTACGGCGACAAGCATACCGATCAGTCCGCCGATCTTACTGCCGATGAGGAGTGACACAATGACGAGAACCGGGTGGATATGGATCGTCTGGCTTAAGAACTTCGGGTTGATGACATTGCCGTCGATCGTCTGAATCATAAACAGGACAGCAATCGCGACAAGGAACTTTTCGAGGTTCCAGTTGAGAAGGCACACGAGCGCAGTCGATCCGTACGCGACAAAGGGTCCGACGTACGGGATCAGATTTCCGATTCCCGTCAGAATCCCGATGATCACCGCATATTTAATGCCGATGATCGAAAGGCTGATGCTGACGACCACGGCCATGAAAAGTGCGTCCATCAGCTGTCCCCGGACGTAGCCCGAGAACACGCGGTCCGCATCGGCAATGAATTCCTTCGTGTATTTTGTGACCCTCGGCCCCGCAAATGCGCAGAATGCGCGGCCCCAGTAGCGCTTCAGCCCTTCTCCGTCGAGCATGAAGTAGATGCCGAAAATGACCGCAAAGAGCAGTGTCGAGAAGAAATGCGTCACATTTGACATATTGGCAAGCAGATTGGACGCCATATTCTGGATCGAATCGCTGAGAGTTGTTCCGATCGACTGAATGGATTTCTCGACCTGCGCGGATGAAATATTGAGCTGATTAAGAACTGACGTAATGTTCGACGCGAGCTGCTTCAGCGTATTTGCGAACCCGACTGTCAGCGTATCGAAGTCACTGAAGTTCAGGACCTTAAGCTCGCTCGTAATCGTCGACACAACGAGAGAAAGTCCGATGAACACAATCGCCGCGACGATCAGCCACGTAATCGCGACCGCAATCCCCCGCGAGGATTTCACCGGAAGGTTCTTCTTTTCTCCCCTTCGGAACTGTTTCTTCAGCCCATTGATCTTCTCCTCGAAGAAGCCCGCGACCGGATACAGAAGATACGCAAATGCAAAGCCTGCTGCGAGTGGCTTGAAGATGACGCCGAGCCAGTGCAGTCCCTGCCCGATCAGAATTACAAAATCACCGACGTGGTCGAGAAGACGCATGAGCACATAAATAATGAGAAATGTGACGATCACATAGATGGAAATCCGCGTATAGCGGGGAAGCATGTTCTCCTCTATGCGCTCCCGCATCTTCCCGGCCGGTTTTCTGCCGGAATCGCCGCTTGTGTCCTGATCGTCAGGACGATTTTCTGTATAGTCCAAAAATAAACCTCCTGCGGGTGTCTTTCCAAAACCCGCCTCTGTCCGATTGTCCTATCGGGGACCAGAAGAGCTGCCTTTCAGGCCTCATTCATTCTTCTTGTGCTCCTCATCGGCCTCGGAGAGGTCTCCTGCCTCTGCCTTCAGGTTCTTCAGCTCATCCGCGTATTTGCTGAACAGGTAATTCGCGTCCCTGCGTGCCTGCTGAAGTGTGATCGGATCGTCATCATCATCACTTGTAAATAAACCGAGCGACTTTGCGCTTTTTACCTCTGCCATATCAACCATTCCTTTCTGTCATGCATGCAAATAAACTCCCTCACCGATCCGGACTGCCTTCGAGTCACAGCCGTGCCCGATCTCATTCGTCACGGCGATCGGAACATGACAACCGATATACAATTTCGCGAGCGTCAGAATATCCGGCGTCACCCTCTTCTCCTGCATCTCGGTAAAGGTGCCGAGAAGAACGCCGCGTACTTTCCGAAACGCGCCAAGCTGCCGCAGCTGCGCAAGACCTGCCGCAGTCCGTGAGGAGCCGCCTCCGAGTGACTCGAGGAGCAGGACTTTTTCCTCAAAATCCGGCATGTATTTCGTTCCGGCGAGCTTCAGAAAGCAGCGGAGATTTCCTCCGATGAGGACGCCGCGCATCTCATTTCCCTGTACAAATGTATACTTTACATCGAACAGTTTCGATCTGTCAACGTACCCCGCCCGCTGCCTTATCCCATCCCCGCAGATCAGATTTCGGATCTGATAGAGGACGGACGATTTGCCCGTCCGTGCGTAAATGGCATTCAGGACGGCGGTCAGGTCGCTGTACCCGAAGAGAGTCGCCCTGCTCTTTTGAATCACGTCGTAATCAAGGAGATCCACCAGCGTACTGGCGAGATCACCGCCGGACAGGTCATAGATCTCGTCAATCGAAGCGTCCCGGAACATAGCCGCAAGGTCGGCTGCGCGCTCCGCATCCGTCCCGGCATAGGGACCATTCCCGGCGAGAAGATGCGGGCTTACCGTGACTTTTGTTCCGAGGGACAAAAGCGCCTTACAGACGTCTCTGATCACTCCTTCGTCTCTCAGCCCATCGGAGCAGGCAACAAGTCCGGCCTTCATGAAAATTCCTCCTTCGAATCTGCTTCGTATGATTATACCGATTCAGCGCCCAAGAGACCGGAAAGAGCGTCCAGGCAATCAGAGCTCTCTTTGCATCTCTCTTCAGTTTCTGAGCGGCGCTGAATGATCCTTTCGTATTTTATCATGCCGGGAAAGGAATTCCTATCCCGTCCTGCAGACGTGCCAATCATACGGAAATCTGCTACAATGCTCATGTAGCTTCTGAACCATTGCGTAAAATACTGGTTACTCTGCATGCCCGCCTAAAGACAGAACGCGCTCGGCAAGCACTATCTCTTTACACTCATGTAGAGTGAACCGTTCTATAAGGAAAGGCAGCGCATGATATATTATTTTTCCGCCACCGGCAACAGCCGCCATGTAGCCGAAACACTGTCCCGGTATTTTCACGATCCGTGCGTATCGATCGAGGATTTCGCAGACGCAGAATCTGTCGACTGCTATCCGGCTCCCGGCGAGTCGATCGGCATCGTGTCGCCGACCTATGCCTGGGGCCTCCCTGTCAACGTCAGAGAATTTCTTGAAAAGCTGACGATCAAGGCCCCCGGTCAGCCGTATCTTTACTTTATTGCGACATATGGAACCGTTTCCGGGACTGTGGACCTCGAGGTTATCCGGATTCTGAAAAAGACGATCCACCGGAGTCCGAACGCGTTATTTGGCGTAAAGATGCCGGACACATGGACACCGATCTTTGACCTGAGCAGCCAGACGAAAACAGATAAAATCAACAGCGGCGCGGACAAGCAGATCCACGACATGATCGAGCTGATCCGTGCCGGAAAAGAAAGAAATTATATCAAAAACAAGGCGCCGGAGCTGTTTTCATTTGTCCATAAGCCGATCTACAACCATCTCCGGCAGACCAAGTATTTTCATGTGGAGGAAAGCTGCATCGGCTGCGGACAATGCGCGAAAAACTGTCCCGCACATGCCATTGAAATGAAGGACGGCCATCCCGTCTGGGTGAAGGACCGCTGCATCGCCTGCCTCAGGTGCCTGCACCGCTGTCCGGAATTTGCGATCCAGTACGGCAGCCATACAAAAAAACACGGGCAGTATAAGCATCCATAAAAATTTAATCGGAACCTGACAAGAAACGCGGCTCCCATAAGGAGCCGCGCCACAGATTAAAACCCCATATTCTGTTGTCAGTTCATATATCCCTCACGGGTAATGGACCACATATTGGAGCCGCCGTAGGTGTTCATGTAGCCGTTCGTTCTCGGCCACTCATTGACCATGTTCGGGTCGCAGACGTAGGTTGCGCCCTTATACGTCACCTCAACCCAGGAGTGCGGCGCCTTCGTGCCGTTCCGGTTGTTGACATGGCCGTAGACCTGACGGAACGTGTAGCCGAGATTGTACCGCTGATTGATCAGCTCCGCCATCTCATAGAATGTGCCCGCCATGCAGTAGCAGTTGCCCTTGTGGTGCGTGAACCCGTAATCTGCAAACCACTGGTAGCCGTTGTTCGGTGTGGACGGCATATCAGCCGTGTGACCGTAATACGTCATGCCGACTGACCAGTTAAATGCGGCGCGCAGGTCCCAGCCGATTTGATTTAAGACCGCCTCAGCCTTCGGGTAATTGTACTTCGAGACAGCAGTCCGGAGGCTGCTGTACGTGTTCTGATCGTAGGAAGCCTTCGCGATGCGCCCTTCCTTCAGGCCATGGCACGCGAAATGCTCGATAGCCGCGTAGTCATCGTCGCCGAATGCCGCGAGAACGTCCGGGTTGTGATCGACGTAGTACTGATAATCGTAGATTGCGGAGAAATCGCGGTTTCCAAATGTCGTGACCGCATTCTGCATCGTCGTGATCCCGGTTGCGACGCGTCCCTCCTTCTTCCCGTGCTGCATGTAGTGCAGATAGTATTTCTTGAAATCTCTCCGGTAAGCGGCGCGGAGGTCGCGGTACTCATAGCGGTAGGACTTCTCGTCGAATGTCGCGATCGCCTGCCGCTGCTCCTTCATGCCGAAATCGACGAAGTGCTGGATCGCGCCGTCCGGATTATTGAGGTATGCATTTTTGATATCCGCGTAGTGATTGACATAGTAGTTAAAATCGTAGACAGCCGAGTAGTCGACTCCGTTGTAGACGGTCGTGCCCTTCACTGTCGGGATCGGCGTTGCAGTCGGCGCCGGCGTCGGTGTCTCCGTGACAGATCCCGTCGGAGTCGGCGTCACTTCCCCTGTCGGGATCGGCGTCACGTTGTCGGAAGATGCACCATACCAGCAGACACCCTCATATTTCCATCCGGCCTTCACGAGATTGTCTCTCTCATTAGCACTCGCCGTGTAGTGGTGCGCGCCCGCTCCCGTGCAGTTCGGGTTGTAGAGACGATAGATAACAACGCCCTTCGCATCGTCGCTGTAAAATGCGATGCCCTCGAGCTTCCAGCCTGCCTTCTTCAGCATATCGCACTCCGATGCGTTTGTCGTGTAGTGATGGTCACCCGCGTTCGGATTATAGAGGCGATAGACCGGTGTCGAGGACGTCTTCGGCGCGCGCCATGCGACCGACTCGTATTTCCAGCCGACACTCTTCAGATGGTCTCTCTCTCTGGCATCAGCCGTATAGAAATGCTCGCCGCTGTTCGGATTGTACAGGCGGTACATCTCCTGCGTCTCGGCGGCCTTGACCAGCGTGCTGTCCTCCTGCGGTTCCGAAGCTGCCGTGCTGTCTGCAGCCGCCGTCTCTGAGGCCGTGGATTCGGTCTCGGATGCGGAATTGTCTTCCGCAGCTGCTGTCTCTTCTTCGGCAGCAGCTGTGTCAGAAGAGCTGTCCTCTGCCGTCTCTGCTCCGCTCTCCGCGGACGGGCTTGTAACAAGCGTCTCGCTCTGCGAATCCGCCGTCTGCTCCGCAGTCGTCTGCGCGCTCAGCGTATCCGCGCTGGCAGTACCTGTCACAAGCGCCATGCTGAGGACGGCTGCCGTCACGGCTGCGCCGACACGCCGCCCTGCCATTTTGTGGTGTATCATAACCTTTCCTCCCTTCGCGCACATGTTAGTCAAAGTCATGTGCCGCTTCTATATTTGATCCCTTTGTCCGCCATATCTCATGGACGAACCACACAGTCGGTTTCGAGGGCGTCTCGCCTTAAAACGGTGCCAGCTTACGCCTCCTGAGGGGAACATGCTTAAGAAACTCTGCGGATGCCCGGTATATGCCGAAGCACGGCCACCGTCACCAGCGAGCACACAAATGCAAGCACTGCCAGAATGAGGACCGATGCCGGATTTCCCGATGCCGCAAGACTCATGCCGAACAGGTTCCGGAATGCCTTCAGCCAGAAGAAATGAATGAGGTAGATGCCAAATGACCGCCTGTCGATCACAAGAAGCATCCTCTTAAGCCACCCCGGAAGCGTCCATGCCATCGCGAGCGCAAAGAACCCGGCCGCCTGCAGGACATGAAGAATGAATCCGTAATCATTGAGAAGCTGCGTCGGTGTCTGCAGCTGCCGGATGACCGCAAAGTAAGCCATCCAGGCAACAATCAGTGTCGAGGCAATGAGCATGACCGCCCCTGCCCATCCGCTGATCCGGGTCTTTCCAGAGACAAGCGCATGCCCCAGGAAGAGATAGAGCGGATACGCGGTCGACACGCAGATATAAAATCCGATCTGCTGCCCGCTTACGGTCTGAATCGTCGGGATCACGGAGAGGAAAATGACATACATCAGCAGAAGGTAATTCATTTCCGCTTTGCCAAGTCCCTTCGCGGCCGCACGGTAAACTGGAAGCAGAATGTAAAGGCCGATGATCAGATAGAGATACCACATCGGTGCCCAGCCGCTCCCGGTGAAGATAATCTTGAGGTACCCAATGGCCGCCTCTCCGGCTGACTTGTACACTGTGACGCCCGTTGCCGCATCAAAAATGAGCCCCACGAGCGACCACAGAAGGAGCGCGCCGAGCACTCTCGGAATATATTTCGTCCAGATCTTGCGGACCGTCACCGTATGATCCGGATTCAAAAGAAGAGCACCTGTCACCATGACGAAGCACGGGACAGCCCACATCAGGGCCTTCCGGACCGCGAGCGATGCAGTGACCCAGGAAAATGAGGACGCATCCCCCGCCATCAGAAGGTACGCATGAAAGACGACGATCGCGATACAGGAAATGGCGCGTATCTCAGATAAATAATCAATACGCGCGCCGGTCTTCGCCGGCGTCTTGCCGCCCATCAGTTGAAGATCGGCGTACCATTGTCATCACAGCCTGCATTGGCCTGATTCTGGTTCGCCTGCTGCTGTTGCTGTTGGGCCGCCGCTGCCGCTGCCTGCTGCTGGGCCGCTGCTTCTGCCGCTGCCTGGGCCTGCGCTGCTGCCTGCGCCTGCGCCTGGGCCTGCGCTGCCGCTTCCGCCTGCGCCTGGGCCTGCGCTGCTGCCTGCTGCTGGGCTGCCGCTTCTGCCGCCGCCTGCTGTTTAGCCGCCGCTTCCGCCGCCGCCTGCTGCTGGGCCGCCTGCTGCGCCGCCGCGTCGTTACTGCTCTGCTTCGTCGTCTGCGTCTTCTCTGCCGCCGGGGCCGTTGTCGGGGTCGGCGTAGCCGCCGCTGCCTGAGCCGTCTGCGCTGCCGCTGCAACTGCCGCCTTCTCGGATTCTTCTGTGCTCACAGCCGCATTGTTCTGGGACAGAGACTGATACGTCAGGAATAAATAACCGTCGCCCGCGTGAATCGACGCCTCAGAGAAATCACCGAACGAAACATTGTGAAGCTCTCCCTGCGTGCCGTCGCTGAATGTGACGCGGATGCTGTAGGACGGATTGAAGATCGGTGTGCCGGACTCAGCAGCTGCC
>ONSX01000102.1 GCA_900320615.1 uncultured Eubacteriales bacterium
AAGGCAGGAGACAAAAATGTCAGATCAATTACTTCAGGTGAAGGATTTATCGGTCTCGATTGAAGAGGGCGAGATCCTCCACGATGTGAATTTAAATATTGGCAAGGGTGAGACACATGTACTGATGGGGCCGAACGGGGCCGGCAAATCGACACTCGGCAATACACTCATGGGCAATCCGGTCTATCACGTGACGAACGGTCAGATTCTTTTTGACGGCGAGGACATCACAAAGGCGACGACGGACAAGCGCGCACGCGCCGGTATGTTCATGTCCTTCCAGAACCCGCTTGAGGTTCCGGGACTCTCCCTCGAAAGCTTTATCAGAAATGCACTTCGTCAGCAGACAGGCCAGCCGGTTAAAATTATGAAATTCAAGAAGCAGCTCGAGGAGACGATGGAGCTTCTTCAGATGGATCCGTCCTACGCGGATCGCGACCTCAATGTCGGCTTCTCCGGAGGCGAGAAGAAGAAAGCGGAGATCCTTCAGATGCTCATGCTGAACCCGAAATTCGCTATTCTCGATGAGACAGATTCCGGCCTTGATGTCGATGCGGTCCGCACGGTGTCAAAGGGCATCGAGGAGTATCACAAGCGCTCCGACGGCGCACTTCTCATCATCACGCACAGCACAAAGATCCTTGAGTCGCTCAAGGTCGATTATACGCACGTCCTCGTCAAGGGTACGCTCGTCACGACAGGCGGCGCCGATCTTGTCGATAAGATCAACGATCAGGGTTTCGAGACATATATTGAACAATACGAGAAGGAGGCAGAAGAAAAATGAGTGACGCAGAAAGCAAAGACCGCGCCGTCCATTTTGATCCTGCCATCGATAACTCAAAGGATGATATCAATGCCTATCTCGAGGGTACGGACCGGAGTCTCTACGACTTCAAGGACGACGAAAAAGATTTCTACAAGGTCAGGGAGGGACTGACACCCGAGATCGTCGATCAGATCTCAAAGGAGAAGCATGATCCGGAATGGATGCATGCGTTTCGCCTGAAGTCCCTTGACCTCTACAACCAGATGCAGGTTCCGGAATGGGGTCCGCCGATTGACGGTCTCCACATGGACAAGATCGTCACCTACGTCCGTCCGAACACGAAAATGAAAGGTTCCTGGGACGAGGTTCCGGAGGAGATCAAATCCGCGTTTGACAAGTTGGGCATTCCGAAGGCCGAGCATGAGTATCTGGCCGGCGTCGGCGCCCAGTATGATTCCGAGCTTGTCTACCATAACCTTCAGGATTTCGTGGCACAGCAGGGAGTTGTCTATACGGATATGGAGTCCGCGCTGACAGGCGAGTACGCGGACATGGTCAGGGAATATTTCATGAAGCTTGTCCCGCCGACAGACCATAAATTCGCGGCCCTTCACGGTGCTGTCTGGTCCGGCGGATCTTTCGTCTATGTGCCGAAGGGAGTTAAGGTGAGCATCCCGCTTCAGTCGTATTTCCGTCTGAACGCGAAGGGCGCCGGCCAGTTCGAGCACACGCTGATCATTGTCGATGAGGGTGCGGATCTTCATTTCATCGAGGGGTGCTCTGCACCGAAGTGGAATGTCGCGAACCTTCATGCGGGCTGTGTCGAGCTCTATGTGAAGAAGAACGCGCGTCTCCGCTACTCGACAATCGAGAACTGGTCGAAGAATATGTACAACCTCAACACGAAGCGCGCGCTCGTCGAGGAGGGAGGCCGCATGGAGTGGGTTTCCGGCTCGTTTGGTTCCCATGTGTCCTATCTCTATCCGACGACAATCCTCAAGGGGAAGGGCGCCGACTGCGAGTATACAGGCATTACATTTGCAGGAAAGGGACAGGACCTCGACACCGGTACGCGCATGGTTCACATTGGAGAGAACACGACGTCGCTTGTCACGACGAAGTCGCTCTCAAAGGACGGCGGTATCAGCACATACAGAAGCGCCGTCGAGATTATGCCGTCCGCGCACGGGGCAAAGTCATCGGTCGACTGCCAGTCGCTGATGCTCGACAACATTTCGCGCTCCGATACGATACCGGAGATGGATGTCCGCGTGAATGACGCCGATGTCGGCCATGAGGCCAAGATCGGCCGGATCTCTGATGAGGCGGTCTTCTATCTGATGAGCCGCGGTATCAGTGAGGCAGAGGCGAGAGCGATGATCGTCTCCGGATTTGCAAACCCGGTCTCCAAGGAGCTTCCGCTTGAGTATGCGGCGGAAATGAATAACCTGATCAAACTGGAAATGGAAGGGAGCATGAGCTGATGAACGAACAGGATATCAGAATCAACCATCTGCCGTGCCTTACCTGGAACCGCCTCGGAGTCAATCACCGGAGCGTCCCTGTAAAGAGCGGGCTGGAAGGGGCTGCAAAGCGCATGGAGTCCGGTCTTGACCAGGAAGGAATTGCTTCGGAAACGGTTACGGTATCTGAGGCTGAGGCGTACGCCGATTCTCTGGCGCATGGCATCCGGGGAGAAAAGTATGTCGCCGGAAAGACTGCGATCTATATGACGCAGGCATTCCAGACCGGGCTCGGCGGTGAATTTACGGATTACATCAATACGGTTGCCGGTGACGCGGACATATATCGTGTCGCGGCAAATGCAAGGCCCGCAAGGCCGGTCATCCTGAATTATGACTTTGGCGCGGGAGCTGATGATGCAGCGGTTCATGTGATCGTTGCGGGAGAAAATTCAGAGTCGACATTTCTTATTAATTACCGCTCGGACAAAGACGCGTCGGGCTTTTCTGCCGTCGGGACAAAGGTCATCCTCGGAAAGGGTGCCAAGCTCACCCTGATCAAGGTGAACCTTCTGGGAGAGGGGTTTGAGCAGCTTGACGACACGGGCGCCGTCGCAGAGGAGAACGCGGTCTTCTGCTTCCGCCAGATGGAACTCGGAGGCGCGAAGACGTACAGCGGCTGCTATATCGATCAGAACGGACAGAAGTCCGAGGCCTGTATCGACAGCGGGTACATGGTCAGTGAGGATCATACGCTCGATCTCAACTATGTCACGGCGCAGCGCGGAAAGAAGACTGTCTCGAACTTCAACTTCAAGGGCGTTCTCCAGGACAGAGCGAGGAAGACCCTGCGCGACACGATCGATTTCCGGAACGGTTCGGCCGGCTCAGTCGGCGATGAGCAGGAAGATGTTCTTCTTCTTGATCCGACGGTTGTGAACAAGTCGGTTCCGGTCATCCTCTGCGAGGAGGAGGATGTGGACGGCCGTCACGGTGCTTCCATCGGACGTCTGTCCGAGGATATGCTGTATTATCTCGAGACGAGAGGGCTCAGCGAGAAGGAAGCGACCGTCATGATGGTTCGCGGCAGACTGCACAGTATCGCAAGAGAGATACCGGACGACGAGACACAGAGTGCGATTGACGCGTTCATTTCCGGACAGTTTGGAATGGACTAAAGAAACGGGCAGCGCCGGACCGGGCGAGGGAGTCGGTCCGGCGGAGGAGGCAGACAGGTTATGAGTGAGCCAGATTTCAGAAAGGACTTCCCGATCCTTCAGGATCCGAAGTTCATTTATTTTGATAACGCGGCTACGTCACAGCGCCCGCAGCAGGTGTTGGACGCAGTCGAGCGGTTTTACAGGACGGAGAATGCAAATCCGCTCCGCGGACTCTACAAGTGGAGTATTGACGCGACGGAGGACTATGAGGAGGCGCGCCGGAAGGTCGCTGGTTTTATCGGCGCGGAGGATCCCTGCGAGATCGTCTTTACAAGAAATGCGACAGAGTCGCTGAACCTCGTTGCATACAGCTACGGAATGAGCCGTGTCACCGAGGGAGATGAGATCGTCGTTTCGATCACGGAGCACCATAGCAATATCCTGCCGTGGCAGATGGTCGCGCGCGCAAAGGGCGCAAAGCTTGTGTATCTTGAATGCACAAAGGACGGCGTCTACACGGACGAGGAGATAAATGCGAAGATCACGGAGAAGGCGAAGATCGTCGCGATCGGACAGGTCTCCAATGTGCTCGGAACGGAAAATCCGGTCCGGAAGATCGCAGACAGGGCACATTCGTTCGGTGCAGTCGTCGTTGTCGACGGCGCGCAGAGCACGCCGCACATGGCGGTCGATGTGAAAAAGCTCGGCGCTGATTTCTTTGCATTTTCCGGGCACAAGCTGCTTTCGCCGATGGGAATCGGAGTCCTCTACGGCAGAGAGAAGCTGCTCGATGAGATGCCGCCGTTCCTCACGGGCGGGGAGATGATCGAGTACGTGACACGCGATTCCGCGACATACGCGGAGCTTCCGCACAAGTTCGAGGCGGGAACGGTCAACGCGGCCGGCGCTGTCGGACTCGGCGCCGCGATCGACTACATCAGCAAGGTTGGCTTTGACTATATTGAGAAGAAGGAGCTCGCTCTGACGACACTTCTCCTTCAGGAAATGAAGAAAGATCCGCACATTACAGTCTACGGATCGGACGATCCGGCAAGGCACTGCGGAATCGTGACCTTTAATATCGAGGGCTGCCATCCGCACGACGTGAGCTCGATCCTCGACGCGGACAATGTCTGTATCCGGGCCGGTCATCACTGCGCCCAGCCGCTGCTGCAGTATCTCGGCGTGAACGCGACATGCCGCGCGAGCATGTATTTCTACAACACGGAAGATGAGGTCCGCCGCTTCGCAGCGAGCCTTGGCAAGGTCAGAGAGGAGCTTGGCTATGGATCTTAAGCAGATGTACCGTGAAATCGTCAATGAACACAATCTTCATCCGACGCA
>ONSX01000029.1 GCA_900320615.1 uncultured Eubacteriales bacterium
AAGAAGCTGTTTGCGCGTTTCAGGAAAAATGAAGGCACCGCTGAAGGAGGTCGCAAGAATGGCACTGCTTGATGTTACAAATCTGAGTATCCGCTTCGGCGGTCTTCTAGCCGTCGATGATTTTGAGCTGCATATCAACAAGGGAGAGCTCTACGGCCTCATCGGGCCGAACGGCGCCGGCAAGACGACAGTCTTCAATATGCTGACAGGCGTCTATAAGCCGACAACGGGCATCATCAGGCTCGACGGCAAGGACATTACCGGACACAGGACGACAGAAATCAACAAGGACGGCATCGCCCGCACCTTCCAGAACATTCGCCTTTTTGACCAGATGTCCGTTATCGATAACGTCAAGGTCGGACTGCATAACCACTACAAGTACGGCAGCCTCTCGGGAATTCTCAAGCTTCCGGGAAGCCGCCGGGTTGAGAAGGAGATCGATGAGAAGGCAATGGAACTTCTCGGGGTCTTCGGTATGCAGAACGTCCGTGACGAGCTCTCGACCAATCTTCCGTACGGCCAGCAGCGGAAGCTGGAGATAGCCCGCGCGCTCGCGACAAACCCGAAGCTCCTGCTTCTCGATGAGCCGGCCGCCGGCATGAATCCGAATGAGACAAAGGAGCTGATGGACACGATCGCATTCATTCGCGAGAAGTTCGACATCACGATCCTTCTGATTGAGCACGACATGAAGCTCGTCTCCGGTATCTGTGAGAAGCTGACAGTTCTGAACTTCGGCCGCATCCTGGCACAGGGCGCGACGAAGGAGGTTCTGAGCAATCCGGAGGTCATCAAGGCATATCTGGGAAATGAATAACGGAGATTAGATATGGAAACTATTCTTAAGGCGGAGAACCTTCAGGTCAGCTACGGCATGATCAAGGCGCTGAAGGGAATTTCATTTGAAGTAAATAAAGGAGAAATCGTCGCTCTGATCGGCTCGAATGGCGCCGGCAAGACGACGACACTGCATGCGATTTCGGGCCTGATCCCGACGGCGGGCGGTCGTATTCTCTACAAGGGACAGGATCTGACGAAGGTCCCGGGATACAAGACCGTCAGCATGGGCATCGCGCAGGTTCCGGAGGGACGCCGCGTCTTTGCAGGCATGTCCGTTCTGAACAACCTGAAGCTCGGCGCGTACACGCGAAAGGACAAGAGCGAGATCGCAGAGACGCTCGAGTACGTCTACAAGCGCTTCCCGCGCCTCAAAGAGAGACAGAACCAGCTGGCGGGCACGCTGTCCGGCGGCGAGCAGCAGATGCTCGCAATGGGGCGCGCCCTGATGTCCCATCCGGATATCGTTCTCATGGACGAGCCGTCGATGGGGCTCTCGCCACTCCTTGTGAATGAAATCTTCGATATCATTCAGCAGATCCACAGTGAGGGAACGACGGTCCTCCTGGTTGAGCAGAATGCGAAGAAGGCGCTTGCAATCGCGGATCGCGCCTACGTGCTTGAGACGGGGAAGATCACACTGTCCGGCGACGCAAAGGAGCTGCTGAACAATGATCAGGTCAGAAAAGCGTATCTCGGTGAATAATGGAGGGACGATGATGAACCAGAAGATAGTAATCGCGATTAATCGCGAGTATGGCAGCGGCGGACGGACAATCGGAGAGATGCTGGCCCGCGAGCTGAACATCGGCTACTATGACAAGGATATTTACAAGATGGCGTCTGAGCTGTCCGGAATCAACGAGGAGCTCTTTGTGAAGGCGTCCATGGATTTCCGCGGCACACCGCTTTTCAAAGCCCCTGATCCGTATACAGGGGCGCTGATTGGGCCTGAGAGCAGTGAGTTCACATCAAAGAAGAATCTCTTCGCGTATCAGGCGAAGACAATCAGGGAACTTGCGGAGAAGGAGCCCTGCGTCATCGTGGGAAAGGCCGCTGGCTTCGTCCTGAAAAATGAACCGAACCTTGTCCGCGTCTTCGTGCACGCCCCGTACTGGTTCCTCCGCCAGGAGGCGGCCAGGCGCAATTCTCTGACCGAAAAGGAACTCGACAAGTATATCGAGAAGGAAAATAAACGGCGCGCGGACTATAATTACTACTACACAGGCGAGAAGTGGAACGATGCCCACAACTACGACCTGTGCGTGGACGCATCGAAGCTTGGCTTTGAGAAATGCGTGAAAATCATCGAAGGGTATATGAAGGTCCGCTTCGACGGGCTTCAGTTCTGACGGTTGTCTTTCATTTCCGAGGGATCTGTGATATGATTCGATGGTTAAAATGAAGTAAAGTAGCGAGGAGAACATCGAAATGGAGAAGCTTGTTACAGTAAGAGATATCTACAGGGACAGAGAGAAGTACCTGGACAAGAAAATCTCGATCGGCGGCTGGGTTCGCTCGATCCGCGATTCGAAGACATTCGGATTCATGGTCGTTCATGACGGCACATATTTTAATACGCTTCAGGTCGTCTTTCACGACGGAATGAGCAATTTCAGCGAGATCGCACATCTCAATGTCGGCACCGCGGTCATCGTGCGGGGCACACTTGTCGCGACGCCGCAGGCGAAGCAGCCGTTTGAGATTCAGGCCGACGAGGTGGACATCGAGGGGGCGTCAAGCCCGGACTACCCGCTGCAGAAGAAGCGCCACACGCTTGAGTATCTGCGCACCATGCCGCACCTCCGCGCGCGCACGAACACTTTCCAGGCGACTTTTCGCGTCCGCTCACTGATCGCCTACGCGATCCACAAGTTCTTCCAGGAGCGCGGCTTTGTCTACGTTCACACGCCGCTCATCACGGCATCTGACGCCGAGGGCGCCGGCGAGATGTTCCAGGTCACGACGCTTGATCTTGAGCATCTTCCGAAAAATGAAGACGGCACCATCGACTACAGCAAGGATTTCTTCGGCACGGAGACAAACCTCACAGTGTCCGGCCAGCTGCAGGGTGAGACGTTCGCGCAGGCATTCCGAAATATCTATACGTTCGGACCGACGTTCCGCGCCGAGAATTCCAATACGACGCGCCACGCGGCTGAATTCTGGATGATCGAGCCGGAGATCGCGTTCGCGGATCTCGAAGACGACATGGACCTTGCTGAGGACATGCTGAAGTACATCATCAACTATGTTCTTGAAAATGCTCCCGAGGAGATGCAGTTCTTTAATTCCTTTGTCGACAAGGGACTGCTTGAGAGACTGAAGCACGTCGCATCCTCTGACTTCGAGCGCGTCGATTACACGGATGCAATCGACATTCTTCAGAAGTCCGGCGAGAAGTTCGAGTACAAGCCGGAGTGGGGCAAAGAGCTCCAGACGGAGCATGAGAGATACCTCACAGAGAAGGTATTCAAGAAGCCGATCTTCGTCATCAATTTCCCGAAGGACTGCAAGGCTTTCTATATGAAGCAGAATCCGGACGGAAAGACCGTTGCGGCTATGGACTGCCTGGTTCCGGGAATCGGTGAGATTATGGGCGGTTCCGAGCGCGAGGCTGATCTTGAAAAGCTCACGAGGCGCATGAAGGAACTGAACATGAGCATGGATCAGTACGACTTCTATCTTGATCTGCGCAGATATGGCAGCTGCCGCCACGCGGGTTACGGCCTCGGCTTCGAGCGCTGCGTCATGTACCTGACAGGCATGCAGAATATCAGAGACGTCCTTCCGTATCCGAGAACGGTCGGAAGCCTCGTCTGACAGGTCGTTTTTACAGCTGAATATCAGAAAATGAAAGGAGCGTTCCGCGGCTTGCGCGGGCGCTCTTTTTTTGTCGTCCGGGACTTGCGGGGATTCACTTCCGGCTGTTGTCCGGGCCTTGGGGGATTCACTTCCGGCTGTTGTCCGGGCCTTGGGGGATTCACTTCCGGTTGCTTTCCGGGCCTTGCGGGCGCGGGAAGACCGTTCTGGAAGGGAAGAATGGCCCGCGCGGGGGAAAAGAGAGCCGGCTTTTTTCGGACGGAAAATCTGCGCGTGGAAGCGGGATGGAATCGCCGTTCCGCGTGCGCCGACGGGATGCACGCAGAGCTGTGAGAGAAATATAGATGGAAACGGTAACAGAGAGATGCAAGCCCGGAAATGTATCCGATGCATGCGCATGATTTGGGCAATGTAGACAATATGAAATGCGAAATACTGTATAAAATCAACGAAAAGTTAAATAGAGGGCAAGACGTTATTGAAAAATCGCGGAAGAAAGACTATGATGAAATCAACAGAGATGGAAACAATTCCATACATCCATTCCAACGAGGTGAGTGCCATGAACGACCATGAGAATGATGAATACAGAATCGACGAATGGGCGAAGTATATCTGCGATAATCTGAAGGCACACTGCGATTTCTATGACCGCTCGGAGACATACAGAATGGTCGACACAATAGATTATGACGATTACACGGAGGCGGAGAGACTCTGCGGCCTGTACGCGGAGGCACTCGCGAAACCGCAAAAGACATACACATATACTGGCGTGGAGCCGTTTATGTATGCCGTCTGAATCTGACAGTTTTCTTTTTTCATCATAATTTTTCTCCTTCGGGGAGGTTCCTGCGGCAAGGCGGGGCCTCCTCTCTTTTTTTGCAGGACACTGTGCGGCTATGGTAAAATGAGCGGAAGCGGGATCTGAAAAAGGAGGAGCAGAGATGAAATTCATTTCCTGGAATGTGAACGGCCTCCGGGCTGTGCTGAAGAAAAATTTTATGGATACATTTGCGGCGCTTGATGCCGATATTTTCTGCCTGCAGGAGACGAAAATGCAGGAGGGACAGGCGACACTTGACCTGCCGGGGTATGAGCAGTACTTTAATTATGCCGAGAGAAAGGGTTACTCGGGGACGGCCGTATTTACCAGAAAGACGCCGCTTCATGTTGCATACGGACTGGGCATTTCGGAGCATGACACGGAGGGCCGGGTCATCACGCTGGAGTATCCCGATTTTTATTTTCTTACAGTCTACACGCCGAATGCGCAGGACGGGCTGAAGCGGATTGACTACCGGCTGAAGTGGGAGGACGACTTTCTCGCCTACGTGAGGGGGCTTGATCAGAAGAAGCCGGTGATCTGGTGCGGCGACCTCAACGTCGCGCACGAGGAGATTGACTTGAAGAACCCGAAGGCGAACCGGGGACATGCGGGCTTCTCAGATCAGGAGCGGGCGGCTATGACGAGAGCGCTTGGCAGCGGCTTTATCGATACCTGGCGGTATTTCCACCCGGACACGACGGGGGTCTATTCCTGGTGGTCCTATCGCTTCCATGCGAGAGAACACAACGCGGGGTGGCGCATTGACTATTTTATCTGCTCGGAACGTCTCAAGGACAGACTTGTGAGCGCGGACATCCACACGGACATTATGGGGTCCGATCACTGCCCGGTAGAGTTGGTAGTTCGGTAAATCACGGAAAGAAAGGAAAATGGAATGTACGACTATCTGATTGTAGGCGCCGGCCTCTTTGGCTCGGTCTTTGCCGCGGAAGCTGTCAGAAAGGGAAAAAAGGTTCTTGTCGTGGACAGGAGACCGAACATCGCGGGAAATGTCTTCACGGAAAATATAGAGGGAATTCAGGTTCACAAATACGGGGCCCATATTTTCCACACGAATGACAGACGCGTCTGGTCTTATGTCAATTCATTTGCGGAATTCAACCGCTTTACGAACTCGCCGGTCGCGAACTACAAGGGCGAACTCTATTCGCTTCCATTCAACATGTACACATTTAATAAAATGTGGGGAGTTGTGACGCCGGAGGAAGCGGCCGCAAAGATTGAGGAGCAGAGACGCGAGGCGGGCATTACGGAGCCGAAGAATCTCGAGGAGCAGGCGATCAGCCTCGTCGGAACCGATATTTACGAGAAACTGATCAAAGGCTACACCGAGAAGCAGTGGGGACGTCCGTGCGCGGAACTCCCGGCCTTCATCATCCGCAGACTTCCTGTCCGCTATACATTTGACAATAATTATTTTAACGCGCTCTATCAGGGAATCCCGATCGGCGGATATACAAAGATGGTGAGCCATATGCTGGAGGGCGCGGAGGTGCGTCTCTCCTGTGACTATCTGAAAATGAAGGACGAGCTCGATGCGCTCGCGGACAAGGTGATTTACACTGGCCCGATCGATGAGTATTTCGGCTACAGTCTCGGGTGCCTCGAGTACCGCTCGGTTCGCTTCGAGACGGAAGTGCTGGACAAGCCGAATTTCCAGGGCAATGCCGCAGTGAATTACACGGATCGCGAGACGCCGTGGACCCGGATCATCGAGCACAAGTGGTTTGAGTTCGGAAAGGACGAGGCGGGAAATGACCTGCCGAAGACGGTTATTTCCCGCGAGTATTCGTCAGAGTGGAAGGTGGGCGACGAGCCATACTATCCGGTCAATGACGCAAAGAACGGCGCGCTCTGCCAGAAATACAGGAAGCTCGCGAGCCGCGAGAAGAACGTGATCTTCGGCGGCAGGCTCGGTGAGTACAAGTATTATGACATGGACAAGGTTATCGCGTCAGCACTCGACGTGAGCGCCCGCGAGCTGGGATGATATTCTTTGGCATAATGCCTGCTGCTTCGCCTGAAATGCCCTCTGCGCGTGCGGGCAGATGCTGAGCGGCAGAGAGCTGCTGCCCGCTCAGCCGTGGGCCGGCGCGACGCTCGACGGGAGATATTCGTGAACAGTCTTGTCGTCGAGATGTTCTCCGATGACGATCAGGACCTCCTGGCCTGCCTCGGAAGGTTTTAATTCGAGACCATTCCGCGTCGCGTTGACTTCGTACCACGCAGGTTCTGCGCCTGATTGTTCTTCGGAGGCGGTTTCTGCGGTCTCGACAGAGAAACCGTCCTTCAGTCCTGCCTGACTGGCCGGGATAAAGCCCTTGATTCTCATGATATGGCCGCATTTTCCGTCGTTAAACATCTTTTTCACAGTCTCGCGCAGCTGTGCGGCGGTCATATGGACGTTGTAGCTGAACAGGGAGTCGAAGCCGTTTCCGTTCTCGAGCGGCATTTTTACGTGAGAGGAGAGGCGTATTCCCGCATCGGCGAGAGCCTGCATATCCTTATCTGTGAAATCCTTCCAGTCCTTCAGGACGACGACGTTCTGCGGATCAGGACGTCGTTGTCCCGCTGCGGATGGCGAGGAAGGGCTCGCGGCGCTTTCCGCGGGGGTCTCATTTTCCGGGAGAGAAAAACGGCGGCGGCACTGGAAGCGCTCCATCGCCCTGTTCAGGTGAGCAACGGCACCGCGGATTTCCTCCGGCGATGCGTCCTCCGTCCGGCTCAGGATGATCCGCCCGGCGTCCGCGGTCTGCGAGACGAGCATGTACTCGGACTCGTCGGAGAGTTTCTCCGGAAGGTGAGCGTCGACAATCGCGAGGACGCTGCCGGGCTCGTAGAGACGGTCGATCGGATCGTCATGCAGGACGTCGAAGAATTCGTCGACGTCGTAAATACCCGATGGCTCGACGATCACGTGCGTGTAGCCGAGCATGCCGAGCGTGATGAGCTTCGTCTTGTACCTGCGCCGGTGACAGTCGTAGTCACCGGCGGGCGCTGTGACCATCTCGAGGTCGCAGCTGTCTCCGAGAAGGTCATTGAGGAGAAGAGCGTCGACATTGATGGAGCCGTAATCGTTCTCCAGAATGCAGACGCGCTCGCCCTGTGACAAGAGATATTTCGCGTAGTGCCTGATAAAGGTTGTTTTGCCAGATCCGAGAAATCCGGTGATGAGATCTATTTTCGGCATATAATTCCCCTTTCAAATGTACGATTCACTGGGCAGTGGAAAAATCTTATAGACATGTGCGAACTTGTGTTCTATAATAATCATACGATACTCGTAACGCCGCTCTGTGTCAAGTGGAAACTTGGGAAAGTGACGGAAGGAGCGCATATGCCGACGGATGAGCGGCACCGTCCGGAGATTTGCGATCGCGTGCCATCGGTACGGCCTGTGTGCAATAAAGAAGAGAGGAAAAAATGGGTACAGCTGAGATGATCTTCTTGTATGTATTGTTGCTGGTGGTGATTCTTCTTATGGCCACTATCCTGATCCGTCAGGGAAGACAGGGAGGTGCGCTGCCCCCGGGACGGGACAACCACGATGAACTGATCCGCATCGCACAGCGGGTCGAGAGCGGAAACCGCGCGAACCAGGAGGCGAGCGCGCAGCTCCGGGCTGAGGTGTCGGACGCACTGCGGCGAGGGTTGAAGACGCAGTCCGATCAGCTCCTGAATGCGTCGAAGCTTCAGACAGACTCGCTCGTGAATTTGCAGGACCGCGTGATCCGCACGCTGCAGACGGAGACAGACCGGCTGCAGCAGTCCAATGAGGAGAAGCTTGATGAGATCCGCGGCGTCGTCAGCGACAAGCTCGATCGGACATTGAACGAGCGGCTCGACTCGAATTTCAAGACGATCGGGGATCAGCTCGGACGGCTGTACCGCTCGCTCGGCGAGCTGCAGTCCCTCTCGGAGGGAGTGACGGATCTGAACAGAACCCTGTCCAATGTGAAGACGAGAGGCACCTGGGGCGAGGTGCAGCTCGGCAGGATTCTCGAGCAGACACTGACGCGTGCCCAGTACGACGAGAATGTCGCGACAAAGAAAAATTCGTCCGACCGGGTTGAATTTGCCGTGAAGTTTCCGGCGCAGGACGGGACGGGCGACACGGTCTATCTGCCGATCGATTCGAAGTTCCCGGCGGACCTTTACAACCGCATCATGGATGCGGCGGATCAGGGCGATCAGGAGGCGCTGGCGGCGGCTGTCACGGCCCTTAAGACCCGCATGCTGGATGAGGCCAGAACCATACGGGACAAGTATCTCGACCCGCCGCGTACGACGAACTACGCGATTATGTTCCTTCCGACGGAGGGACTGTACGCGGAGGTCCTCCGGATCGAGGGCCTCTCTGAAAAATGCCAGAGCCTTGGCATTCTCGTCGCGGGACCGACGACAATTACGGCGATCCTCAATTCCCTGCAGGCCGGCTTCCGCAGCATCGCGCTTTCGCAGAAGAGCGTCGAGGTCATGAAACTGCTTGAGGCCGTGAAGGCTCAGTTCGGCCGGATGGATGAGGAAATTACAAAGACACAGAAGAAGCTTTCTGAGGCGGTGTCCTCGACAGACCGGCTTCATCACCGGACGCAGATTATCACGCGCAGAATGCGGAATATCGGCGACATGGATATCGATGAGGCGAGATCGGTTCTTGACCTTGAGGACAGAGCAGATCCGGACAGCGGTTCCGGGGCGTGAAATGAAGATGCGCGATGCGGAGGAATGAGATGCATCAGCGCAGAAACGGAAGGAACTTACGGGTATATGTGTCCGGGCCCGTCTGTTCTGATCGGAGGCCTGCGGAGGCATACGGCTTGCGGGCGGTGGAAATGCCGGTGCCGGGAAGAAGGGGGAAGATATGGCGCTTACACTTTATACGGGCGGCGCGGGAGCCGGAAAGACGCATGCGGTTTTTGCACGCATTATTGAGGAGTCCATGCGGGAGCCGGACAGGCGTTTTATCGTTCTTGTCCCGGAGCAGTTCACGATGCAGACGCAGAAAATGCTGGTCCGTCAGCATCCGCGCCACGGCATCCTCAATATCGATGTACTCTCATTCAACAGACTGGCCTACCGCATCTTTGCTGAGACGGGCGAGGAGAGTGAGGAGCCGCTCGAGGAGATCGGAAAGACATTCATGCTCGAGAAGATCGCGCTCGATCTGAAGAAGGAGCTTCCCTATTATGGAGCAACGCTGGCAAGGCCGCAGAATCTCGCGGAGATGAAGGCGCTGATCTCCGAGCTGATGCTGTACGACGTCACGCCGGAGCAGCTGGCCGGTGCGGTGGATGAGAAGACAAAAAACAGCCCGTTTGCGATGAAGGTTTCGGACACGGCGCATGTCTACGCTGCGTTCAGAGAGCGTCTCGCCGGGACGTATATGACGGCTGAGGAAGTTCCGGATCGACTGGTCGATGTCGTCGACCGGTCGGAGCTCGTCCGGGGCTCTGTGATCGCGCTCGACGGCTTTACTGGCTTTACACCCGTCCAGCTTAAGCTGATCGGAAAACTGATGAACCTCGCAAAGGACATGTATGTGACGGTCACACTGGATCAGCACGAGCAGCCGTTCGGATCGTACCGGAAGACCGGACTCTTTGCGCTCAGCCACACGACGACGCAGGCGCTGAAGAAGCTTGCGGAGGAGAACCGCGTGCCGGTGATGCGGCCTGTGTTCATTCCTGAAAATGAACACAGCCGCCATGCGGCATCTCCCGAGCTGCAGTTCCTTGAGGCGTCTTTGTTCCGCGCGGGGAGGCGCGGGCACTGGCAGGAGGATCCGCGCGATATCTGCGTATTCGCGGCGCAAAATCCGCGGAAGGAGATTGAGGAGGCGGCACTTGCAATCAGCCGCCTGGTGCGCGAGGAAGGATACCGGTACCGCGATATTGCTGTTGTGACGGGGGATCTTGCGTCGTACGGCGACTATGTGCGGCAGGTCTTTTCGGAGTGGAGAATTCCGTACTTCCTTGACCAGAAGAGGGCCCTCGTCAGCAATCCGTTCATCGAATATCTCCGCGCCGCGATGCAGGCCTGTGCGGAAAACTATTCCTATGAGGGCATCTTCCGCATGCTGAAGAGCGGCATGACGGACTTCACGCCGGATGAGATCGAGCATCTGGAGAATTATGTCCGGGGCTGCGGAATCCGCGGCAAGAAGAAATGGCGGACGAAGTTTATCCGGAGCTATCAGGGCGAGGACCCCGGGGAGGTTCCGCTGCTCGATGGGGTGCGCGGACGTCTTCTTGAGCTGCTGGACCCGCTGGCAGACGCGTTCGGACGCCGTGGCGGAACGGTGCGCGA
Organism: uncultured Eubacteriales bacterium; assembly: GCA_900320615.1. Classification (GTDB taxonomy): domain Bacteria; phylum Bacillota; class Clostridia; order Lachnospirales; family Lachnospiraceae; genus Chordicoccus. Next base: position 10,823 of record ONSX01000029.1, read on the forward strand.
GAAATCCGAGGCGGTCTATGATTTCTGCGTCCGGACGCGCGCAGAGGAGAAGCTCCGGGAGAGGACAAAATGGTTTGACGACAATGGCAGACCCGATCTCGCCAGAGAATATGATCAGGTCTACCCGTACGTCTGTCATTTTCTGGATAAGCTGACGGCCGTTCTCGGCGAGGAGAAGATCTCCATGAAGAACTATCAGGCGCTTCTGGAGGCCGGTTTCGCGGAAGCGCGCGTCGCGATCATTCCGCCCGGATCCGACCAGGTTATGGTCGGCGATGTGGAGCGGAGCCGGATCGGGGATGTGAAGGTCCTGTTTCTTGCGGGTGTCAACGAGGGCGTGATCCCGAAACCTGTCAGGGGAGGCGGCGCGCTGAATGACGCGGACCGCAGCACACTCAGTGAGAGAGCGATTACGCTGAAGCCGACTGCGCGTGAAAATCTTTACATCGAGCGCTTTTATCTCTATATGGCGCTCGCAAAGCCGTCCCGGAAGCTCATTCTCATGTACAGCGCGGCAAATATGGCCGGAGAGGTGATGAAGCCCGCGTATCTGATCGGAGCTGTCAGGCGGCTCTTTCCGAAACTTCAGGAAAGGCATGCCCGGACCGATATCAGGCAGCGCTTCGAGCGGCCGGAGACAGGCGTTCGCCTTGTCACGGAGGGGCTCGAGTCCATTGACACGAAGGCGCTGACGCCTGAGTTCCTTGAGCTCTTCTCGTGGTACCGGCGGCAGCCGGTGTATGCCCGGAAGATGGATATCCTCCTTGAGGCGGCAGGCAGACGGAAACCGAAGGACCGCATCGGGCGCGCAGCCGCGGAGGCATTGTACGGAAAAAATCTGCACAATTCGGCGTCGCGCCTGGAGCAGTTCTGCGCCTGCAGGTTCGCTCATTTTCTGAAGTACGGGCTGAGACTGAAGGAGAGAGCCGAATTTCTGTTCAATCCAATGGAACTCGGAACGGTCATGCACCGGTCACTGGAGCTCTTCGCGGGATCGGCCGGAACGGATGGAGAGAAGTGGCGGCATTTCGCGGAGGACAATGACCTGAGAAACGGCCGCGCGTCCGAAAGCATGCGGCAGGCCGTCGTCGAGAGCGGAAACGACGTGCTCCACGACACGGCCAGAAATGAGTATCAGATCCGGCGCATGGACAGGCTGATGTCCGCGACTGCGTGGGCGCAGACCGAGCAGATCGTGGCGGGAGACTTTGTGCCGGCCGGGATGGAGACCGCCTTCTCCGGAAATGAGGACATCGAGGCTGCGCGAATCCGGCTGCCGGGAGGAGCGGAACTCACCCTGACAGGGCGGATTGACCGGATTGATATCTGTGACGAGGACGAAGTGACGCTGGTCCGCGTCATTGATTATAAGACCGGGCGAAAGGAGTTCAGCCTGCGGGACGTCTACTACGGCCTGCAGCTGCAGCTTGTCATTTACATGGAGGCGGCCCTTGAACTGCTCAGAAAGCAGGGAAAGCACCCGGTTCCGGCGGGCATCTTTTACTACCGGGTCATGGACCCTGTCGTCGCCTATCAGCCGGGAGAGACGGGCAGCGAGCTGGCGAAGCGGATTCTGAAGGAGCTTATTCCATCAGGCATTGTGATCGGAGACGAGAAGACGGCGGAGCATTTTGATCATGCGCTGAAGGAGAGCGGGGCCGTCTCCGACGTCGTACCGGTAAAGAAAACAAAAAAAGGCATCTCAAAGACGTCGCATCTGATATCTGCGGGTGACTACGAAACGGTCAGCGCTTATGTCCGGCGGAAGGTGACGGATGCGGGATGCTCGATTCTTTCCGGAAGTGCGGAGATTAATCCGTACGCGACGGCCGATCTCAAGGACACGGCGTGCCAGTTCTGCGAGTACCAGGGCATCTGCGGCTTCGACAGGAGGATACCAGGATATCAGTACCGCCTGATTGACAAGATGAGTCAGGACGACGCAATTCTCAGAATGGAGGGAGAGGACGATGGCGATCAGCTGGACAAATGAGCAGAAGGCGGTGATCACGACTCGCGGAAACAATATTCTCGTCTCGGCAGCCGCTGGATCAGGCAAGACCGCGGTGCTCGTGGAGCGGATCCTTTCCAGAATCACGAGTGACACGGACCCTGTCTCGATCGACGAGCTGCTGATCGTGACGTTCACGAAGGCGGCTGCCGGAGAAATGAAGACCCGCATCCTGAACAGGCTTGAGGATGCGGCGGAGCAGGACCCGGACAACGCGTATCTCGCGGATCAGGTCCGCCGCGTCGGAGGAGCCCAGATCACGACGATCGACGGCTTCTGCTCCTATGTCATCCGGAATTACGGCCAGTCCATCGGGCTTGTGCCGGGCTTTCGCGTCGCGGAAGAGGGCGAGACAAAGCTGATGAAGAAGGACGCTGTGTCGGAGATTCTCGAGGAGGCGTACGCGTCGGAGGACCCGGATGAGCAGGTGCGGTTTGGTTCATTTGTCGAGACTTTTGCGACGGGCAAGACAGATGCAGCGCTCGAGGATCTCATTCTCCGTGTATTCGAGGCGGCCGAGAGCAGTCCGGATCCGCGCGGCTGGCTTGAACACTGCCGCCATGAAAATGAGGCCTCCTCGCCAGAGACGCTTTTTCAGACAGAGTGGATGAAGACCTTCCGGGAGGCAGCAAAGGAGAGCGCGGAGATGGCACTCTCCCTGGCAAAAAAAAATGCGGAGCTTGCGCACAGCGCAGAGGGCCCGTCCGCCTATATCCCGACGGGAGATACCTACCTTCAGCTCGCGGAACATGTCCTTGCGGCGATAACAGGCGACGATTTCTACCGGAAGACCCGCCTCGCCCTGTATGGAACGGACATTCCGGCTCTCAGCCGGAAGAAGCCGGCAGAAGGAGAGAATCCAGATCTCCGGGACGTATTCAAGGATAGGAAAGAGGCTCTGAAGAAGATTTTCGATGAACTGAAGGAGCAGTATTTCTTTCTGCCGGCGGACGATGCGGCCGCGAGCCTCCGCGACGGAGCGGGACCGCTCGATGTACTGCTCGATCTCGCGGAGCGCATGCGGGACCGCTACGCGGAGAAGAAGGAGGAGAAAAATCTTCTTGATTTCAGCGATCTCGAGCACGATGCACTCCGGATTCTCAGGAAGGACGGGAAGCGGACATACGCGGCGCGTGAGCTCGCGGGGCAGTACCGGGAGGTCATGATCGACGAGTATCAGGACAGCAACTATCTGCAGGAGGCAATCCTCACGGCAGTGAGCCGGATCGAGGACGGAGAGCCCGACTATTTCTGCGTCGGCGATGTCAAGCAGAGCATCTACAGCTTCCGCCAGGCAAGGCCGGAGCTGTTCATGGAGAAATATCACAGCTACAAGGGAGGAAGCGGAGACGGAGTCCGGATCGATCTGCACCGGAACTTCAGAAGCCGCAGAGAGGTTGTTGATACTGTCAACGGCATCTTTCGGCAGATCATGCGGAGCGAGGTCGGTGGCGTCGATTATGACGATGATGCCGCACTTGTGAAGGGGGCGGTATTTGCCGATACGGATGAGAAAAATATTACGGACCCCGCGGCTGACTACCGGACTGAGATTATGCCGGTCTTTGCGAAAGAAGATGCAGAGCTCATGGATGACACAGGATCGGCTGCCGCGAGGGAGCTCGAGGCGAGAGCGGTCGGAACCAGAATCCGCCGGATGGTCGGTCACGAGAAGATCCTCGATCAGAAGACAGGAGAGCTCCGGCCCGTTCAGTACAGGGACATCGTGATCCTGCTGCGGACGACGGCGGAGTGGAGCGATGTGTTTACGCGAGTCCTCGACGGCATGCATGTCCCCTGCTATACCTCGTCGAAGGAGGGGTATTTCGGTGCGCTCGAGGTTGTCACCGTCCTCAATTATCTTCGGATTATCGACAACCCGCAGCAGGACATCCCGTTCACGGCCGTCCTCACATCGGCATTTGCGGGGCTTGAAGCTGAGGATCTGGCGCGCGTCCGCGCAAGAGACGGGGCCGCCTCTTATTCCGGCAGCACGGAGAGAGCCAATGTCTCGATGTACGACGCCGCGCGCTTTTATGCGCAGCACGGAGAGGAACAGTCGCTCCGCGCGCGTCTCGACGAGTTCTTCTCATTTTACGACAATATCCGCGAGAACGTGCACGACACACCGCTGCACGAGCTGATCGACCGGGTCATCGCAGAATCTGGTTTCGGCGAGTACGCGGCGGCTCTTCCGGGAGGGCTGCAGAGAACCGTGAATCTCCGTATGCTGGTCGACAAGGCGATCGCATTTGAGCACACGAGCTATGTCGGTCTCTTCAATTTCGTCCGCTATATCGAGAACCTGCAGAAGGAAAATGTCGATTTCGGTGAGCTGAGCACAATCACGGAGCACGAAGACGTCGTGAGAATCTATAGTATCCACAAGAGCAAGGGCCTCGAGTATCCTGTCGTCTTTGTGTGCGGCATGGGCAAGCAATTCAACACACGGGAATTGAAGGCCTCTGTGCTGATTCATCCGGAAATGGGAGTCGCCTCGGATTACATCGATTTCAGGCGCCGTGTGCGGGTGCCGACGCTGAAGAAATGCGCCGTGAAGCAGCGGCTGCTGCGCGACCGGATCGGGGAAGAGCTGAGAGTTCTCTATGTCGCCTTTACGCGTGCGAAGCAGAAGCTGATTCTCACGGGCTTTATGAAAAATGAAGAGAGCTTTGAGCGCCTTGTGTCGGATGCCCCGCTGTCGGAGTCGAAGCTTTCCGCCGGCTTTATTGTCCGGGCAGATAGTTTCTGGAAATGGGTCATTCCGGCAGCAAAGCGGATGCTGGACGCGGAGAACAGGGCAGCCATGCGGACGATGACGGCAGCCGAGAGAGAAAAAATGCTGATGCATGACGGAGGGAGAAAGCTCTCCGGCTCCTGCCTTGTCTTTACGCCGGTCCGGCCGTCCGATCTGGCTGCGGATGAGGTGGACACGCAGGTGCGGCGTGCGGACGCGCTTGCGGCGCTTGAGGGTGTCCGTCCGTCGCACATCTACGACGCAGACATGCGCTCTCTGATCAATTCGCGGGCGGCCTGGACCTATCCGTTCGCGGGCAGTGAGACGATTCCAGTTGAGGTTTCCGTATCAGAGCTGAAGACTGGCCGCTATACGGACAATGACGCAGAATTTGCGGCAGGTGACGATGCGGCGCAGCTCTATCCGGAAGAAGAGGATGAGGAGCCGACGGTGCCGGACTTCATCCGGCAGCGGGACATGCGGCGGGCGGCTGGAGAAGCAGAGGATTCGAGAAAGAAAGCAGTATCCGGTTCCGCCCCGGAATCTGCTGGCGGTGCGGGACGCGGCGGCAGGGGCGCAGCTGCATCCGGATCTTCGCGCGGAAATGCATACCACAGAGTTATGCAGCTCATCTCATTTGCGGAGGCAGATGGCGGCGAGCCGGCGGCCGAAGGTTCCGGTGCGGCCGCGGGCGACGGCGAATCCGCGACATCCGCAGCATCAGGGGCGACGGGCACCGGTGCGGCCGCGGGCGACGGCAAGCCGGCAATATACGCAGGTTCGCAGCGGACCGGAGACAGGTCGGCCGTGAACCGGGAAGGCGTATACAGAAATCTCGTCCATCAGCTCAAAAGGCTGGAAGAATCTGGAAAGATCAGTGCGGAGGAGGCGGACCTGGTCGATCTTTGGCGCGTCGCGTCGATGGTGGCAAGTCCGATGGGAAGACGGCTGGCGGAGGCCGAGCGGAGAGGCGGTCTGTACAGAGAGCAGCCATTTGTCCTCGGAGTCGCCGCGTCCGAAATCCGGAGTGAATGGCCGGATGACGAGATGATCTTTGTACAGGGAATCATCGATGCGTTCTTCTATGAAGAAGACGGCATCGTCCTGCTCGACTACAAGACAGACCGTGTGCGCGATCCGTCGGAGCTGACCGACAGATACCGCGTGCAGCTCGCACAGTACCGTAAAGCTCTGGAGCGCGTGACCGGAAAAGACGTGAAAGAGACATATATCTGGTCCTTCCGCCTCGGTCGGGCCATATCTGTATAAGCCCCAGACCTTGCAAGATCTGCATCTTTTCGGTATATTAAAAAGTACAGCCGCGGCCTGCCGCGGTGAGTAAAATATCACAGAGCCTGCATGTACAGGCACGAAAGAGGGTGAGACTATTGGTAGAGTTAGATCCGATCAAGCTTGAACTGAATTCCTATGACCAGCCATTAGTTGAAATGAGGGACTCACTTTGACCTCGCTGTCAAAGAGAAGAGAATTCAGGAATTAAACAGAGAAATGGAAGATCCTCATTTCTGGAAGAACGACGTGGAGACATACAATAAGCTTGTTTCCGATCACGACGATATCCGGGACATGATCGAGATGGCCGACGAAGAGCCGGACCCGTCCATCGTTCCGGAAGTCGAGGAGATGTTCGAGGATTTCAAGAACAGATTTGAGACGCTTCGCATGAAGACGCTGCTCTCCGGTGAGTATGATGACTGCAACGCGATCGTCACACTTCACGCGGGCACCGGCGGAACCGAGGCCATGGATTGGACGGGCATGCTCTATCGCATGTACTCGAGGTGGGCGGAGTCCCACGGCTTCCAGGTAGAGGTTCTCGACAGCCTTGACGGCGACGAGGCGGGACTGAAATCCATCACATTCCAGGTAAATGGTGAGAACGCGTACGGCCTTCTGAAGTCTGAACACGGCGTGCACCGGCTCGTCCGGATCAGTCCGTTCAACGCGAACGGCAAGAGACAGACTTCATTTTCTGCATGTGAAGTCATGCCGGACATCGAGGAGGATCTTGACATCGAGATCGATCCGAAGGATATCCGGATTGATACCTATCGCTCGTCGGGTGCCGGCGGCCAGCACATCAACAAGACATCGTCGGCCATCCGGATCACGCATTTTCCGACGGGAATCGTTGTCACTTGCCAGAATGAGCGCTCTCAGTTCCAAAACAAGGACAAGGCGTTCCAGGAACTGAAGATCAAGCTGTTCATGCTGAAGCAGCAGGAAAATGCAGAGAAGCTCGATGACATCCGCGGCAAGGTCACG